>CALBSW010000111.1 GCA_937967465.1 uncultured Flavobacteriales bacterium
GGTAGACCACCGGCACCTCGCCGTGGATGACGACCACGCGGAGGTCCTCGAAGAGGCCGCCCTCGGTGCGGTTGTCGATGATGCGCTGGTAGACCTTGCCCGGCTGGAGCTGGTCTGGGGAGAGGGGCCCCTGAATTTCTCTGCCGTCATGAACGGCATTGCCCTCCGACTTTTCGAGCATGGGCCCCTCGTGCGCGGTGGGGTCCACGTTGACGCCGTAACCGAAGACGGCGTGGTGGTGGCGGTCGAGGGTGGACTTGCTGATGTCCAGGCAATGGCCGTTCCAGAATCCCGGTTGGGCCTGCCGCTTCTCGGTGCGGTCATCGAAGGCCAGCTTCAGGGTTGTGATTCCGTTGAACGTTGCGGGCGTGTGGGGCCGGTTGGTGACCACCCACCTCAAGGCGTTGGCGTAGGCCATGATGCTGGCGCGCTTGCTCGGCCAATCGGGGTGGACGAGGACAAACTGGGGCCGGCCATGTTCTTGCCTGGAGGCCTTGACCGCCTTGCGGAAACGCCACTCTTTGCCGATGCGCTCCAGCAAAGGCATGCGGTCCGGGTAGTCGTTGGAGAAGAAGGCCATCCGGCGCGTTACTTCAGCTTGGCGATTTCCGACTTGCGGCCAATGGTGCGCGTGATGAAATCGCGATCGCGCTTGGGGCTGCGGGCCGGTGAGTACTCCCGGCCGTAAAAGATGATCTGCAGGTGCAGCTTGTTCCAACGCTCTTCCGGGAACAGGCGCTTGGCATCGCGCTCGGTCTGCTCCACGTTTTTGCCGTTGGTGAAATTCCAGCGGTACATCAAACGGTGGATGTGGGTGTCCACCGGGAAGGCAGGGACGCCAAACGCCTGGGACATGACCACCGACGCTGTTTTGTGGCCCACGCCCGGAAGGCGCTCCAAGGCCTCCATGTCCTGCGGGACCACGCCGCCATGCTCGTCCATCAGGATTTCGCTCAGGCGCACGATGGCCTTGGACTTCTGCGGACTGAGGCCGCAGGGGCGGATGATCTCGCGCACTTCCTCGACTGGGACGTTGCGCATGTGCTTGGGGTTGTCCGCCCGGGCAAACAGGGCTGGGGTGACTTGATTGACCCGCTCATCCGTGCATTGGGCACTGAGCAGCACCGCCACCAGCAGGGTGTAGGGGTCGGTGTGGTCCAACGGAACCGGCACCACCGGGTAGAGCCGTTCCAATTCATCCATCACCCATTGGACGCGCGCCGACTTTGTCGACAAATCGGGGAGGGGAAGCGGGGACTCGATGACGGTTTCGGACATGGCCGCAAGGTATCTTCGCTTCACATGACTGCACCGCAATCCGTCCACAGCATGGTGGACGCATCCGATTTGGTCGAATTCAAGCGCCACCTCGATGGCGCCCACCACATCGCCATCACCAGCCACCGCTCACCGGACGCCGACGCTGTCGGCACGTCACTGGCGCTGGCCCGCTTCTTGAGCGCAACGGGCAAAGAGGTCACCTGCCTGCTGCCCGACGCACCAGACGAGGCCCTCGACTGGATGCCGGGAGTTGAGGACATCGTGCTGTTCGAGCGGGATCCGGGAAAAGCGCAAGACGCGCTGCACCGGGCCGACGTCTTGTTTGCCCTCGACTACAACGGGCTCAACCGTCTGGGGCCCATGGCCGATGCCGCCCGCACTGCCACAGGGACGTGGCTCATGGTGGACCACCACATGGGGCCGGAAGACTTTCCGACCGCACGGGTCCATGACGCGCGATGCAGCTCCACTGCGGAATTGTTGTGGGGCGTCATCGCCGGCTTGGGCGGAAAGGATGCCGTGGATGCCACAAGTGCCTCCTTGCTGTACGCCGGCATGATGACCGACACAGGAAGCTTCCGATTCAGCTCGGTTTCCTCGGAAACCCACCGAGTGATCGCCGACATGATGGACCGCGGCCTGGACCACACCGCGGTGCACGAGGCCATTTTTGGAGAGCAACCCATGGACCGCATGAAACTTCATGCCTTCGCTGTGGTGGAGCGCATGGAGGTCTACCCGGAATTTCAGACGGCCTTTGTTCACCTCACCGCAGACGACATGGCGCGCTTCCATTACCGCGCAGGCTACACGGAAGGATTGGTCAACAAAGCCCTCGGTGTGGCTGGCGTCAAGGTCGCCGTCTTTGCCAAGGAATCCACCGACCGCGTCAAGATGAGCTTCCGTTCCGTGGGGGACTTCAGCGTCCGGGACTTTGCGGAACAGCATTTTGACGGTGGCGGCCACCACAATGCTGCCGGCGGTGCTTCGACCGAGTCCATCGGCGTGGTCATGGCGCGACTTCGGGGGCTTCTTCCAGAAATCGCAGCGGGAATCCAAGCGACCGAAGCACCCAAAGGATGATACTGCCCCGCATCCTGTGGTTCGCTTGCGCGCTTGGGGTGCTGATGTTGCCCAGCTGTACCGGGTGTCACCAAGACGAGTGGCTGCCTGATCAGCCGGTCCAAACCGGGCCGAAGCCGCAGGACTTTGTCGAATTCCAGCGCCAGCGCGCCCTGGCCATTGACAGCTTGATCAACGCACAGACGGCCACTTGGGACAAGGTCACCCGGACGGGAACCGGCATTCGGTACCAAAGGCTGGACTCCATTCCGGGCGCTCAATCGGTGGAAAGCCTCCAAGAAGGAAGCGTACTCGAAATCCACCACCGGTTTGAATTGCTCGACGGACGCATCATCACAGATTGGAACGCGGACGGACCGTTGGCCTTTGAACCCGGCAGCACGGATTTGCCATCCGGATTCCACGAGCTGTTTGGATTGGCCCATTTGGGGGACAGCCTGCGCGCCATCCTGCCGCCCATCCGCGCCTGGGGCATGAGTGGCTTGCCTCCGGACATTCCGCAAGAGGCCGTCATCGCCATCCATTGCAGGGTGGACCTGTACCGCCGACCCGCATGAATTCGAGGTGGCCGACCCTGTGCGGTCTCCTGCTGCTCGGTTGTGCGACGCCAGAGCCGCCCCCTTGGCGGCTGATGGAATTGGGGACAGGCAGCTTGACGGACGCCCTGGCCCGCGGAGAATGGGTCCTCGCCGAATCCGAAGCTGGTCAGCATTGGGTGGCGCCCGACACCACCTTGGAGGGACGCACCTTGGCTCGCGATTTGAAAAGCCTGCCCACTTTGGCCTGCGGTGACCGGATTCGGCTGGACCCAAAGACCCTGCCATTGTCCTTGCGGGATGAATGGAGGTGGAATGGAGAAGACAGCTTGACCGTGCTCTGGCAATGCATGTCCCAGAAGGACTTGGCCGATCACCATCGCCAGGCCATGCGCCGTCGGCCGTTCGACGCTGTGCGGGTCGAAGCCGACTGGATCGATCTTCTTCGACAAGGAAGGCCCGAATGGCGAACGGAAGGGGAAGGGCGGATTGTCCCGGGAGATTCGATTACCCTGACCATCTCCACCCAGCGGGCCGACGGCACCATGATCGAACCCGACCCGGTGGTCTTGCGCTACGTGCAAGGCGATCCCGACCAAGTCGTTCCAGCACTGGCCCCTTGGCTCCAAGATGCAGAGCGCGGCATGACATTCGCGCTGTGGAGCCCGTCCGACCAAGCATTCGGATCGCAGGCCCATCCGGACTTGGGGCTGCCGGAACACACCCCGCTTCGGTTTGAAGTGCGCGTCGATTGACGGTCAGCGAGGAAAATCGTCCTCCAATTGGGCCTCAGCAGCCACCCGAACCTGATCGCGCACCTGCTTGAACCCGTCCTCGCCGCCGTAATAGGGATCGGGTACTTCTGCACCCGACGGATCGAACAGCGCCACTTTCGAACGCTCCTCTTCGGTTCGGGCCATGCCCAAGACGTCGGCCAAATTGGACCGGTCCATCACCAGAATCCGGTCGAACTTCTGAAAATCAGCCCGAACGAATTTGCGCGAACGCTGTCCGGAAATGTCGATGTCGACCGACCGCATGGTCGCCACACTGCGGCGGTCCGGCGGATCCCCAGCGTGGTAGCCCGAGGTGCCTGCGCTGTCCACCTTGACCCGAAGGCCACGCACCATGGCGGCATGTCGAATCCAGCCCTCACCGATGGGCGAGCGGCAGATGTTGCCGAGGCAGACGACCAGGTAGCGGGTCACGGCAGGAGGGAGGTCAGCTTACGTTCAGCTTCTTCTCCAGATCCTCGAGGTACTTCCGGAAGTGCTTGTCCGTCTCGCTCAGGTTGTTGACCGTCCGGCAAGCGTGGAGCACGGTGGCGTGGTCCTTTCCACCGCAGTGGAGGCCGATGTTGGCCAACGAGCTCTTGGTCATCTTCTTGGCGAAGTACATCGCGATCTGGCGTGCCTGAACGATTTCGCGCTTCCGGGTCTTGGACTTCAGGAGCTCGATCGGCAGGTCGAAGTAATCGCACACCACTTTCTGGATGTAGTCGATGCTGACTTCGCGGGCGGTGTTCTTGACAAACTTGTCGATCATCTGCTTCGCCAGCTCCAGCGTGACCGCCTTGCGGTTCAGACTGCTTTGGGCAATCAAGCTGATGAGGGCGCCCTCCAGCTCGCGGATGTTCGTGTTGATCGAGTAGGCCAAGTACTCCATGACTTCGCGCGGGAGCTCGATGCCGTCGGCGTACATCTTCTTTTCGAGGATGGCCATGCGCGTCTCCAAGCTGGGCACCTGGATGTCGGCGCTGAGTCCCCACTTGAAGCGGGAGAGGAGACGCTGCTCCATACCCTGCATCTCCACCGGCGGCTTGTCGCTCGTCAAGACGATCTGCTTGCCTGTCTGATGGAGGTGGTTGAAGATGTGAAAGAACACGTCCTGCGTCTTCTCCTTGCCACTGAAGAA
>CALBSW010000112.1 GCA_937967465.1 uncultured Flavobacteriales bacterium
ATTGCATGCCGATTGTCAGCCATCCCAACCCGATCCGCGCATTTTTGCACGCAGGATGTCCCCATTTCCCATTCGATTCGCCTCCCGGTTCCAGCCGGCCGCCTTGGCCGCTGGGATGTGTCTCCTCCTCCTCGGGTGCGGCCCCGAACGCGGGGACTACCCTCGGTTTGCGGTCAACCCGACCGGCCCGGCCCTAGCGGTGACGCGCTCCGTGGACGACATCCTCCAACAAGCGCCCTTGCCCGACCCTCCGCGGGAAGACGCCATTCGGACCGCCCTGCTTCAAGACATCCTCCAACTCGGACCTTGGCCGCCCGCGACCCAGCGAGACCGTGCTGCACTCGACACCGCATGGTCCACCTTCACCGCATTCGAAGGCACCCGGGTCGCCCTCGGCGGAATCGACAGCAACTTGATTCGCAGCGGCGCCATGGACCGCGCAACGGCCGCCCTCAATGCGGCCTTCGGTCGCTGGCGGGTTCACTTTCCAAATGCACCGGTCCCCGACCTCGACTTCGCCTACACCGGCTTCAATTTCAGTGTCTATCCGTCCGATGACCTGCTCTTGATCGGCACCGAATTCTTCATCGGGGCAGATCACCCTGCCGTCCGGGGATTGCCGACCCACATTTACCCGCGGTACATGCAGGAGCGCATGGTCCCGGAGCACTTGATCGGCGATGCATTGCGCGGCTGGTTGCTCGTTCACTTCCAAGACGGCCACTACGACCGGAATGGCCGCCTCTCGGAGGAACTCCTATACTGGGGCAAGGTGCTGTACATCGCCCGGTGCCTCGCGCCCGATGTCGCCCCGCACGACTTGCTCGACTGGAGCGAAGCCGAGTGGGAATGGGCCGAATCCCACGAACGCCAGATCTGGTCCGAATTGCGCCAGGAGGAATTCCTCTACACCCGCCGTCGCATGGACATCCAACGCTGGGTGGCCGACGCTCCCTTCACCAAGGCGGGCGATGTGCCGCAGGACAGCCCCGACCGACTGGGGTGGTACATGGGCCTGCGCTGGGTCGAGGACCACATGGCCCGCCGGGCCGACCTGGACCTTCCGGAATTGATGGCGCAAAAGGACGTATTGCCGTTTTTGCAGACGTACAGGCCCGGCAGTTGAGCGCGGGGCGCGAACTTGCGGCCATGTCCGATTCCCGCTCCTCTGAAATTCGGCTCGACGTCACCACCGATGACAACAAGGTCCCCACCTCCATCCGGTGGTCGGCCAGCGATGCCGGCATCTCCAATGCCGAGGCCAAGGCCTTCGCGCTCAGCGTCTGGAATGGCAGGGAAGCCCTGAGCATCGACCTCTGGGACAAGGACATGACCGTTGAAGAAATGAAGGTGTTCGTCTGTCAGTCCATGATGACCCTCGCGGACGCCTTGGAACGGTCGACGCAAGACGAGCGGGCGGCAGGGGCCATTCGCGGGTTCACCTCCGAGCTGGCCGAACGCATCGGCGTCGGGCCCACCGCCGGTTGATCACACGTCCTCCTCGGGCGGCTTCCGATAAATCGGATTGGTCTGGGCGATGAAACCCAGCACCTCTTGACGGCCGTCTCCCTTTTCAGATGACGTGACAAAATGGGGCGGCATGGTCGCCCACTGCTTCAACATCCGCTCGGTGTAGCGGGGCAGGAAAGCTTCCCGCTCCGCGATGGTGAGCTTGTCCACCTTCGTGAAGATCATGGCAAACGACAACCCGTTCTCCGCCATCCACACCATGAAGTCGAGGTCGATCTTCTGCGGCGGAAGGCGCGAGTCGATCAGCATCATGATGCACATCAGGTTCTCGCGCTTGGTCAGGTATTCCTTCGACGTCCGCTCCCACGACTTGCGGTCCTTCTTGGACACTTTGGCGTAGCCGATGCCCGGGAGGTCAACGAGGTACCACTCCCGACCAGCCGTGCTCATGGAGAAGTGGTTGAGGAGCTGGGTCTTGCCTGGGGTGGAACTGGTCTTGGCCAAAGCTTTCCGCCCGGTGAGCATGTTGATCAACGAACTCTTGCCCACGTTGGACCGACCAATGAAGGCGTACTCCGGCCGATCGGCCTTGGGGCACTCCTGACGCTTGGCGCTCGACTTGACGAACTGCGGGTCGTCAACCGAGTATTCCACGGCGCTCATACCAGTCGGACAGGATGCGGTTGAACGGCTCCGGGTGCTCCATCATGGGCGCATGGCCACACTGATCGATCCAGTAGAGATCGGCGTCGGGCAGAAGGGACTGGAATTCATCGGCCACCTCGGGCGGAGTAATGGTGTCGTTGCGCCCCCAGATGAGACAGGTTGGCTGAGACATGGCCGGCAAGTCCTTGGCCATGTTGTGGCGGATGGCACTCTTGGCGATGGCCAGGATGCGCAGCACCCGGTTGCGGTCGTTGACGATGGCAAAGCACTCGTCCACGAGATCCGGGGTGGCGTGCACGGGGTCGTAAAAGGTCTCGCCCACTTTGGCGCGGATGAACTCCTTGTCTTCCCGGCGGGGGAAGCTGCTGCCGAAGGCATTTTCATACAGGCCACTGCTCGCCGTCAAGGTCAGCGACGCCACGCGGTCCGGATTGCGCTTGGTGTAAATCAAGCCAACATGGCCACCGAGGGAGTTCCCGAGCAGGTGCACCTTCTCGAGGCCGAGGTGGTCGATGAACTTCTCGACGTGCTTGGCCAAGGTCTTGGCACTGGTCGTGGCCAACGGCAGGTCATACAGCGGCAGCATCGGAATGATGACGCGCATCTTCCCTGCGAAGTGGTCAAAGAGGTGCTCGAAGTTGCTGAGCGCCCCGAACAGTCCGTGAAGCAACACAAGGGGCGTGCCCTCATCCGTGCTTTGGACATAGCGAAAATCGCCGGAGGTAATGAGATCCTGTTCCATGGGCGTGATGAACAAAGAAAGGGACAAGGCACCCCGCCTCCGGGTTCACGGTTGGGGTCAATGAAGTCGAATCTGTGGACAACCGCCCCCGGAAGAATTGTTGAAGGCCATCAACACCCCACAATCTCCCACCTTCCTCAAGGGCGTGACAACACCGACTTAATCCATTGACTTCATGTCGAATACAGATTTGACGCGTCGTTTTTCACCACGCGCCATGTGAAGACTTTTTCCACAAAGTGTCGGATTGTGGGGCTCAGTGGCAAATCGTGGGAGAAAGCGGCTACTTTTGGATGGGCAATTGCCCTCAGACCATGCTCAACCTCCTCGGGGAATACCACTGTCGGATCGACGCCAAGGGACGCGTCAGCTTCCCGGCCAAGCTGCGCAAGCAACTGGACCGGGTGCTGCACGATGGCTTGGTGGTCAACCGCGACATCTTCGAGGGCTGCCTGGTCATTTACCCGAAACCCGAATGGGACAAGGTCAATGCCGAAATGGCGCGACTGAGCCGCTATGACCGCAGCCACCAGTTGTTCCAGCGGAAATTCATGAAGGGCGCCACCCTCGTGGAGGTGGACAGCGCCGGGCGACTGCTTGTCCCCGCCGCCCTGCTCGGACACGCCGGACTGGAAGCTGGCCAAGCAGGAGACTGCGTGGTCACCGGCCTCGGCGAGAAGATTGAAGTGTGGTCCAAGGCCCGCTTCGAGGCCCAGGTCCTCGGGGAAGCAGACGATTTCGACTTCGGCGCCCTCGCCGAGAAAGTGCGCCAGGACATCGAGCCTGGCCGGAACGCCAACGACGCAGCGCGCAACTGATGGAGTCCACGTACCACGTCCCCGTGCTGTTTGACGCCTCCCTCGACGGATTGGCCCTGCAGCCCGGCGG
>CALBSW010000113.1 GCA_937967465.1 uncultured Flavobacteriales bacterium
AAGAGGCTCCGGCCGCTGAGGCTGCCGCTGAAGAGGCTCCGGCCGCTGAGGCTGCTGCTGAAGAGGCTCCGGCCGCTGAGGCTGCTGCTGAAGAGGCTCCGGCCGCTGAGGCTGCCGCTGAAGAGGCTCCGGCCGCTGAGGCTGCCGCTGAAGAGGCTCCGGCAGAAGATGCCAAGCCTGCTGACGACGCTTCCGAGGAAGAGAAGCCCGCTGAGTAATCCAGCGCCCAACATCGATTTGAAAAGGGAGGCCACAGTGCCTCCCTTTTTCATTCTCGTTCGGCTACACGGGCGTTCGTGCCCCTGTTCAAAGTCCGTGACAAGACGCACATTCGAAGGTGTGTGTGGCGGGATAGCCGGCTCTATCTTCGCGGCGCCATGACGCAGCACGATTCACCCGAGGTCCGCAAGGCGGTCCTTCTGCTCGAAGACGGCACCCGTTTCGAAGGCCAAGCCATCGGAGCCGTCGGTACGACCACCGGAGAGGTGGCATTCAACACAGGGATGTATGGCTATCAGGAGATTTTCACCGATCCCAGTTACAAGGGGCAGGTGCTCGTGATGGCGACAGCGCACATCGGGAACTACGGCGTTCACGCCGAAGAGAACGAGAGCGGTCAGACCCAGATCGCAGGCCTCGTGGTCCGGAATTTCAGTGAAGTCGCGAGCCGCATCGGGGAGGTGGAGCCGCTGGCGGATCGCCTGGAGCGGGACGGCATTGTGGGCATTGCCGACATCGACACCCGCGGTCTCATTCAGCACATCCGGGATTGTGGCGCCATGAATGCGCTCATCAGCAGCGACGGCACCGGGGAGTCAGAATTGTTGGCCCGCCTCAAGGCCACGCCGTCCATGGAAGGACTGGAGCTGTCCAGCCAGGTCACACGTTCGGAAGCGGAGGATGCCGGAGACCCGGAGTCCGACATCCGCATCGCCCTCCTCGACTTGGGCAACAAGCAGAACATCACCCGCTGCCTCACCGAGCGCGGTGCATTCGTTCGTCAGTTCCCCATGGGCACCGGGTTGGAGGAAATGAAGGCGTGGAACCCCGACGGCTGGATGATTTCCAATGGCCCTGGGGACCCTTCGGCCATGACAGACACCATTGCCCTGGTCAAGGACATCATCGCGCTGGGGCAGCCTGTTTTCGGCATCTGTCTCGGACACCAGGTCATCGCATTGAGCCAAGGTCTCTCGACGGAGAAGATGTTCCAAGGCCACCGCGGGGTGAACCACCCCGTCAAGAACCTGGCTACGGGCAAGTGCGAGATCACCTCGCAGAACCACGGTTTCGTGGTGAGCCGCGAATCCCTGGAGGGCGTGGACCATGTCTCCGTGACCCACGAGCACCTCAACGACAACACCGTGGCGGGAATCCGCCTGGAGAACCAGCCGGTCTTTTCCGTGCAATACCACCCTGAGGCCAGTGCTGGCCCGCACGACAGCCGGTACCTCTTCGATCAATTCATTCAGCAAATCCAACAGCACCAACCTGCCTGATCATGCAATACATCGATCACATTCACGCCCGTGAAATCCTTGATTCCCGGGGCAATCCGACCGTCGAGGTCGAAGTCGTCACCGGAGAAGGTGTCGTGGGCCGCGCCGCGGTTCCTTCCGGAGCGAGCACTGGAGTCCACGAGGCCGTGGAGCTGCGCGATGGTCAGAACGACCGCTATCTCGGAAAAGGCGTGCTGCGCGCCGTCGAGAACGTCAACACCACCATCGCCGAAGAGCTCGTCGGCATGGACATTTTCGATCAAGTGGGCATTGACCATTACCTGATCGACCTCGATGGAAGTGACAACAAGGGAAACCTGGGGGCCAACGCCCTTCTCGGTGTGAGCCTCGCCGTGGCCAAGGCCGCCGCAGGCTCCCTCGGTCAGCCGTTGTACCGTTACATCGGGGGTGTCAACGCCAACCTGATGCCGGTCCCGATGATGAACATCATCAACGGCGGCTCCCACGCGGACAATGCCATCGATATCCAAGAGTTCATGATCATGCCCGTCGGCGCGGACACGTTCGCCGAGGGACTGCGCATGGGCGCTGAGGTGTTCCATCACCTCAAGAAGGTGCTGTCCAGCAAGGGGCTGAGCACCAACGTCGGGGACGAGGGTGGATTTGCCCCCAACCTCAACTCCAATGAGGAGGCGCTCGACACCATCCTGATGGCCATCGAGAAGGCCGGATACAAGCCGGACGAGGACTTCCAGCTCGCCCTCGACGCGGCCAGCAGCGAGTTCTACGACAAGGAGAAGGGCCTGTACATTTTGTCCGGTGTGGGCAAGCAGATGGACGGCGCGGCCTGGGTCGACTACTGGAAGGAGCTTCGCGGCAAGTACCCGATCATCAGCATCGAGGACGGTTGTGACGAGGACGACTGGGCCACTTGGAAGCTCATGACGGATGCGCTCGGTGACAACACCCAGCTGGTCGGTGATGACCTCTTCGTGACCAACGTGGAGCGCCTGAGCCGCGGCATTGAAGAGGGTGTGGCCAACTCCATCCTCATCAAGGTGAACCAGATTGGTACACTGACGGAGACCATCGAGGCCGTTCAGCTGGCCAACCGTTGTGGGTATACCAGCGTCATGAGCCACCGCAGCGGTGAGACCGAAGACACCACCATTGCGGACCTCGCCGTCGCCCTCAGCACCGGCCAGATCAAGACGGGAAGTGCTTCCCGCAGCGATCGGATCGCCAAGTACAATCAGCTGCTCCGCATCGAGGAGGAGCTGGGCGACACGGCGTACTACCCCGGTCCTCACTTTGCGTAACCCATCCCGCGAAGGGAACAAAAAAGGGAGCTCTCGCGGGCTCCCTTTTTTTTGGTTGGTTTTGGGGTGAAACGAAGAGGGTCAGTTCTCCGAGTTGGGGGTGCGGACGATGAGGAATTCCGTCCGGCGGTTCTCCTGGTGTTTGGCTTCTGAACAGGGAACACCATTGCTGCACTCGTTGCGCAGCTCCTCCTCTCCGACGCCGACAGGGTGGACTTGGTTGGCATCCACGCCGAGGTCGAGGAGGTAGCGGGCAGCGCTGTTTGCGCGTCGCTCGCTGAGTTTTTGATTGTAGCTGTCTGTGCCCCGGGCATCGCAGTGCGAACGCAGCTCGACTTCGATGCCAGGACGGTTCTGAAGGAACTCGGCCACAAGCGACAAGGCTGGCTTGGCTTC
>CALBSW010000114.1 GCA_937967465.1 uncultured Flavobacteriales bacterium
GGCAAGCTGGCCCGCTACAGCAAGAAATCCGATCAAACGCTGAACTGATGAGCTACGTACCCCGACTCAAGCAGCAGTACGACGAGACCGTCGTCCCGAAGCTCCAGGAGCGCTTCGAATACAAGAGCTCCATGCAGGTGCCGCGGATCGAAAAGATTTGCCTGAACCAAGGTTTGGGCAAGGCCATCGCGGATCGCAAGATTGTGGATGGTGCCTTGGCCGAGTTGTCCCAGATCACGGGACAGAAGCCGGTGGCCACGTACTCCACGAAGGACGTGTCCAACTTCAAGCTGCGTAAAGGCATGCCCGTGGGTGCCCGTGTGACGCTCCGCCGCGAGCGCATGTACGAGTTCCTCGACCGCCTGATCCACGTTTCCCTGCCGCGTACCCGCGACTTCCAGGGTGTCAAGGCGACCGGCTTTGACGGACGTGGCAACTTCAGCTTCGGCATCCAGGAGCAAATCATTTTCCCGGAAATCGACCTCGACAAGGTGAAGCACCTCAACGGCATGCACATCACCATCGTCACGAACGCCCGGACCAACGAGGAAGCCAAGGAGCTCCTCGCGGCTTTCGGTTTCCCCTTCAAGAAGAACTGACACGATATGGCCAAGGAATCCATGAAAGCGCGCGAGCGCAAGCGTGAGCGCCTCGTCGCCCGCTACGCCGCAAAGCGCAAGGCACTGAAGGAGGCAGGCGACTGGGACGCCCTGCAGAAGCTCCCGCCGAACTCTTCCCCGGTGCGTCTGCACAACCGTTGCCAACTGACGGGTCGCCCCCGCGGGTACATGCGTCAATTCGGCATCAGCCGTGTGACCTTCCGTGAGATGGCACTCGCAGGCAAGATCCCCGGAGTCAAAAAAGCAAGCTGGTAAGTCATGCATTCAGATCCGATCGCAGATTTTCTGACGCGCATTCGCAACGGGCAGATGGCCGGCCACAAAGTGGTGGAGATTCCCGCGTCCAATATGAAGAAGGAGATCACCAAGATCCTCTTCGACAAGGGATACATCCTCTCCTACAAGTTTGTGGAGGAAGGTCCGCAAGGCACCATCAAAATCGCCCTCAAGTACCACCCGAAGACGCGCCGTCCCGCCATCACTGAGATGCAGCGGATGAGCAAGCCCGGCCTGCGGACCTACCGCGGTGCAGGTGATTTGCCGCGCATCCTCAATGGCTTGGGCATTTCCATCCTCAGCACGTCCCAGGGTGTGATGACGGACAAGGAAGCCAAGCACCTGAACGTCGGAGGCGAGGTCCTCTGCTACGTGTATTAATCCGAAGAATCGAAGCATCATGTCCAGAATTGGAAATGCCCCCGTTGCCATCCCTTCCGGCGTCACCGTCGCGGTGGAGGGCAATGTGTTCAAGGTCAAGGGACCGAAAGGGGAGCTCGAGCAGGAGTTCGACGCCGTCATTGGTGTGACCGTGGAGGAAAGCGAAGTGAAGTTCAGCCGCTCCACGGACCAGCCGGATCACCGTGCCAAGCACGGTCTGTACCGTTCGCTTTGCGCCGGAATGGTGGAAGGCGTGACCAACGGTTACAAGAAGGAGCTGGAGCTCGTGGGTGTGGGTTTCCGTGCCCAGGCTTCCGGTCAGCAGTTGACCTTGGCCCTCGGCTACAGCCACCCCATCATCATCGAGCTTCCCAAGGAAGTGAAGGTGACCGCGGAATCACAAAAGGGTTCCAACCCCCGCGTGACCCTCGAGTCGCACGACAAGCAACTCATCGGCACTGTTGCCGCCAAGATCCGTTCCCTGCGCAAGCCGGAGCCATACAAGGGCAAGGGTGTTCGCTACGTGGACGAGTACATCCGCCGCAAGGCCGGTAAGTCTGCAGCCAAGTAATCGCTTACGAGATGTCAGCCAGCAAGAAACTCAAGACCCGCATGCGCATCAAGACGCGCATCCGTGGCAAAATCAGCGGAACGCCCGAGCGTCCGCGCTTGACGGTCTTCCGTTCCAACAAGCAGATCTACGCCCAAGTGGTGGACGATTTGAGTGGAAAGACGTTGGCGAGCGCCAGCTCCCGCGCCATTGCGGAATCGCAGAGCGTCGCCAAAATCGAGCAGGCCAAGATGGTCGGCACCAAAGTGGCCGAGGCCGCGAAGGCAGCCGGTGTCGAGTCCGTCGTGTTCGACCGCAATGGATACCTCTATCATGGCCGGGTGAAGAGCCTCGCCGATGCCGCACGCGAAGGCGGACTCCAATTCTGATTTCGAGATGAGAGACAACAACAACCGTCGGCGCAACGACCGGGACAACCAGCCCGAGAGCGACATCAAGGATCGCTTGGTCACCATCAACCGTTCGACCAAGACCACGAAAGGTGGCCGTACGTTCACCTTCACCGGCATTGTCGTCGTTGGCGACGAGAAAGGCAAGGTGGGCCACGGCGCAGGTCGCAGCCGCGAGGTGGTGACGGCCATTCAGAAGGGCATCGAGGATGCCAAGAAGAACATGGTCGAGGTGCCCGTGATCAACGGCACGGTGCCCCACGCACAGGAAGCTGTTTACGCCGGAGCCCGTGTGCTCGTCAAGCCGGCCACCCCGGGTACGGGTGTGATCGCCGGTGGCGCCATGCGTGCCGTGCTCGAGAGCGCCGGCATCAAGGACGTCTTGGCGAAGTCGCTCGGATCTTCCAACACCCAAAATGTGGTGAAGGCCACCTTCAAGGCCCTCACGATGATGCGCAGCGCCTCTGATGTGGCGGACCTGCGAGGCATCTCTGTCCACCGCGTTTTCAACGGATGAGCACCATGGCCAAGATCAAGATCACCCAGGTGCGCAGCGCCATCAATCGTCCCAAGCGCCAGAAGTTGACCCTTCAGGCCCTCGGACTCAAGAAACTCAACAACCCTGTGGAGCACGAAGCCACTCCCCAAATCCTGGGCATGGTGCGCAAAGTGAACCACCTGATCAAGGTTGAAGAACTCTAATCCCAAACCAGCACAAACATGAATCTCAATAGCCTCAAGCCGGCAAAAGGTTCCATCAAGCAGCGCAAGCGAGTTGGTCGTGGTGAAGGCTCCGGACACGGAGGAACCTCCACACGCGGTCACAAAGGCGCGAAGTCCCGTTCCGGCTACAAGTCGAAGATCGGTTTTGAGGGCGGTCAGATGCCGCTCCAGCGCCGTGTGCCCAAGTTCGGATTCAAGAACCCGAACCGCGTGGCCTACAAGGGCATCAACCTCGATACGCTCCAAGAGCTGATCGAGCGCAAGTCCTTGACCGAAATCACCCCGGCCCTCCTCGTGGAGAACGGCCTTGCCCAGAAGAAGGACCTCGTGAAGATCCTCGGACGTGGCGAGCTCAAGACCGGTGTGAAGGTCGCTGCCCACAAATTCTCCGCTACCGCGCAGGCCGCCATTGAAGGCGCCGGTGGCAGCATTGAATCCATCTCCTGATCATGGGTCGCTTTTTCAAGAAACTCCGGGACATCTGGTCCCACGAAGAGCTGCGCAAGCGCCTCGGAATCACCTTCGGTTTCATCCTGATCTACCGGATCGGAAGCTTCATCGTCATCCCGGGTGTCGACAGTGACACGCTGCAGGAGCAGATGAGCGCCCTCGGTGGTGGTGGCCTTGGTGACATCCTCTCCCTCTTCACGGGAGGAGCGTTCTCCCGTGCTTCCATCTTCGCGCTCGGCATCATGCCGTACATCTCCGCGAGCATCATCATGCAGCTCATGGGCCTCGCGGTCCCGAGCATTCAGAAGATGCAATCCGAAGGGGAGAGCGGACGGAAGAAGATCAACCAGTGGACCCGTTTCCTGACCATCGCCATCACGTTGGTTCAGGCCCCGGGTTACCTCGCGTCCTCTGTGGTGTCCGTTCCGGGCGCTGTGGCGAACCCGACGGCATTCTGGTGGTTCAGCGCGGTCCTGATCCTGACGAGCTCCACGCTCCTCATCATGTACCTCGGTGAGCGCATCACCGAGCGCGGTGTGGGCAACGGAATCAGCCTGCTGATCATGATCGGCATCATCGCCACCTTCCCGCAGGCGATCATCCAGGAATTCAACCACCCGGATACCAACCTGTACTTCTTCCTCGTGGAGATTGCCGCCCTGCTCGTGGTGATCGGCTTGTCCGTCGCCTTGGTCCAGGCTGTGCGCAAAGTGCCGGTGGAGATGACGCGATTGCAGTCCAACTCCGGTCCGACCTACCTGCCACAAGGTGCCGCTGCCCGCAGCTACATCCCGCTGAAGGTCAATTCTTCCGGTGTGATGCCCATCATCTTCGCGCAGGCCATCATGTTCGTTCCGCTCTACCTGACGCAGAACGAGAGCTTGGCTGACAACGAAGTGCTCATTGCCCTCGGTGACTTCAACGGGTTCTGGTACAACCTGTTGTTCTTCCTGATGATCGTGGCCTTCACGTACTTCTACACGGCCATCACGGTCAACCCGCAGCAAATGGCGGACGACCTGAAGCGCCAGAACAACTTTGTCCCGGGTGTCAAGCCGGGCCGGCCCACCATGGAGTTCCTCGACAACGTGATTTCCAAAATCACCTTGCCGGGCGCCATCTTCCTTGGCCTCATCGCCATCCTGCCGGCCATCGTCTTCACGGCGAACCTGACCCATGCCCAGGCATTCAGCATCTTCTTCGGTGGCACTTCGCTGCTGATCATGGTGGGCGTCATTCTCGACACCCTCCAACAAATTGAAAGCTACCTGTTGTCCCGTCAATACGACTCCCTCATGGAATCCGGAAAGCTCCGGGGCCGTCAAGGGACGAGTGTGAGCGGAATGGCGGGCTGATCGGAATGGCAAGAGGACGGATACAGGTTCGCACCGAATCCGAAATCGAGCTTCTCCGAGCGAGTTCTTTGCTTGTCGGTAGAACCTTGGCCGAAGTGGCCAAGCTGATTCAACCCGGGGTCACCACCGCGGAGCTGGATCAGGTGGCGGAAACGTTCATCCGGGATCACGGCGCAGTGCCGGGATTCAAAGGATACAACGGTTTCCCTGCCACGCTCTGCACCTCCGTGAACCACCATGTGGTCCACGGAATTCCCAACCACGACCCCCTGCAGGATGGTGACATTGTCTCCGTCGATTGTGGGGTGCTGATGGAGGGGTACTACGGCGACAGTGCCTACACCTTTATGGTGGGGGATGTGAAGCCGGAAGTGCGCCGCCTGCTGCAGGTGACCCAGGAATGCCTGGAGGATGCTGTGGCGGAGGCCGTCGCGGGCAACCGCATCGGCGACATCGGTTGGGCCGTTCAGGAGCACGCTGAAGCCTCAGGCTATGGTGTGGTCCGAGAACTGGTCGGTCACGGACTGGGAACCCACTTGCACGAGCCGCCGGAAGTGCCCAATTACGGGCGCCCGGGCAACGGTGTGAAGCTGCAGGAGGGCATGGTCCTCGCGATCGAGCCGATGATCAACCTCGGCCGAAAGGAGGTGGTGCAGGAAAGTGACGGTTGGACCATCGCGACAGCGGACGGTCTGCCCAGTGCACACTTCGAACACGACGTGGTCGTGCGCGAAGGCGAGGTGGAAGTTCTATCGACATTCCAATGGATTGAGGAGGCCCTTGGGGCAGTGAAGCAGGATTGAGGAGCAACGACAAAAACGAAACGAAACAAACTAGGCATGGCCAAACAAGCGTCGATCACTCAGGATGGCACCATCACCGAAGCGCTCGGGAACGCGATGTTCCGTGTGGAGCTCGAGAATGGGCACGTCATCACGGCGCACATCTCCGGGAAGATGAGGAAGTTCTACATCAAGATTCTCCCCGGTGACCGGGTCCGCGTGGACATGAGTCCCTACGACCTGACCAAAGGCCGCATTTCGTTCCGATACAAGTAAACAAGACGTCATGAAGACCCGTGCATCTCTCAAGGTCCGCTCTGCGGATTGCAAGATCGTCCGCCGCAAGGGACGACTCTTCGTCATCAACAAGAAGAACCCAAAATTCAAGCAGCGCCAGGGTTGATCCCCGGAGCTAAAACGCATTCGCCATGGCCCGTATCGCCGGTATCGATATCCCCCGGAACAAGCGAGGAGTGATTGCCCTGACTTACGTCTACGGCATCGGACGCTCCCGCGCCGCGGACATTCTCGCCCAAGCTTCCGTTTCGGAGGACAAGCGCGTTCAGGACTGGAACGACGACGAAATCACCAAGATCCGTGAGATCATCGCGGGCATCCGCGTGGAAGGTGAGCTTCGCTCTGAGGTTCAGATGAACATCAAGCGCCTGATGGACATTGGTTGCCAACGCGGCATCCGTCACCGTCTTGGCCTGCCGCTCCGCGGTCAGCGCACCAAGAACAACTCCCGCACCCGGAAGGGCAAGCGGAAGACGGTGGCCAACAAGAAAAAGTAATTCCCTGTCCCTGACCCGGGACGCTGAATCGATTAACTCCCCACTACGATGGCCAAAGCCACCAAAAAGAACAAGAAGAAGGTCAAAGTGGATGCCATGGGCCAAGCCCACATCCATGCCTCCTTCAACAACATCATCATCTCGCTCACCAATGCCACGGGACAGGTCATTTCCTGGTCCAGCTCCGGCAAGATGGGCTTCCGCGGTTCCAAGAAGAACACGCCTTACGCCGCCCAGTGCGCCGCTGAGGATTGCGGAAAAGAGGCCATGGAGTATGGCCTGAAGAAGGTGAAGGTGTTTGTGAAAGGTCCCGGAAGCGGTCGTGAGAGCGCCATCCGCACCCTGCACAACATGGGCATCGAAGTGACCGAGATCGTGGACATCACCCCGATGCCACACAACGGTTGCCGTCCTCCGAAGCACCGTCGCGTCTGATCCCGGAACTCAACGAAACAAGCAAGACCACATGGCACGTTACCGCGGACCCAAGTCCAAGATTACCCGTCGCTTCAAGGAAGCCATCTTCGGCCCGGACAAGGCACTCGAGCGCCGTCCTTACGGCCCCGGCCAGCACGGCCCCAACCGCCGCCGCAAGAAGGAGTCCGAGTACTCTGTCCAGCTCGCTGAAAAGCAGAAGGCCAAGTACACCTATGGCATCCTCGAGCGTCAGTTCCGGAACATGTTTGAGCGCGCTCAAGCCAAGCCCGGCATCACGGGTGAGGTGCTGCTCCAGTTCTGTGAGCTCCGCCTCGACAACATCGTCTTCCGCCTGAACCTCAGCCCGACCCGTCGCGGTGCCCGCCAGTTGGTGAGCCACCGTCACATCACGGTCAACGGCAAGGTGGTGAACATTCCGTCCTACCGGGTGCGTCCTGGGGATGTCGTGGGTGTTCGCGAGAAGTCCAAGTCCCTCGAAGTCGTCACCGGCGCCATTGCGTCCGGCGGACAGCGTCACGAGTGGCTGGATTGGGATGGCAATGCGCTGGCAGGCACGGTGATCGCCGTTCCGTCACGGGAGCAAATCCCAGAGAACATCAAGGAGTCTCTCATTGTCGAGCTCTACAGCAAGTAATTCATAACCGATTCCAACGATATGGCGATTCTCGATTTTCAGCAGCCTGACAAGGTCATCATGCTCGACAGCGATGACTTCAACGGTCGGTTCGAATTCCGTCCGCTGGAGCCTGGCTTCGGTGTGACCATCGGCAACGCGCTGCGGCGCATCCTGCTCTCCAGCTTGGAGGGTTATGCCATCACCAACCTTCGCATTGAAGGCGTGGAGCACGAGTTCAGCACCATCAAGGGTGTGGTGGAAGATGTGACCGAAATGGTCCTCAACCTCAAGCAAGTGCGATTCAAGCGTCAGATTGAAGACGTGGACCACGAGGTGGTCAACGTGGTCATCGGCGGCCAGGACACCTTCACCGCGGGTGACATCGGCAAGTTCACGAGCGCTTTCCAGGTGATGAACCCGGACCACGTGATCTGCAACCTCGACAACGGTGTCCAGCTCAACATCGAGCTGCGCATTCAGAAAGGCCGTGGATACGTTCCGGCCGACGAGAACAAGCACGATGACGCTCCGGTGGACACGATTTTCATCGACTCCATCTTCACGCCGATCCGGAATGTGAAGTATGACATCGAGAACTACCGTGTGGAGCAGAAGACCGACTACGAGAAGCTCAACCTCGAGCTTCAGTGTGACGGGTCGATCGCTCCAAAGGACGCGCTCCAAGAGGCTGCCCGCATCTTGATTGAGCACTTCATGCTCTTCAGCGAGGAGCGCATCACGCTCGACTTCGTGGAGAAGAATGAGGCCGAGGAACTCGACGAGAGCTCCTTGCACATGCGCCACCTCCTCAAGACCAAGTTGGTCGACATGGACCTCAGCGTGCGTGCCCTGAACTGCCTCAAGGCAGCCGACATCGACTCGCTCGGTGATCTGGTCGCCTACAACAAGAACGACCTGTTGAAGTTCCGCAACTTCGGCAAGAAGAGCCTGACCGAGCTCGAGGACCTCGTGGAAAGCAAGGGCCTGCAATTCGGCATGAACGTCAGCAAGTACAAGTTGGACTCGGAGTAATCCGGGTGATAAACGTCCGTCATCATGAGACACGGAAAGAAATTCAACCACCTCGGCCGCAAGACCGCCCATCGCAAGGCGATGCTGGCGAACATGGCTTGCAGCCTGATTGAGCACAAGCGCATCACGACCACCGTGGCCAAGGCCAAGGCCCTCCGCGGTTATGTCGAGCCGATCGTAAACCGCTCCAAGGAGGACAGCACCCACAGCCGCCGCGTTTGCTTCCGCTACCTGCGGGACAAGCACGCCGTGAGCGAGCTGTTCACGGAGGTCGGCCCGAAAGTGGCCACCCGCGAAGGCGGATACACCCGCATCATCCGTGTGGGCAACCGCCTGGGCGACAACGCGGACATGTGCATGATCGAGCTCGTCGACTTCAACGAGCTCTACGGTAACGAGTCCAAGTCCAAGCGCAAGCGCAGCCGCCGTTCCCGCCGTGGAGGTGGCGCTGCCGCCGCTGCTCCGGCCGCAGAGGCCGCCGCGGAAGTCGTGGAAGAAGTGGTCGAGGCTCCGGCCGCTGAGGCTGCTGCTGAAGAGGCTCCGGCCGCTGAGGCTGCCGCTGAAGAGGCTCCGGCCGCTGAGGCTGCCGCTGAAGAGGCTCCGGCCGCTGAGG
>CALBSW010000115.1 GCA_937967465.1 uncultured Flavobacteriales bacterium
TGGTCGGGGGCGCTTCCCTGCATGTGGGGCATCAATTGAGCCTTGGCCGTTTCCTGCTCGACGCATACCTCGGCGGAACGTGGACGTCGGAGGACGACATGGGCATTTTCTACGAAGACCTGCCGCTGTTTCCGCAGGCCTCCGGACTTCGCGTGTCGGGCGGCCTTCGTCTGGGAATCAGGCCTGGCGACCGAGGCGACCGGCCATGAAGCCGGTGGTCCAGGCAGCCTGAAAATTGAAGCCGCCGGTGATGCCGTCCACATCGAGGACCTCGCCGGCGAAGTGCAGGCCGGGCACGACCCGGCTCTCCATCGTGTGGAAGTCCACCTCGCCGAGGGTGACGCCTCCGCAGGTCACGAACTCCTCCTTGAAGGTGGTCTTGCCGGCGACCGTGTAGGTGTCGTTGAGCAGGCCGTTGATGAGCCGGTTGCGTGGCTTCTTGCCGAGCTCTGCCCAAGGCGAGTCGGGGTCGATGCCCGCTTTTTCGAGGGCGTGAATCCAGAAATTCTTGGGCAGGTCGAAGGGGCAGGCGTTGGCCATCTTCTTCTTCAGCATGCCCGGCAGGGCCTCCTGCAATTCGGCCAGGACTTCGGTCTCGTTGGTCACGCCGATCCAGTTGACCTGGATGGTGAACCCATAGTCGCGATCGGCCAGTTCGCGGGCGCCCCAAGCGGAGAGTTTGAGGACGGCCGGGCCGCTCATGCCCCAGTGGGTGATGAGCACCGGGCCCTGGTGGGACAGCTTGGTGCCTTGGATGCGGACGATGGCGTTTTGGACGACGAGCCCCATGCGTTCGGTGATGGTTTCGCCGGGCATGTTGAAGGTGAACAGCGATGGCACCGGGGCGCTGATGGTGTGGCCGAGGGCGACCAGCCAGTCGAAGCCGGCGGCCTTGGGACTGCCGCCGGTGGCGACGATGACCCGGTCAAACCGCTCGCCGTGGAGGTCGAACCCGCCTTCGTCCAACGGCTGGATGGACTGGACGGGGGCCTTCAACCGAATGTCGATGCCCGCCGAGCGGGCCTCGCCCAGCAGGCAATCGATGACGGCCTGGGAGGTGTTGGCGACGGGAAACATGCGGCCGTCGTCCTCGGTTTTGAGCGGGACGCCGCGCTCGGTGAACCAGTCGATGGTGTCCTGTGCGCTGAAGGTGCCAAAGGCCTTCTTCAATTGGCGTCCTCCGCGGGGGTAGTGCTTGGCGAAGGCGCTGGGGGAGAAGCAGGCGTGGGTGACGTTGCAGCGTCCGCCGCCGGAGACCTTGACCTTGGACAGCAGCTTGCCGGTCTTTTCGAAAAGCACCACACGGGCCGCAGGGTGATGATGGGCAGCCGAGAGGGCCGCAAAAAAGCCGGCCGCTCCGCCTCCGATCACCGCCACCTTGCCGACTGCGTCCATGCCGGAAAGGTACGGGGTCAGGCTCCTGAATCGTGGAGGAAACAGTGTGGGCAGAAGGGGTGCTGTATTTTGGGAGCATGCACCGAAACTGCTCTGCCAGCGCAGGCTTGTCGTCCATTGGACGGGGCCTGAACCGCCTTGGATTCCTTTGTCTGTTGTCCGCCATGGGACTGTGGCTCCGGGCCCAGCCGCACGCTGTCACCTTCCGGGTGCAGATGCCCGACCCGGCCATGGAAGCCGTGGTGGAGGTGGATGGACAGCTCCATGCGATGGAGGCGGGCCCCTGGGGCGCCCGCGAGGCGACGGTGCTCGTGGACGGCAGCGTCGACTACCGATTCGGCACGCCGGCAGGGCCGCTGGGCATGGCTTGGGAATCGGCGCCGTCCAGCTGCACGGAAGGCGGGATTCGCCATGCAGACGTGACCGCCGATGCCGCGTTGGCCGTGGTCTGCTTCAACGACTGTGATCCCTGCGCGGGGTGCGCCGACCCATTTTCGCCCAACTACGACCCGCTCGCCGCACCCAATTCTCCGGCGCACCTCTGCCTCGATGCCGGACAGGGGGGCTGCACCTATGGCGCCGCGTCGAATTTCATGGCCGAGGCCCAATGGGACGACGGTTCCTGCGAATTCGCCGGACAGGCATCGGATTGTCCCGACCACGATGGTGACGGCCTGGTCGACGTGGGGGACATGCTCATTCTTCTGTCCACCTTCGGACAGGCCTGCGCCACCGCGTCCGCAACGGATGAGAATCCATTGGAAATCCTGATTCAGCAGCAGATCGACCAGTTGTCTTGGTCTGAGAAGATTGCCCAGATCCACCGCAACACGTTCTGGACGACACCCGACAACTCGACCCCGCCCATTCCGGGGTTCACCATGTCGGATGGACCGCACGGCGTGCGGTTCGTGCCGTCGACGTCTTTTCCGGTCGGCATCGGCATTGCCGCATCGTGGAACCGCGATCTCGCCCATGACGTCGGCTACGCGATGGGCACCGAATTCCACGCCTACGGCAAGCACCAGCAGCTCGGTCCGGCCGTGGATCTGTGCCGCGATCCGCGCAACGGCCGGAGCCCGGAGACGGGCGGGGAGGACCCCTTTCTGACGGCGCACATGAACGTCGAGGTGGTGCGTGGCATCCAGAGCCAGCCGGTCATCGCCACGGTCAAGCACTTCAATGGGGTCAACCAGCAAGTGGACCGGCACAATGTCAACCACATCATGACGCAGCGTCAGCTGATGGAGCACTACGGCTACAACTTCCGCCGGGTCATCCAGGACGCAGGCGCCCTGTCGGTGATGAACGCCTACAACAAGGTCAACGGAGACAAGGCCGCGGAAAACGCCGACTTGCTCAACGGCATCCTGAAAGGCCGTTGGGGCTTCCCGTTTTACGTGGTCTCGGACTGGGGTTCGGTGTGGGACGCCAGCAAGGCACTCAAGGCCGGATGCGACCTTGAAATGGATGTGGACGTGTCGGCCTTTGAGGAGCAGCTGACCGCCGATTACGTCAACGGCATCATCAACGACGCCGACCTCGATCGCGCGGTCCGGCGTGTGCTCCGGGTCAAGTACCTGACGGGCATGATGGACAACCTTCCGCAGGGCAACCCGATCACCGGGGCCAACACGCCCGAGCACCAGGCGCTGTGCCTTGATGCCGGACGGGAGGCCATTGTCCTTCTCAAGAACGAGGCGGACATCCTGCCCTTGAACACCAGCCAAACGGTGGCGATGATCGGCCCGAGCGCGGCGGTCGCCCAGTTGGACGGCTTCGGGTCGAGCTGGGTGGATCCGCCGTACTCCATTACTCCGCTGGCAGGGGTGCTCAACAAGATTCCGTCTGGCCAGGTGGAATTCGCCCCAGGCTGCGCGATCAACAGCACGGACACGATGGGCTTCGCGGCGGCCCGCGCTGCGGCGATGGCTTCGGATGTCGTGGTATTCGTGGGCGGGCTGGACCAGTCCCAAGAGGGGGAGAACTACGGTGAGGGCCCGGTCGACCGTACGAGCGGAAGTGTGGAATTGCCGGGCGTTCAGCAGTTGCTGATTCAGGAGCTCGCCGAGGTCAACCCCAACGTGGTGGTCGTCCTGAAGAGCGGCGGAATCTGTTCCGTGCCGGATGCCATCGACGACATGCAGGGCTTCCTGTACGCGTTCTACCCGGGCATGGAAGGGGGCAACGCCATTGCGGATGTCCTCTTCGGCGATGTCAACCCCAGCGGAAAGCTTCCGGTGACGATGCCAGTGGACGATGCGCAGATGCCGGAATGGAACGCGGACTTCAGCGACGATTACAACACGGGCTACCGCTACTACGACGAGCTCGACATCACGCCCCAGTTCCCGTTTGGGTTCGGCTTGAGTTACACGGACTTTGCCATTGGTAACTTGCAGTTGGACGCCACGACGGTGTCGCAGGGCATGCCCCTCACCGCCACGGTGGAGGTGACCAACACGGGCGATGTGGCCGGGGCCGAGGTGGTGCAATTGTACCTCGACAACCAAGCCGCACCGGTGTGGATGCCGGAGAAGGAATTGAAGGGCTTCGAAAAGGTGTTCCTCGCTCCGGGGGAGACGACCACGGTGTCGTTCACGTTGGGGGCCAATGAGTTGTTCTACTTCGACGAGGCCCTCGACCGCTATGAGGTTGCGGTGGGTGACTACACCCTGCACGCCGGCGCCAGTTCCGACGCCCTGGTGACGTCGGCCTCCTTTTCGGTCACGGCAGGCCAGCCGACGCCGGACTTCGAGGTCACCCGCGTCTACAGCGTGCCCCGGTACCCGGTAGAGGGCGACTCGCTGATTCTCTGCGCGCTGGTCAAGAACCCGGGCACCCAAACGGTCCTCATGGACGAAGCGCTGGAGGTGTCGTTCTCGGTGGCGGGGCAGGAGGTCGCGGCCACGCAAACCCTGCTCGACACGCTCAACATCGCGGGGTCGACGCTGCTCTGCGCGAGCACGGGCCAATGGACCGTGACGGGCGAGGACGACATGGAGGTGCTCGCCACGGTGGACCCGGCCGGAGATTGGGCAGAATTGGTCGAGGACAACAACACGCTCACCCATTCGGTCGATGTCCAAGCGGGCTCTGAAGTCGTCCCGAACCTGTGTTACCTCAAGCCTGCCACGGCGACCTC
Source organism: uncultured Flavobacteriales bacterium (assembly GCA_937967465.1). GTDB lineage: Bacteria > Bacteroidota > Bacteroidia > Flavobacteriales_D > Sanyastnellaceae > UBA8752. Next base: position 4,541 of record CALBSW010000115.1, read on the forward strand.
GCAGGAGGCGTGGGACCTCGGTGCGGACCAGGCGGTCGACGGGGACTTCTCAACCCGTTGGAGCTCCGATTTCTCCGACCCCCAGACCATCACGGTCGATCTCTTGGACGTTTACACGCTCAACGAGATCGCGTTGGCCTGGGAGACGGCCTACAGCAGCGAATACAAGCTCAAAGTGTCGTTGGACGGATCGGCCTACACTACGCTGGTGCATGAAACCAATGGAGACGGCGGGTACGACTTGTTCTATCCGGACGTGGATGCGCGCTACATCCAGGTCGAGGGGCTGCAGCGCGCCACGGCGTGGGGCCACTCCTTGTGGGAGATCCAGGCCTTTGGCCAATTGGTGGTCGGGGTGCCTGAGGCCCCGATGGCCGAGGTGCAGATGATGCCCAATCCGGCCCACGATTCAATCCGCTTCGAGGGGTTGCCGGGCGAAGCCGACATGGAGCTCTTCAGCATGACCGGGCAGCGCCTCTGGGCGGGTCCGGTGCGGAACGGTGAGCCCGTGGCTCTACCGCGTCTGCGGATGCCGGCTGGCACGTATGTGGTGCGCCTGGAATCCGGGGACGTCCAGTCTTCGTTCAACCTCGTCGTGGACTGATCAGCGGCGCATGGGCTGGGCGGTCCAATAGGTCGCTGTGCGCCACAGCCATTCGAAGGGACCGAAACGGAAGCGCTTCATCCACCAAGAGGACCACGCGATTTGCAGCCCCCAGATGGGCAGGATGACGAGCCAGAGTTCGGCGCGGCCCATCGTGGCGAACCACCCGAGCCCGTGGCCATACATGACCGTGGTGGCCAGGAGGGTCTGCGTGAGGTAGTTGGTCAGCGCCATCCGGCCCACCGGCGCCAGGCGACGTTCCATCCAGGCGCCCAGACGGCTTTCACACAGCCAGAGGACGGCCCCGATGTAGCCCAGCACCAGCGGCACCATACCGAGGGTCCGGAACTGTCCGCCTTGAAAGAAGCTGTACTCGATGGTCCACCCGGCGAGCTCGTTTTGCCAGACGCCGAAGCCGCTGATCAGCGTTCCAAGGGCCAGACCGATGAGGGCGAGGCGCCCATTCCACTGGCGGTCCCGCTTTCCGGTGAGCACGCCGGCCTTGTAGAGCGCCATGCCGAGCAGCATCATGCCCGTGGCGCGGGGGGCGGTGAAGGGCATCAGCTCCGTCTGGAAGGCCAGGGAGTTTGGAATGCGTTCGGACATCTGCTCCCACCACGATCCGCGGAAGGCGGCGATTTCTCGGGCAATGCTCGCGGCGTCGGGGGTCCAAAAGGCGCGGAGTCCGTCGACATCCCCGGGCGCCCAGTACGGCATGGACAGTCCGAAGAATACGTTGGTCGCCATCAGCAGCCCGAGGAACGTGCCGGCCGCGATGAGCAGTGCCCGGACGGACCACCCGCGGAAGAAGAAGAGCCAGAGCGAGCAGACGGCATAGGTCACCAGGATGTCCCCGCTCCAGAGCAAGTAGGCGTGGGCGAGGCCGAACAGCAGCAGCCAGAAATTCCGGCGGTAATGCCAGGCGGCTTCGGATTTCCCCTTGCTCCGGACGCGGTCGGTGAACAGCACCACTCCGGCGCCGAAGAGGACCGAGAACAGGCCCATGAATTTCTCGCTGGCGAAGACCTCGGAGAAGAGGAACGCGAGGTGGTCGAGTCCTTCCAGCGGGCCTTCGGCCGTGGGGTTGAGGTAATGGACCCCGGGCAGGCCAAAGGAGATCATGTTCATGATCAGGATGCCGAGAAGGGCCACACCGCGAAGGACATCGAGTTGGTGGATGCGCTCAGCTGTGGCGCTCAGAGACGGCGCCTTCGCGGAGGGGGAAGGGGACATGGGGGGCACGTTGGACCCGACGAGTTTAGGCATTCATTGCGCCGCGACCAATGAATGATGTCACAACCGTTAAAGTGGTGCGGAGGTCGTCCGGGAGCAGGGAGGCGGGCTAGCTTTGGCGTTATGCTCTGGCGATGTTCGATGTTGGTCTGCTTGCTTGTTCAAGCGATGTTGATGCAGGCCCAGTCGGTCCAGCTCAACGGTTACGTGCAGGATGCGGCCAGTGGTGAAATGCTGCCCGGGGCCACCCTGTGGTGCGCTGCGGAGGCGGTTGGGGCGGGAACCAACGCCTTTGGGTTTTATTCCCTCGCCTTGCCGCAGGGCCAGCACACGCTGACCGTGTCGTACATCGGGTACACGGCCCAGACGCTGGAGGTCAACCTGACCGCCGACACCCGTCTCGACGTCTCGCTTCAGTCTGGCGTGGCCTTGCAGGAGGCGGTGGTGCGCAGTGATGGGGAGCGCATCGAGGACGCGGTCCAGATGTCGCGGGTCGAAATCCCGATGGACCAGGTGCGGAAGTTGCCGGCCATCGGCGGGGAGGTGGACCTGCTCAAGACGCTCCAGCTCATGCCCGGCGTGCAGTCTGGCGGGGAAGGCACCTCCGGCTTGTACGTCCGGGGCGGCAGTCCCGACCAAAACCTGATCGTGCTCGACGGGGTGCCGCTGTACAGCGTCAGCCACCTGTTCGGCTTCTTCTCGGTGTTCAATGCGGACGCGGTCAAAAAGATGTCGATCACCAAGGGCGGCTTCCCGGCCCGGTTCGGCGGGCGCCTCTCCTCCGTGGTGGAGGTGCAGATGAAGGACGGCAACCTGCGCGAGACCCACGGCACAGTCAACGTCTCCCTGCTCGCTTCCAAGCTCATGATCGAGGGGCCCATTGTCAAGGACAAGGCCTCCTTCATGATCAGTGGGCGCCGCACCTACCTCGACCTCCTGACCCGCCCCATCATCAACGCCGCCAACCAGCAGGACCCCAGCATCCAGACCAAGCCGCGGTATTTCTTTCACGACCTCAACGGCAAGCTCAATTGGCGCATCGGCGAGCGGGACCGGGTGTACTTGAGCTTGTTTGACGGCACCGACGACTTCGGCTTTGAGTCCACCGAGAACCTCGGCGCCAGCAGCTCGTTCATCGACTTCGGTTTGGATTGGCGCAACCGGGTGGCCGCCTTGCGGTGGAACCACGAGTGGGGGCCGAAGCTGTTTTCCAACGTCACCCTGACCCGAAGCCAATACGAGTTCAACACGGGTGTGGAGTTCCGCGAGTCCTTTGGGGCCATCGGCGACACCAACACCTCCCGGCTGGCGAGCCTCTACCAGAGTGGCATCGTCGACCTCGGGGCGCGGGTGGATTTCCTCTACGCGCTCAACAACCGCCACAGCCTGCGCTTCGGGGCCAACGTCACGCTGCACACGTTCAACCCCGGGGCCACCACCTTTCAGGCGCAGTTCGAGGGCAACCTCAGCGCCATCGACACGACCATCGGATCGGAACAGGTGGGGTCTGACGAGCATTTCCTCTTCATCGAGGACGAAATGCGGCTGCACCCCAACCTCAAGGCGAACGTGGGATTGCATGCGGCTTTGCTCCGCGTCAACGGAACGGACTTCGCCTCGCTGCAGCCGCGGGCTTCCCTCAATTACCGGTTGCCCGACGGCAGTGCCATCAAGGCGTCCTATGCGCGGATGAACCAGTTCGTCCACCTGTTGACCAACGAAGGGTTGGCGCTTCCGACCGACCTCTGGGTCCCGGCCACCGATCGGGTCACGCCGCAGACCAGCCAGCAGTGGGCCCTCGGTTGGGCCAAGACTTACGGGGGCGTTGAGTGCAGCATCGAAGCCTACCACAAGGCGATGACGGGCCTGCTCAGCTACCGCGAGGGGGCCAGCTTCGCCAATACGTTCAACGCATCATGGGAGGACCAAGTGACGCAAGGGGAGGGGGACGCTTACGGGTTTGAATTCCTCCTTCAGAAGAAACAAGGCCAGACCACGGGATGGCTGGGCTACACGCTCAGTTGGGCCACCCGACAATTCGACGAGATCAACAGCGGCAACCCGTTTCCCTACACCTATGACCGCCGACACGACGCCTCGGTGGTTGTGATGCACACGTTCTCGGATCGGGTGGACCTGTCGGCCACGTGGGTCTATGGAACCGGGCGGGCTCTGACCCTGCCCGAATCGGTGTTCCGGACCTTTGCTCCGGTCGATTTCACGGGCACCAACCCCGATTTGAACGGCACCACGGTCGAGGTGCCGGGCGAGAAGAACAGCTACCGCCAGAGCCCCTATCACCGGGCGGATGTGGCGCTCACGATCCGAAAGCAGAAGCAGCGCTACCTGCGCTCCACCATCATCAGCGTGTACAACGTCTACAACAACCTGAATCCGTTCTTTTCCTTGGTCGAACAGAACGTGGATGGCTCGAGGGTCATCCGCGAATACGGCATTTTCCCCATCATTCCCTCCATCGCATGGCGCATCGAATTCTGAACGTCTTCCGTCCGATTGTCCTCGGCTGTGTGGTGCTGGTCTCCCTGGCCGGGTGTGAGAAGCTGTCCGAGGGGGTGGTCCGGGAAATCCAGTTTCCTGAGCACACGCCGGAGTTGGCGGTGACCTTCCTCGCCCGGCCGCAAGCGGACTCCCTGGTGGCCCGAACCCATGCTTCAGCTGGAATTCTCGATTCCGCCGGAAGCCAGAAGATCAAGGAGGCCGAGTACACGCTGACCCACACGTCGGGCGCCACGGTGTCTTGGGGCGGACAGGACGATTGGGTGCAGGGTCGGGGCCACGCCCTGACCGATGTGGACCTGGAATCGGGAACGTGGACCCTCACGGTAGAGGCGCCGGGTTACGAGTCGGCCACAGCCGTTCAAACTTTCCCGCCGGCCATCGACTCCGTCGGCAGTTATGCCTACGCCGCGGCGTGGTCCGTGGTGGATTCGACCTTTTCGTGGGACCCCTACTGGAACTATGGATTCCGGTCCTTTGAATTCAACTTGACCCTGCCGGACCGGCTGGACGCCGATGACCTGTTTTTGTTGCGTTCGGCCCAGAAGGACTTCGACGATGAGGGGTCCTGGGAATCGGGCCAGGTCATCTGGCTGGAATCGCTCATCGAAGACGACCCCCGGATGGAGTGGAATGAATCGCTCAACGGCTTTCTGATTCAGGATGTGCCCGGAACGCAGGCCCTGGAATCCTTGCCGTTTGAGGTGCAGCAGGAGATTTGGGGAGAGGACCTGGAGGAAGCCCTGGATTCGGCCCCACGCCTCGAGCTGGTGGCCTTGTCGCCGGAGATGGTGCTCTTTTACCGCCGGCTCGATGAGATCCGCAATGGCGGGGGCGGCTTGTTCTTCTCAGAACCGATTTTGGCCTACAGCAACATGAGCAGCGGATACGGCTGCTTTGGGCTGTACACCTCCACGGCGATCGATCTGAATTGAGGGCCGCGGCCCCCGGGGCTCATTGGAACACGCGGACGTAGTCCACGGCCATGAACTGCGGGAACTCGGTGGTGGCGTCGGGATAGCCCGGCCACTGTCCGCCCACCGCGATGTTCAGGATGAAAAAGAAGGGGTTGTCGAAGGGGTAGGGCTGGCTTCCGGTCACGGCGTTGTCGACCGAGTAGAAGGGTTGGTCGTCAAGCAGCCAGGTGATGCCGCCTGGGGTCCAATCGATGGAGAAGACGTGGAACTCGTCGGAGAAGGTCTCCGTCCACGGAATGCTCGTACCACCGCCGGTGTAGTTGTGTTGGGTCCAATCTGATCCGAAGTGAACGGTGCCGTGGACGGTGTTCGGTGAGCTGCCGATGAGCTCCATGATGTCGATTTCACCGCAGGCGGGCCAGCCGGCGGTGGGGAAGTTGGCGCCGAGCATCCAGATGGCCGGCCAAATGCCCTGTCCCTTGGGCAGGATGGCGCGAACGTCAATGCGTCCGTATTGGAACTCTTGCAACCCGATGGACTTCATGCGGGCAGAGGTATAGTGGGTGCCTTCGTCGCGGGCGACGATGAACAGGTGACCGTTGTCGACGTAGGAATTCTCGCTGTTGCTCGTGTAGTTCTGCAGCTCCTGGTTGCCCCACCCGCTGGCCCCGAGATCGTAGGTCCAGTTGGACAGGTCGATGGGGCCGGCGTCGAACTCGTCCGACCAGACCAGCGTCTTGCCCGGGTAGCTCGAGGCGGACATGTAGCCCCCGCCAGAGATGGGGAAAAGGGAGTCGTCGTTGCGGATGGTGCCAATGGCTTCTTGGATGCCTCCGGCGAGGGTAGCGTTGGACGATCCTGTGAGAACCACGCGGAACTCCTCGTCCTCCTCCATGTACTCGTCCACAACGATGTCCACGAAAATGGAGGCGGACGCGGTGCCGGCCGGAATCACCAAGGAATCGGCCACGGGGATGTAGTCCTCGCCTTCGAGTGCGGTGAGTTCCCGTGTCTCGTAGTGCACCATGATGTCCCGGCTGGTGCTTTGGTTGAGCACAAGGGGGAATTCGAAGGTGCTGTTGGCTTCGGTTTCATCCTTGCTGATGTCGACGGGGAACCGGATTTCCGGCACCACGGGAGGGTCTTCCTCCGGGCGACATTGGGTGGACAAGATGGCCAGGGCGCTCATGAACAGGAGCGTGGGCATCGGCTTGAGAACAGGCAGGCAAGGCATGGAGCGAAAATACGCGACCTGAAGGGGCTTTAAGGGCGCTCTCCGCGCCCCATCCCCCTTGATGTGCGGCCCGAACTGACCACCGCGTTTCACCGGACGCTTCATGACCGCTGAGGCGAGGGATGGTGTATTTTGCACACCATGTGCCAAAATGAACTGCGTGGGGTCCGTGTTGGACTCCTGTTTCTCGCCTTGCTTGCCGGCTGGATTCCTGTTGAAGCCCATCTGGTGACGTTCCGGGTTCTCATGCCCGATCCGGCGATGGAGGCCGTGGTGGAAGTCAACGGCGAGGTCCACGCCATGGACAACGGCCGTTGGGGGGCCAAGGTCGCCACAGTGTGGGTCGATGAGGCCACAGCCGAGTTCCGATTTGGGACCCCAGCGGGACCGCTGGGCACGGCATGGGAGAATGCGGCCAGCGACTGCTTTGACAACGGCCTGCGTACGGCGGAGGTCGAGGGCAACACCGCGTTGGATGCGGTCTGCTTTGATGCTTGCGCCCGGTGCGCAGGATGCGCCGATCCGCTGTCTCCGAACTACGACCCGCTGGCCGATCCGGCATCGCCGTCCGCCCTATGTGCGGTGGCTCCCGGTGCCGGCTGCACCTACCCGGAAGCGGTGAACTTCAGCCCAGCTGCACGATGGGAAGACGGAAGCTGTGAATTCGAATTGGCCGACTTGAGCTGCCCGGACCACGATGGAGACGGCCTCGTCGGGGTGGGGGACATGTTGGTTCAATTGGCCGCCTTTGGTCAGGCGTGCTCTCCACCGCCACCGCCCTTTGCCAATGGCCCGCGCCTGTCCACCAGCGGTGGCAGTATCGTCAATGAGAGCGGCGAGAACGTCCTGCTGCGCGGCATGGGCCTCGGCGGATGGATGGTCCAGGAGGGCTACATGCTCCAGACGGCCGGCTTTGCCAACCCCCAGCACGAGATCCGCGCCATCATTACTCAGCTCATCGGCGAGGAGGCCACGCAGGACTTTTACGACGCCTGGTTGCAGAACCATTGCACCAAGGCCGACATCGATGCGATGAAGGAGATGGGGTTCAATTCGGTTCGCCTGCCGATGCACTACAACCTGTTCACCCTGCCCATCGAGGAGGAGCCCGTCCCGGGAGAGAACACGTGGCTGGAGATCGGTTTCGAGCTCACCGACAGCGTGATCTCCTGGTGCAAGCAGAACGAGATGTACGTGATCCTCGACCTGCACGCCGCACCGGGCGGACAGGGCTACGACGCGGCCATTTCCGATTACGATCCCTCCAAGCCGTCCCTGTGGGAAAGCACGGAGAACCAGAACAAGATGGCGGCCCTCTGGAAGCGCCTCGCGGAGATCTATGTCGACGAGGACTGGGTGGCTGGCTACGACCTGCTCAATGAGCCCAATTGGGACTTGCCCAACGGCACCGCCCTGCGCAACCTCTACGAGCAGTGCACGGACAGCATCCGGTCCGTGGACCCCGACCACATCATTTTCATCGAGGGCAACTGGTGGGCCAACGATTTCACCGGCTTGACCCCGCCGTGGGACGATAACCTCGTGTACTCACCGCACAAGTACTGGAGCATCAACGACGTGGGCTCCATGGGCTTTGCCACCAGCATTCGCGACGCGCACAACGTGCCGCTGTACCTCGGGGAGAGTGGGGAGAACTCCAACGTCTGGTTCCGCGATGCCATCCACCTTTTGGAGGAGCTCAACATCGGGTGGGCGTGGTGGCCGTTGAAGAAGGTGGCCAGCATTTCGGGCTGCCTCGCCATCGAGAAGACCGAGGGATACCAGAGCTTGTTGGATTACTGGAGCGGCAACGCTGCGGCACCGTCTGCGCAGGAGGCCACCGACATTCTGATGGACCTGACGGAGAAGCTCAAATTTGAGAACTGCCGGTTCCAGCCGGATGTGGCCGACGCGATGTTCCGCCAGGTGCAAACCGACGAGACCATCCCTTACGGCGGGGAGATGCGCCCTGTGCCGGGCGTCGTCCACGCGACGGACTTTGACATGGGCGTGGTCGGCTCGGCCTACGGTGACGTGCAAGTGGCCAATTACCACGTGTCCACCGGCAACTACACCGAGTGGAATTCGGGGTGGCAGTACCGCAACGATGGGGTGGACATCACATTCTCCAACGACCCCGTCTACGACAACGGCTACAAGGTCAGCTGGCTCGCTTCTGGCGAGTGGATGAAGTACACCGTGGACGTGACGTCCGGGGGGCTGTACGACATCAAGATGCGGGTGTCCGTCGGGGAGACGCCAGGCCTGGTCCACTTCGAGGTGGATGGCCAGGATGTGTCGTCCTATGAGGAGTTCACCGCGTTTGGCGTGGCCGGTGGCTGGCAAACGGTGACCATCGAGGACGTGTTCCTCGAGGAGGGGCCGGCCGGTCTGGTCTTCTACGCGGACCAGGGCGGATTTGAAATCAGCCACTTGAATTTCGTGGCGACCGGTACGCCCGCCTCGGAAGTGGGCATGGCCTTCGTCAATGCCAAGACGGAGGATGCCAACCACATTCGCCTCACCTTGAACAAGCCCATCCAGCTTCCCTTCGTGGAGGGGCCGGAGGTGTTCACCCTGCAGGACGATGGGGAAGTGCTGACGTTGTTGTCTGCCTCCACGGACCCGCAGAACGACCGCGTGCTCCTGTTCGAGGTCGAGGACAACATGGACGCCACCATGAACTTGACGCTGTCCTATTCGGGCAACCAGATCGCGGCGCCGGATGGTGGCATCCTGGCCGCCTTCACGATGGAAGACGTCCACAACGACCTGGACTTCCGGTATGCCATTCCCGGTTGGATCGAGGCCGAGGGCTTCAGCTCCCAATCCGGAATCGAGGTCGAGTCCACGACCGACGATGGGGGAGGCCAGAACCTCGGCTTCCTCGATCCGGGCGACTACATGGAGTACGAGGTCAACGTCCAGTACTCGGGCGACTACACGGTGAACTTCCGGACCGCGTCCGAGCAGGATGGGGCGGTGGCCCTCGAGCTGGTCGACCTCAATGGACAGGTAACTGGACTCGGTACGGTGTCCTTTTCGTCGACGGGGAGCTGGCAGACGTGGGAGACCACGAGCCGAGACCTGGTGCTCGATGAAGGCCTGTACACCCTGCGGGTCATCGTGACGGAGGCACCGTTCAATTTCAACTGGATGGAGTGGCAGTACAATGAGGAGATTGAAGACGCCGGCCCGACGTCCTTCCAGTCGGTCATGGCTTTCCCGAACCCCGTGCAAACGGGCGAGGTGAACATCGCTTTCTCGGTGTTCTTCCCGCAGAATTTGACGCTGTCCATCTACGATGCCACAGGCCGTCCGGTTTTCGGCAAGACCTACTATGATACGTCTGCCATTGCGGAGCGCCTGTCGCTCGACGGCTTGGCTGCCGGCGTGTACGAGGTGTTCGTCACCCGCGAGGACGGAACGGTCAATTCCGGCCGCTTCTTGAAGCCCCTCCGCTGACCCGACTTGATGGTGTTGGGCGTTGTGCCCATCCGCCCAACAAAAAGGAGAGCCCCACACGGCTCTCCTTTTTTGATGTCGCATCTCGACCTCGGCGAATCAGGTTGAGTCCAATGCATGGATGCGCCGCGACAGCCTTCTCATCAGCGCACTGTTCAGACGATGGCGCATCCAGCTGCATTCGGGAAAGAAAAAAGGGGAACCGGCTCAGCCGGCTCCCCTTTTCAGGCTCAAGTGAGAAGGATCACTGTGCGACGAGGCGCATGTGCCAGTAAGCTTCTCCGGGGTTGGCGCCGTAGTCCACTGCGATCGTCAGCGTTTCAACGCCATCCACATTGGTGTACTGGTACACCTCGTAGGTGATGGTGCTGGCGGGAACACCGCTTCCGTCACCAGGATGCTCACCACCGTTGTAGGCTTTGTTGAAGCCGATGAAGGCGCCCACTCCGTTCACCGTGACCTCCGTGTCGGTGGCGGTGAAGGTGTGGGACCCAGCGGCATAGGCGTCCAGCGGCGGAGTCAGCTCGGTCTCGTCGATGCACTCTCCGGCAAACCCGAGGTAGTCCTCGGCCCAGATCACACCGTCGGTGATGTACTCCATGGTGCCGTCATCGTAGAAGACCCACTGGTCGTCGAGTTGGCAGGCGCGTTCGATGACACCGGCCGCGTCAATACCGCCCCACCAGTTGTTGCAACCGAGGCACTCTCCCACGTAGTAGGAGGCTTCGCCGTCGAGCATCCAGGTCTTACCGGTTGCGCTGGAGAGTGTGGCGGAGGAGAATGCCGCGGAGCTGATGGTCACCGTCTGGGTGGCCATGTCGCTTTCACCGGCGTCGTCGTAGGCGGTGAGGGTCACCTCGTAGTTGCCGTCCATGGCGTAGGTGTGCACCGGGTCCTCCTGGGAGCTCACGCCACCGTCGCCGAATTCCCACACGTAGGACGTGGCGTTGGAAGTGCTGTTGGTGAAGGTCACCGTGTTGCCGTCGACGGCGTAGGAGAAGTTGGCCACCGGAGAGGAGGCGGGGATCGGCGGAAGGTCGGCCTCGTCGTGGTAATGCACGAGGTAGAAGTTCCATGCGCTGCCGTCGCCGCGGACGAGGGCAATGCTCAAGCGATCCTCGGTGTCTCCTTCCACCATGTCGATGATGGTGTACACTTTGGTGGCGGCAGGGATGTAGCTGTCGCCGTTCTCGGTTTTGTTGCACAGTCCGATGTAGGCGCCGAAGCCGTCGATGGTGATGGTGTTGTTGTTGACGTTGAAGTCATACGTGTAGTTGCCACCGTCTGCGAAGGCGCTCAGGTCCTCGCCGTTGGGACCGTTCCACAGGCCTGGTTCGCTCTCGTCGATGCAAGTCTCGTCGATGCCGAGCCAGCCACCGTTGCCGTCGGAGTCCATGAAGAGGGTTCCGTTGGTGTTCTTCTCCCACGTTCCGTCGGGGTTGAAGGTGTAGCTGTCGTCGAGGATGCAGGGGCGCTCGCCGAGCGGCGTGACGCCACCGAAGGACCACCAGCTGTTGTCGTTGATGGCCGGTCCGATGCCGAGTGCGACTTCTTCGCGGTCGAGGTACCAGGTCTTTCCGCCCGCTCCGGACAGGAAGATGGCGGCGTTGTTCGGGTCCACGATGGCGATGGTCTCCGTTTTGGAGGCGGAGCCGTCAAGACCGGTGGCCGTCAAGGTGACTTCGTACTCCCCGCCTCCATCGTAGACGTGGGTGGGGCTGGTCTCGGTGCTCGTGTTGCCGTCTCCGAAGTCCCAGATGTGGGACGTGGCGTTGACGGAGTAATTGGTGAAGGTCACCTCGGCCCAGTTGGTCTCGCTCACTTCGTATTGGAAGCTGGCAATCACCGCTGTGGGCTCCGGGTCAGGGTCCTTGCGACAGCTGGTGATGACCAGGCTGGCAACGAGGAGCAGGCTGAGGGCCTGAATCGTCTTGTTCATGTTGGTTGGATTGGGTTGTGTGGTTGAATTCTCAAAGGGAGTCCCGGCCTCAATTGAAGAGGGAGGCGTCGGGGTAGGTCGTGAGGGTGGGGGCGATTTGCGTCTCTTCGAGGGCAATCGGCAGCCACAGGTGGGTTTCGCTGAAGTTGGCCGCCTTGTCCCCATCGTCGAGGAAGAGGTCGGCGTTGGCGCGTCCGCTGCGGACAAGGTCGAACCAGCGGTCGCCCTCGCAGGCGAGCTCGGCCCGGCGCTCGTACCAGATGAGGTCGAGCAGGCTCCAACCTTCATCGGCCATCACCATGGAGGCCGTGCGGTAGGTGCTGCTGTTGTCCCCGGGGCCGGCGGCGCGCTCGCGGACCTGGTCGATGTAGGCCATGGCGAGTCCGTCGTCTCCGGAGCCGCGGTGCAAGGCCTCGGCGAGCATGAGCAGGACGTCGGCGTAGCGGAACACGGGAGTGTTCTGGGCCTTGGTCAGGTGCTCGTTTCCTCCGTTGATGTTGGTGCCGGCGTAGGCCTTCAGGTTGGGGAACTTCTCTTGCCAGTATCCGGTGAAGTCCACCGGGTTGTTCTGGGTCATGTCGATGATGGGGTCGCAGCTCAGTCCAGCATCGGCGAGGTCCTGGGCGAGTTCATCCTCGGAGATGATGGCTACATCTCGGCGGTAGGTGTCGTCGTCGAGGAAGTGGTTCCACAGGCTGGGCGTCACGCTCATGAAGCCCCATCCGGCCTCATAGTCGGGATGGGCATCGCACAGTCCGCGGATGCCGCAAAGCTGGATCATGCCGTTTCCATCCACGCCCTCGAACCAGCCCCAGTCGCTCTGGTAGAGCGGGGTGCGCTGAATTTCAAAGACGGACTCGACCGTGTTGCGGTTCTCGAACTTGTAGAGGTCCTCCATGTCGTCGACCAGCTGGTAGACGCCGAGGTCCACCACATTCTGGAAGGCGGCAGCGGCACTCTGGAAGAGCTGCGGGTCGTCGTTCTTGAGGTCGGCCCAGTAGAGGTAGGCCTTGCCCATGAGGGCGTAAGCGGCTCCCTTGGTCACCCGGCCTTCCTGCCCGGTCGGGGCGATGAGCGGCAGGTGGGGGATGGCCTCTTCGCAGTCGGTCACGATCTGTTGCATGATCTCCGACAACGTGCTGCGCTCGAGGTTGACGTCCTCCGGCGTCAGGCTCGTGGTGATGAGCGGAATCGGGCCGAAGTGGCGAAACAGGTCGAAGTGGTAGTAGGCGCGCAGGAACTTGGCCTGGGCCTTGTATTCGGTCACGGCGTCGGACTCGATCTGTGCGAGGTCGAGCAGGGCGTTGGCCCGGCTGATGCCGACGTATCCCCGGCGGTAGATCGGGTGGGTGACGACGTTGGTGTTCGTGTTGGTGAAGTCGTCAAACTCCTGCCAGCCGGGCTGGTCGTTGTTGGACGGGTCACCTCCGGCGTTCGCATTGTCGGAACGGATGTCCCCGTACATGACGTGGCCCACCCATTGGCCGTAGGCCATGCCCCATCCGAGGGGGTCATAGACGGCGATGAGCGCCGAGGCGATTTGGCCTTCGGTTTCGTAGTAATTGCTGGAGAGGAACTCGTTGACGGGTTCTACTTCCAGGCGGTCCTTGCTGCAGGCGGCCAGGACGAGTACGGCTCCTGCGAGGACGGTGAGGTTGCGTTGAAGCTTGTTCATGATGGTCGAATCAGAAGGTGACGTTGAGGCCGGCGCCGAAGGAGCGGTTGTTGGGGTAGAAGCCCTTGTCGATGCCGGTGTCGAGGATCCATCCGCTGGTTCCGATGTCCGGGTCGAATCCGCGGTAGTTGGTGACGGTGAAGAGGTTGTTTCCGGTGAGGTAGACCTTGACCTCCTTCATCTTGGCGCGGTGCGTCCATTCGGCGGGCAGGTTCCAGCCGATTTGCAGGTTCCGCAGGCGGAGGAAGTTGCCGTTCTCCACGTAGAAGCTGGACGGGCGCTGGTTGTTGTTGGGGTCGGTGGAGGTCAGGCGTGGCAGTTCCGTGCTTGGGGCTTCCGGGGTCCAACGGTCGAGCCAGAAGGTCTGCATGTTGGCGAAGGTCACATCGCTCCGTTCGTAGGTGCGGTAGATTTCGTGTCCCAGTTGGGCGTTGAAGATCGCGTTGACGTAGAAGTCCTTGTAGGTCAGGTTGGCGCTGAGACCCAGGATGTGCTTCGGCCACGGCGTACCGATGTCGCCAATGTCGTCGGAGTTGATCACGCCATCTCCGTTGGTGTCGAGGAAGCGAATGTCTCCGGGCTGGGCGTTGGGCTGGAGGAGATCACCTTCCTGGTTGATGTGGCTGAAGATGTCGGCCTGCGTCTGGAAGATGCCATCGGCCTGGTATCCGACAAAGTGGCCGACCGCGTAGCCCTCGGTCATCCGGGTGATGGCGGTGTTGCGCACCGGCCAGCCCCAACCGTTCAGGTAGCCCGTTTCGCCGGCCACGCTGATGACCTCGTTGCGGAAGTGGGTGTAATTGAGGGTGGTGTTGAGCTTGAGGTCGCCCTGTCCCATGCGGTATCCGAGGGAGAACTCCACGCCTTCGTTGAGGATTTCACCGAGGTTGGAGGTCGGGTTGTTGGTGGCGCCCACATAACCGGGAATCTGCTGGGTCATGAGCAGGTCCTTGGTCTGCTTGCGGTAGACGTCGGCCTCGAAGGAGACCTTGTCGTCAAAGAGGCCGAGTTCGACACCGAGGTCAAGCTGGACGCTCTCCTCCCAGCGGACATTGGGATTCGGCGGCGCGGCGAGGGCCGTGCCCGTGTTCAGGGTCTGCACCTCCGAGCCGAAGGGGTAGGTGAACACGTTCTGAATGCGGGCCACGTAGCTCAGCGGGGAGATGCGGTCGGAACCGTTGATACCCCAGGAGGCGCGGACCTTCAGGAAGCTGATCTTGTCTGAGTCCTTGAGGAAGTCCTCCTTGGAAGCCACCCAGCCGAAGGAGGCGGAGGGGAACACCCCGTAGCGGTTGTTCTCACCGAAGTTGGAGGATCCGTCCCGGCGGATGGTGGCAGAGAAGAGGTACTTCTCGTCGTAGTTGTAAAGCAGTCGTCCGAAGGTGCTGATGATGGCGTAATCCACTGCGGCGCCGCCAAAGGCGAGGTCGGTCGTGTCCTGACCGGCGTCGATGTAGTGGAAGTTGGGATTGAATTCGGCGTCTGAAGGGATGAACTGGGAGGAGCCTCCGACTTGGCGGAAAGATGTGGTCCGGTATGACGTTCCGACCAGGAAGTCGAGGTTGTGCTTCTCCTGCACTTTGGTCGTGTAGTTCGCCGTGTTCTCCCACTGGAAGCCTTGGAAGTTGCCAGAGCCTTGTCCCACGTCGTTGCTCAGGTTTTGGGCAGCTGGGTGGAAGTAGTAGGTGGGGGTGAAGTAGCGGTAGTCGTACCAATTGAGGTCGAAACCACCATCGGTCTTGAGGCGCAGTCCTTCGACGGGCTCGTATTCGATGTAGACGTTGCCGATGATCTGGTCGGACTTGTTGTCGCCCCCGGCGAGGTAGAGCCGGCTCAACGGGTTGATGTACTCCTTCTGAACCCAAGGCGATTGGGCGAAGCCGAAGTCGGCCTCGTCGTCATAGATCGGAGTGAGCGGATCGTAGGCGAAGGCGTCGGACTGGACGCCACCAAAGGCGCTGTTGGTGCCGATGTTGTTGTTCTGAGTCCGGTTCAGGTAAAGGTTCTGGCCCACGGTCAGAAAGTCCTTGATCTTCTTGGACGAGTTGTAGCGCATGGCATAGCGCTTGTAGTTGGACTTCTCCCCGCCGATGACGCCATTCTGGTCCCAGTAATCAAAGGAGATGTAGCTGTTGTCTCCGGAGGCGGTGATCCGGTGGTTGATGACCTGCGCCGGGTTGAAGATTTCCTCCATCCAGTTGGTGCTGGCGGTGAGGGGATCACCGAAGTTGGGGAAGCCCAACACGTCCAGCGCGGAGGTCTGGTTGCTGTTGGCGAATTTCTCGCGCATCAAGATCACGTAGTCCTCGGCCCCGAGCATGGTCGGAAGCTTCCACGGCTGGGAGTTCAGGTAACTCGCCGAGTAGGTGATGCTCGCGTCTCCCTTGCTGCCATTCTTCGTGGTGATGATGACCACGCCGTTGGCGGCCCGGGCTCCGTAGATGGCGCTCGAGGCGGCATCCTTCAGGACGTCCACCGACTCGATGTCGCTGGGGTTGAGGTTGTCGATGTTGCCGAGCTGTACGCCGTCCACGATGTAGAGCGGGGAGTTGTCTCCGTTGGTGCTGATGCCGCGGATGAGGATGCTCTTCCCGGAACCCGGTTGACCACTGGATTCGTTGACGATCAAGCCGGAGGTCAGGCCCTCGAGCGTGGAGGTTACATCTGGAACGGCAATGCCTTCGATGTCCTTGGCGGTAACCTTGGAGATCGATCCGGTGGAGACTTTCTTTTTCTGCCGTCCGTATCCCACGACGACGACCTCGTCGACGAGCTGGGCGTCAATCTCGAGAGAGACCCGGATGGGGGAGGCGTTCTCCACCATCAAGGTCTGGGCGACATAGCCAATGAAGCTCACCTTGAGTGCGGCCGGCAGTCCGTTGACCTTCAGGGTGAAAGAGCCGTCGGCTCCAGCGCTCGTCGCGTTCGTGGTGCCGCTCTCCAGAATGGTGGCTCCGATGAGTGGGTCTCCGGATTCACCGTCGAGGACGGTTCCGGTGAGGGAAATAGATTGGGCGGACAGTGGACCGACGCTCCAGGCGAGCAGTCCCAATGTCAGCAACGCAGCCCATCGGGCTCGGCGCGAAATGTGGTTGGTCATCGTGTTGATTTACAGCAGTTTGGCGGGTGGTATTCGCGAATTGACAAGGCAAATACACTCTGCACTTCCTGCTTGGTGTACAATGTACACTTCCTGCTCGCAGTTCAAGCCACGAATTGGATTGAAAGTGAAAAAGTCAGGTGCAAGTGAGCCTTTCAGGCCCTTGAGTCGAATGGCTTCCTGGGTCTCATTTTTGCGATATGAACAATGCCTCGGATTCCTTCGATGTGCTGGCCGTGTCCCTCCGCGGAGAAGACGTGTCGCTGGGCAAGCTGTTTGGCCACCGCTGCCTCAAGGTGACGGGCAAGGCGTTTCTGGTCGAATTTGATGGGGACCTCGTCTTCAAATTGGGGCGCGACGCCATGGCGCCGTTGTTGGAGACCCACGCCGACTTGGCAGGCTTCGACCCTTCAGGCAAAGGCCGTCCAATGAAAGATTGGCTGCAGGCCCCCTTGGCCCATTCGGACCACTTCCAGATTTGGGCGGAGGCGTCGATGGCGTTCGCCCGAGACACCGCCTGATCAAAAGAGCCAGCGGTGCCCGACCGTGATCATGCCGTAGGAGTAGAAGCTGTATTCCTCCCATTCATCAAAGTCGGGGTGCTCTTTCAATTCGGGCCAGACGGTTTCGCCCAGTCCGGACATGGACATCTCGAAGGAAAAGACCCACTCGGAGCACTTCAGGTCGGCAGCGGTCTTGCCTCTGCGTTCCAGTTTGCGCTGCTTGGCTGCGCTGATGTTGCGGTTGCAGCGTTTGGTGGGGATGCCAGTCGCCGCATAGACGTGCAGCGGCCAGATTCGGACGCCTGTGGAACAGCTCCATCCGGAGTCCCATTTCCAGCCTCCGCCCACCTTGGCGGTCACAATGGAAGGAAAGGCCAGTCCGAATTGTCCTTCGACAAAGCTGGTCTTCCCGATGAAGGTGCGGCCCCCGGCGAGCAAGGATGTGCCTGGAAAGACTGCGCCTGAGGAGAATCCAGAGATGGACGCCAATCCCCAGTTGCTCTCGAAGTAGGCTTCATTGCGGGCGTCTTGTGCCCAAGGGCCCTTCGCAAGGCTGAGCAGGATGAACAAAAGAAGGAGTTGACGCAGCATGTCGAATCGCAGGATGTGACAATCTAACAAAGCATGAGACGGCATCGCCTGTCGGTCTGCAGGTGCTAACGTTTTGTTTGCGGACGGATGGTGGCCACGGCGCTTGAATGGGCTTCAATGTCGGACCGGTCCATCCGCATCTTCCGGAATTGGCCGCTGTGGTAGAGCGGCGCCTGGTTGTCATAGAAGGGGCTGAACACATTGCCCGACTGGCCGGTCGGCAGGATGCTCTCCGCGCCGTCCACGTCGGCGAAGTCGATGCCGATTCGCTTGGAGGGGCCGGAGAAGACGGTGTAGTCCACGTCGCGCTTCAGCTTGAACTCGTATTTGCACAAGGCGTCCTTGGCCGCAGGCAGGCCGTATGGCCCCACGTTGAGCCAATCGCCGAGGACGGGCACATC
>CALBSW010000116.1 GCA_937967465.1 uncultured Flavobacteriales bacterium
GTCAAGTACCGCAACCCCAATGCGACCAACATGCGCAAGCGGGACGAGCACATGGAGGTGGACCTGCATTTCCATGCACTCACCGGCGCCCGGGACAGTGCGACTCCCCATGAAATGCTGAGCCTGCAGATGGAGCACTTCGACCGCATGATGCGCCGGGCAGAAGAGAAGCGGATTCCCCGGATCATCTTCATTCACGGAGTGGGCCAGGGCCGGCTTAGGCAGGAAATCCGAGACGCTCTGGCCGCCTATTGGCCGCAGTGCACGAGCCGACAGGGCGACCCGAGGAAATACGGGCACGGCGCCACGGAGGTGCGCTTCAGAGGCGGCTGATCAGTCGCGCTCGGCTTCGAGCCGCTCGCGCATCATGTCTCCCGGGCTGACAGGGAAGGTGAAGCCGTCCAAGGAGATGTCCACCGGGGATTCGAGTTTTTCGGTGCCTTTGAATTGCAGCACGACACGCGGGTCCCGGCTGAATTCCGTGTCGATGGACACCCAGCGGGTGGCCAGACCGAGGTAGGTGCCGATCGCCAAGGACTGGAAGCCCGGTTCGAAACGGGGCCAGAGTCGGCCAATGGTCACTTCTTCTGGACTGGCTTGGCTGTCCGCCCACAGTTCTTGGATGACGGTGCCATTCTCATACCAATAGTGGGCGCTCATCCGCCCGTCGATCTCCCGGTCCCCAGAGACACGCGACATCTGAATGGTGTCGAGCATGGCTTCGCTCAAGGCGCTCTCCGTGCCGAGTTTGGCGGTGCCGAGGTCACTCAGTGCGTAGCGCATGCCGAGCCGCAGGTCCCCCACATGGGTGAGGGTGATGCCGTCGGTGACAACCTGCCGCGCATAGGCACTGTCGCCAGGCGTGTAGAACAAATCCATGCTGCCCTCGACCTTGTTGGGTGGCAGGCCTTGCCCGGCTTCGACCAGTTGCACCAGGTCATAGTGGATGACATGGGTAAAGGCGTACCCTTCGGGGCGGGGCGGATTGGAACCATAAACCTGGTCAATCAGGTCGGCCTGGGCCGAAGCGGCGAAGGTGAAGCTGAGGGCTGCGGCGAGCAGCGTCAGGGAGCGAAGGTGCATGACTTGAAGATACGAAGGGTGCCCGGTCTCAGCGCCGGTTTCGCCGGCGGTTTCGTGGACGCGGGTCATTGAAGGGGCGGTCCTGGGGCAGGGCTTGGATCGCGTCGACATTGGGCATCAGGACCCACGGAGCCTTGCCTTTCTTGCCTGGAACGAAGGCATCGAACGTCATGTCCGGCCCGTAGTAGGCCGTGATGCCGGTCAAATGGGGCTCGCGCGGAGCGAGGTGGTCAAACAGGATGGACTCCGTCTGGCCATTGCGTCCCTTGGTGGCCGGCTGGTGCCGCAAGGACGCTTGTACGGCGTCGGCGTACTCGAGGACATGGCGGCGCGCCATGCCGAGGGGCGTCTTGAGCACGGGCGCCCCGAACCGCAGGCCGCGGCTGCGCAGCTGAAGGGGCTCGATGATTTTGCGCGTCACCTGCGCATCGGCATCGTCCCAACCGAGGAGCAGGTAGGTGTTCTTGTCCACGGCATCGGGCACCATGGCGTAGTACAACGCACCGGGCCATTGGTCTGGCGAGTAGTTCTGCTGGTCAGAGGGACGGTCTGCGCTGCTGGGGTCGAGGAGGCGGGTGAAGCGAAGTTCCCCGTCGTCATTCTGGTCGATGACCAATCCGCCATAGCCTGACGTCCGGTCGGGGTGGGGCCAGTTCCATGTGAACACCCGAACCCGTCCATCCGAGGATTGCACGCTCGCCATGAAGTCGGTGCTCGTGGGCCATGCTTCGAAAGCCCCGTCCGCGCTGAGCCCTTGTTCGAGGGCCTCGGCCAGCGTGGTGCTGATGGTCAGGCAATCCTGCCCTGAACAGGTGGCGAGGGAGGCGTGAAGGGGACGAATGGACGCAAAGGGATCGTCCTGGGCGAAAAGTTGGACCCCCACCGCCAAGGACAAGGCGAGCAGCCCGGCCCGCATCAGAGGTGCATGAAGGCCTTCTTGGCCAGCAGCTGGTCTTCGGACTCCCGGTGGTCCGGGTCGTCGACGCAGCAGTCCACCGGGCAGACGGCGGCGCATTGGGGTTCGTCGTGGAAGCCTACACATTCGGTGCACTTGTCGGTGGCGATGTAGTAAACGTCCATGCTCCCCGGTTCTTGTGTGGCATCGGCTTCGATGGCGCCGGCAACGGGGTGGGTGCCGCTGCCTTTCAAGCCCGTTCCATCCGCAAAGGTCCACTCGGCACCCCCTTCATAGATGGCGTTGTTGGGGCATTCCGGTTCGCAAGCGCCGCAATTGATGCAGGCGTCGGTGATCATGATGGCCATGGAGTGTTCTTTCTGCTCGTCGCAAAAATAACCGCTGAGGCCCTCCAATGTTGCGGTCCATCTTTGCACTCCATTCAGTTGTCCCCATGGAAACCCACAATGTCTCCGCCCGTCCCGTCGATGTCGAACGCGCCCGCACCGTGCTCGGTGCCCTGCGCGAGGGGTTGATCTCCGCCATCGGCGACACCCCGGTGGAGGCTTGGGCCCCGCTGCACGCCGCCATGCGCGCCGCAGAGCACCACAACGGCTGGTTCAGCCTGTCCGAAGTTCGGCATGCTGCAGAAGTGTGGTCGGACGCCCTTCAAGCGGAGGCGGTCGAGGCGTGGTTGAGCGGGTTGACGGAGGAAGCCGGATCCGGTCAACCGCAGACCTTGGGCATCGTGATGGCGGGCAACATTCCGTTTGTCGGATTGCACGACCTGATTTGCGGGGTGGTCTCCGGGCACCGCGTCCACGCCAAGCCCAGCCGGGACGACGCCGGCCTGATTGCGGCCCTGATTCAGGGGTGGGCCAAGGTGTGCCCCGGCATCGGTGAGCAGGTTCAGGTGGTCGACCGACTCGACGGATTCGATGCCGTCATCGCCACCGGAAGCCGCAACAGCGGCCGCTATTTCCAGCATTACTTCAGCAAGGTGCCGCACATCATCCGGGGACAGCGCACGTCCGTGGCCGTCCTGGATGGCACGGAAAGCGAGGCGCAACTCGTGGCCTTGGCCGAGGACATTTTCCGCTATTACGGGCTGGGGTGCCGCAACGTCACCCAGGTTTTCATTCCACAGGACTTCGACCTCGATCGGTTGTTCGCGGCACTGGTGGGTTGGTCTCACCTGGCCGATCATCACCGCTATTACAACAACTACACCTACCACAAGGCCCTGTGGCTCATGGAAGCTGTGGACCTTCTGGAGAATGGCTTTGTCCTCCTCAAGGAAGACCCCCAGTGGGTATCACCCGTCGGGGCCTTGCACTACCAGCGATACACGGACCGGGCCGAAGTGGAGGCTCGGCTGGAGGAAGGAAAGGCCCACATCCAGTGCCGCGTGGGGCAGGGGGGCTTGCCCTTTGGGGCCGCCCAGAAGCCGGGATTGGCGGACTACGCCGATGGGGTGGACACCATGGCCTTCCTGCTGGGACTCTGACGCTAACTTCGCGCCATGTTCAAACTGCCCACGCCCGCTTGGTTCCTCGGACTGGTCATCGCCCTCGGATGGGGGTGCAGCACGGAGGTGGACCTCAATGCGCCCTACGAGGAGCGCACCTTGGCGTTCTGTTTGCTCGACCCGGCTGCAGAGGAGCAGTGGGTGCGCGTCAACCGCACCTGGCTTGGAGAAGGCAACAACCTCGTCTTCGCCCAGGAGGCCGACAGCAGTGAGTATGCACCAGGCGCGTTGAGCATCACGGTCGAAGGCTTTGACAGCGGGGACACCGGATTCCAGAATCCCCTCGTGTCCTTCACTGCGCAGGACACCGTGCTCCAGGACAAGGACGACAACGGCATTTTCTTCGGGCCGGAATACCGCGCCTACCACTTCGAGACTCCCGACGGGCTCGAGATCGCTGCGCCCAACGACAACGACGACCTGCGGGTGTACCGGTTGACCGTGGCCTTTGCTGACGGGCGCCCCCCGCTCACGGGCGTCACCACGCTCATCGGCGAATCCCTCGGCAACATCAGCAATCCCCCCGCGGGCATCCCCGGCTTCAGCTTGAATTTCGCCAGCGGCACCGGCGGGCAGGTGACCTATCCCAACATCAACTTCAAGTGGTCCTCAACCCCCGGGGCGAAGCGCTACGAGGTGGCCGTGGAGGTGCAATACACCGAACGCATCTGGGCCGATCCAGCCCACACCCAGCTCGTCTCCGAGACGGAGCGCGTGGCCCGCTGGGACCTCGGCGAGGAAAGTGCATCCGACGACGAAGGGGGCGAGGAGATCAAGCTGCCGACCAACGGCGAAGCCTTCTACCTCTTCCTGGCCAACAACCTCGAAGCCGACCCGCTCATCACGCGACAGCTCGGCGTTTGGAACGACAACATCGACCGGGTGCGGGCGTTTGATTTCGTGCTGAGCATTGCCAATGAAGAGCTCGACACCTACCTCGCCGTGAATGCGCCCGTGACCGGCATCATCCAGGAGCGCCCTGTCTACACCAACATCGCCGGTGGCTTGGGGCTGTTTGCGAGCCGGACCCAACAGCGCGTCAACGGCCTCGGCATTTCCAAGCCCTCCGTACAGGAGCTGGTCGAAGGGGAGCACACAGCCAATCTGCAATTCTGCCTGCCTCCTGAGACCGAGGGCGATGTGGCGGAATACGCCTGTCCCTGAGGCGTTCGCTGCTCTGGTGGACAAACCCGCGGCTTGTTGTGGATAGCTGACGGCGACCCACCGGCAAACCGTTCCAATTGAGGGGGAACTTGCCGCCCATGGCCCACGCCTTCACCTACCAAGCACCTTATGGCACCTTCCATTTCTCGGAAGGATTGCTCATGGTGGAATTGGCAGAAGACCTGATTGTGGACCTGCCGCTCATGCAGCGGGTGTCCGCCCAGCGCCTTGAGCTGCTCGGCGACCGCGAAGTGGCAGAACTGATCGTCATCCCGCGGGCCCACCTGTTGCTGGATCGCGCAGCGTTGACCTGGATGGCACAGGGCGCTTCCCTGACGGGGGTGCACCACCGCGCCATCGTGGTGCCGGCCCACCTGTTGGTGTGGCGCGACCGCCTCTACCAAATGATCAGCCGCCTGCGTCCAAATGTCCGAGTGTTCCGGAACCGTCGGGTGGCCAAGGCGTGGCTGCAAGACCGTGCAGGCACCTTCACGCCGCGCGTGCAGCCCCGCGCAGCCGGTCACGTTGAGCTGGACCTGGAGGTCAGCGGAGCATGACCCGGGCGCTCTGTCCGGTGTTCTGATTCAGGAGAATCACCGTCCCCGTCGGCCAACCCTCTGTTGAAAGTTGAACCTGGCCACCGTGTACTTCGGGCGTCGCGTTGTAGAGGATCCGGCCTTGCCCATCGACTGCGGTCCAGCGCTCGCCAATTTGTGCTTCGATGTGGAGGATCTCCCCGGCAGTCAGCACGGAAGGGTAGACCTCAAACGCAGCTGGGTTGGACCCCTCCACGGAGGACGGGGCCGGCTTGAATTGCCAGTTGGCCGGAATGTCGAGCAGTGCTTGCACACTGAGAACGGGCATGCCTTCCCCGGCGGCGTACCATTCGTAGACCGTGCCTTCGCGCGGCAGGCTGAACCCGATTTCCGCAGCAGCCAACGCAATGGTATCCTGAGAGGCGAACGTCCGCTTGACGCGCAGACAGTCGTAGCTGCCTCCGGGGAGCAGCAGGGTGCCCCAGCCATCCACTTCAATGTCGGTCGCACCTTCCGTGGCGTAGTAGAGAATGCCGGGCAGGTCCACTTCAAAGGCCTGCGTGCCGGACAACGTGGCGCCATAGGAGAGGGGCAGGGGCAGGATTTCCTCAGCGTCGTCGTAGATCACGGGCAAGTCCAGGAAATCGGTGGTGATGCCGAGGCCGATGGTGCGATAGGCGTCGTTGCCAAATTCATTGTACACCGTGGCACCGCTGATGGGCAGGGCAAATTCTTCTCCGAAATCGGGCAGGTTGAACGCCGTGAAATGGTCCGCACTGGAAAAGATGAACTGCGTGGTGAAGCTGGCTTCGCTCATCGGGAAATACGGGGTCTCCGCTTCCGTGGCGACGGTCAAATCGCTGAAGTCCCAGGTGACGCCAGCGCCCCCTTCTTCGAGGTCACCTGCATTGAGCGGCGGAACTGCCGTGGCGCGGACATAGGTCGTGCCGCCTTGGGGCAAGTCGTTGCTGTCGAGGACGGGTTGGGCGTGGAGTCCGGCTGCCAAGGCACAGGCGGCCATCAGGAGGAATGTGCGCATGCCTGCAAGGTACGCAGAGGCGATGAGGTCAAGGCGTGTCCTTGCGCCGGAACAAGTCTCGGAACCGGTCAAACCGCAGTTGATATGCGGCTCCGATGCCTTGTCGTGGCTCCTCATCGAGTTCGCTTTCCGGCAGCCGATAGCCTTGGATCTCCCAGCGCCCATCAGGGGTGAGTTTGTAGCGGACATCGACACCGCCGCGGAATTCCGAGCCTTCGAGGGACAGCCCGTCCATGCCTTGCGCCCCCACCGTTCCGGCAATGTTGAGCCGGTCATTCAGAAGGCGGAGGCCGAGGTCCAGCTCGAACGCATCCTCAGAGCGGAACGCATCCGGGTTGTCGCCCCCACCGAGGCTGCCGGAGGAGGCGCTGCCGGCATTGGCAGGAACATAGCGCACGCCGATGTCCAGGTCTTCTGAAAGTCCACTGAGCAACTCCGACACGCGGGAGGAAAGCAGTTCTGAGGCCTGGGCTGTGGCGGTCTGGGAGAACAGGTTGCCCGACCCGCCGGCCGGGATGAATTGCCCCGTGGCCAGCAGCGCGAAGGCCTGCCGTTCGACTTCTTCGGGGGCTGCCAAGGCGGAATTCACTTGCGCCAGCAATGCCGCGTCTGACGTCTCGTACTCGGGGAATCCTATGGCAAAGCGGAGTTCGGGAGATTCGAGGGCCCCTTGGATGTCCATGGCCACGGACACTTCGGTGACACCGGGATTGACCAGACCCGGCAGCAAGGGAAGGGGCGTGGCGCGGTGGCGCGACAGGGCGGTCAAATTGAGCTCCGCGGCGTAAGGGTCCCCATCCCAGTCAATCCGGCCTCCGGGTGCAATGGCGATGCGCTTGGTAAACAGATCGCGCAGGCTGAACCGATACGCGCCGTCCACCACCGAAATCCCACCTTCCATGGACAGGGGCGCCTCCGGACTCATCCCAATGGCAATGTGTCCCTCGGCCCGGCCATCGACCCGTTCCCCGGCCCGGCTGTCGAGCAGGAGCGTCACTTCCGCATCCGGGGTCACGTCGACTTCGAGATCGAGGGTCACGCCGAACGGGGCTTTGCGCGGGGTGGGGGGCAATTCACCCGAGCCTCCGACAAACCGGATGCCGGTGGGAAGTTCCGCTCCGTCGAGGGCGTCCAGGGGCAATGCGAATGCGGTGCCGTCGGCACTGGTCAGTTCAGATTCGATGATGACCCCATGGCCGTCTCCAAACACATTCAGCCGGCCCGTGGCCTCCACCGTCCCGTGAAACAGGCGCTGTGGAGCCGGAGCGAGGTCCATCAACTGGAACGGCGCGTCGGAAAAGTCGAGGTCGACATCGTAGTTCCACTCCGCGAAGTCCGTGTGCAAGACGCTGAGGTTGAGGAAGGCGATGCCCCCGTTGGGGTCCGTGACGGTCGCGTGGTCCAGGCCGATGTAGTCGGGTGTCAAGGACAAAATGCCCTCTACTTCCAGCGCACTGCCTGTGGCCTCGACTTCGACGAGGGGCGCTTGAAAGGTCAACTGTCCCCGCGGCTTGGGCGTGGGGCCGGAGAAGTCGACATGGAGGTGGCCGTCGAGCTCACCGTCCACGTGGACACCGCCTTTGGCCAGCAAGGGGTCGAGGGTGGAGAGGGGCCAGCGTTCCAAGTCGGCTTCGAGTTGGCGGTCCCAGCCCATGGCCACGCGGCTCGTCTGGCGTTCACCTTCGAATTGCTGCAAGGTGGCGGCCCAGGCACCGTTGGCCCAATCGCCTTGAATGCACACGTCGCCGAATTCAAACCCGTCGGTCTGCGCATCCTGCCATTGGACACTGGCCTCGGCGCCGCGGTCGCTCAGGTCGACCTTCACGGATCCATTCAAATTCCCCGCCAGCTGAGGCAGGGAGGCGCCCACCAAGCTGGAAGCCCATTCTCCCCAAGCCGCCATCGGCCATCCATTCATTTCGGCCACGAGGTGGCCTGCGGCATGGGACGGCGCAGTCGGCCGACCCACGATCAGGTCGCCCAAGGCACCTTGCCAGTGCCAATGTTCGACGTCGAGGCTGGTCCAATCCGTCCCCGTCCACACCATGCGAGCGGGCGCACGGGTGTCCAGTTCCCACCGTCGTCCATAGACGTCGAGCTGTCCACGCAGCCACTCGAGTTCGTGTCGGCCGGCATCCTGCAGGCCGTGCCGCACCTGGAATTCACCGGATACAGCTCCTTGCCAGGAGGCCGCCACCGAAGACGCCCGCTCTCCGACACTGACAACGTCCACATCAAGTGCGTCCAAGGCGCCGTATTGGGCATGGCGCAGTTGCGCGACATCCAATTGCAAAGCCAAAGGGACGGAGTCGCTTTCCAACGTGAGGGAGGTCGATCCAGTGCGCCAAGGCCCGAAGTGGGCTCCAGTCAGGTCCAGACGGGCCGTCAGTGCCGTGCCATTCCAGGTTCCACGAATGCGGCTTCCGGGGCCGACCGAATGCCGCCCATTGCTCCAGCGTTCAAGGAGGTCGTCGCGCAGCAGTTCAAGGTGCACCGACCACGGGGCGGACGCGGGCGGGTGATGCTGGGGTTCTTGCCAGCCCGATTCGGACAATGCGGCGTGCAGCGGGGTGGTCCAGCCCGCTTCATCCAGGGGCCCTTGAATGGTGCCGCGGATGAAGTCTCCTTCGAGTTGACATTGCACGCGTTGGCCTTCTCCGTTCAGGAAGGCGGTCCAGCGCTTCATGGACAAAGGCGGTCCGGCAGCGGTGCTTTGGCCGAAGCCGGCCTTGGGAATCCAGCGCGCATCCAGGACGTCGATTTGGCCGGACCAAGGTGCCGCCACGTCGCGGGTGCCCACCACCGCATCCAGCCGCATTCGGAGGTCGCCATAGAGCTCGAGTTGTGGGGTCAGGGCGAGGGGCATGGCCCGGCCCTCGAGGCGGGTCGACAGTTCGATTCCGCGCTCGGAAGGGCTCAGCTCCATTGTCCAAAGGCCGCCAGCGGATTGCAACGACGGTGCCACGTCATCTGCGTGGACATCCCAGCTTCCCTTGAGCTTCAGGGGGGCGGTCCAATCGTCCCCGTTCCATGGCCATTGGCCTTCAGCTTGAATGCGCACAGCGTGTCCCAACGTCTGCGGCATGGCGTGGGCAGAGAGGGTCGCCATGCCTTCAAAGTCGCCCGTCTCCGGCGACCAGTCTACGGTACACCGCAGCGGCGAATCTCCGGGTCGGGACAAGGCGGCTTCGACGGAGAGCTGTCCGGACATGCCATCCCATTGGCCCTGTGTCACACGGTCGATCGGGAACAGAAGCGGGCCTCGGAGATCGGCGAAAACATGGCCAGGTGGCAGGGGCGACAGGTTGACCGGAAAGCCGGGTGCATCCAAGGTGAGCGAGGTCAGTTGCATGTGACTCCCAAGCAGGGTGCCCTCACCGACTGCCCTGCCCCAAGGCCACTGCACGTCGGCCATCCAAGATGTCGTTTCCAAGGCCCACGTGGCGTGGATGTGGTCGGGCCACCATGGCAGCAGCGGCTTCCAAGTGGCGGGAACCCGGGAGGTGTCCAGCAGGGTGGGGGCCAGGGCGCATTGGAACAGGGAGTCGCTGCCTTCAACGGAGAGCGTCAAGTCGGCGCCCATTCCGTCCCGGTGACGAAGCTCCACATGCCCAGCTCCTTCGAGATGTTGGACGCGGGATTGGCCTTCGATGTACTGCAGGCCTTCGACATGCAGGTGGTCCACTTGGCCGCCTTCAAGGAAGATGGAATCGGAGACAAAGGGACCGCCATCCCAAGTCAGCTGGGACAAGTGGATGTCCTCCATGCGCAACGCGCCCGGGGAGTCTGAAGGGGGCGTCTCTTCTGCGGTTGCCCCCATCCAGGCGTCGAGCTGTGGCCAAAGCCCGTGGTGAACGTGGACGCCATCGAGCTGAATGAGGCCCCAGTTGCGGCCACTGGCATCGGCGGGCTGGGCGGTGAGGGCGCGAATGGACACCAACGTGTCCCCTCCGGGACCTTCGCGCTGCCAGTGGAGGTCTTGAAGGACCACGCCCAAGGGACGGACGCCCAGCGCGACGCCACCCAAACGAAACGCTGTGGGCTCGGCTTGCTCGGGAAGCGTGCGTTGAAGGCCGTCCAATGCCCAACCCACGGCCCTGCGCTGTCCGCCCGGTGTGGCCAAAATCAGCGTGGCCAGCAGCCATGGCGATGCGAGACACAGACACCAGACCAGAGCCCGCCGGCCCCTTCTTTTGGGCCGGGGTGCAGAATTGGGGTCCGGTGTGCGGTCATTCATGAGCGTCCTGCGAAATTCGCAACAGAAACGATGCCAGAAGCACGAACGACATCCGAGTCGACGAACAAGGCGGGCATTCAGGTGGAGAATCGCCTGATGCTGGGCATTGAAAGCTCATGTGATGACACGAGCATCGCGGTGCTCCGCGGCAATGTGCTGCTGTCCCAGTTCACGGCCGCCCAGCACATCCACGCCAAATACGGTGGTGTGGTGCCGGAGTTCGCTTCGCGGGCCCACCAGCGTCACATCTTGCCAGTGCTCGAAACGGCGTTGGAGCAAGCCGGAGTCTCGTTGTCGGACGTCGAGGGCGTGGCGTACACGCGGGGACCTGGATTGAATGGCTCCTTGCTGGTGGGCAGCGCCTTTGCCCGCAGTTTGGCGTGGGCCCTCGATGTGCCGATGTGGCCCGTTCACCACATGCGGGCCCATGTGCTGGCCCATTGGATGGCCGACGCCCAACCCCCGCGTCAACCGATGATGGCGCTGACGGTTTCTGGTGGCCACACCCAATTGGTGGACGTGGCCGACCCTTGGACGCTCCGCATTGTGGGCACCACCCTGGACGATGCCGCAGGAGAGGCCTTTGACAAAGTGGCCAAGATGATCGGACTGCCTTATCCCGGGGGGCCTGTGGTAGACAAGTTGGCCAAGGAGGGAGATCCGAACGCGTTCCAATTCGCCACCCCACGTGTCGAGGGGTTGGACTTCAGCTTCAGCGGCCTGAAGACGTCCGTACTGCGCAACCTGGAGAAAGAGGGGAGAGCCAGCATGGACCGGGAAGGATGGCAAGCGGATGTGTGCGCGTCGCTCCAATCCGCCATCGTCCGCATGCTCATCCTCAAATTGGAGGCGGCAGCAGATCAATTTGACCGCAAAGCCATTGCGATTCAGGGCGGGGTCAGTGCCAACAGCGGCCTGCGGCAAGCGGTGACCGAGCTGGGTGAACGCCGGGGCTGGGACGTGCACATTCCTCCATTCCGCTATTGCACAGACAATGGGGCCATGATTGCCATCACGGGACAATTCGCTGCCATGAGCGGTCAGCCAGGCAGCCTGTCAGACGGCCCCCTTCCCAGGTGGCCCATGGTGTGATCAGGCGACCACCTCGGCTTCGCGCAGGTAGGTGCTGAGCGGTGCCCAGAAGGACTTGGTCCAGGCATCGGTGACCCAGCCGTCGTCACCTGCAGGCACACCGATGTGGTTCAGGATGAGACGGGTGCCACCAGATTCATTTCGGGACAAACGGATGTCCACGGTGGTGAAGTGGCCTGCCGGCAGCTTCTTGTGGGTCCAAGACATCACCAGCCGCTTGTTTTGGACGATGTGCAGAAAGTATCCGCTTTGATTCTGGTTGCACAAAGAGAAAGCGCCGCCATCGTGGGGTTGGATGAGGGCCTCTTTACCGGTGAAAGCCGCCGTAGCGTCCTGGTCGAGCAAGGTGTCGAAGACACGGGAGGGATTGGCCTCGAGCTCAATGACCTGGTAGATGTTCTCCGTTTGGAGTTTCATGATTCAAAAGGTGTAGAACCAAATTAATGTCGCGCGGGGAGTGCACCGCACAATCAGGGAGACGTTCTCAACATGGTTTCACGAACGGGGAGAAGGAGGGTGGCCCGGGTCTCCTTTTCGAAGTGATCGAGGGTCAAGTGCCCTTGTTGTTCTGCCCCCAGCAACCGCAGCCGTTGCCGGATCAAGTCGCTCGCGTGTCGCCTGCGGACCGGCGAGTGGGGCTTGTCCAACAGGTTGCGGACCCCATCTTGAGCGTTTTGGTCTGTTCGGCTGTTGCAGACGTCGATGCGGATTTGGGCAGGAGAGATGGCGTGGGCAGTGATGCACAGTTGGCCGAGGTCCCCATCATTCTCCAGGGTGCCGCCCAGTCCATGCCAAAGGGCGTTTTCCACCAGAGGTTGCACCATCAAGGCGGGGATGCGGACTTGGGCCAAATTGGGGGGCAGGGGAGACTGAATCACCTTGACGGGGCGCCCCATCCTGCCCAGTTCCAAGGCCACATAGTCTTCTAGAACGCGCCACTCTTCACTCAACGTCCACCATCCGTCGCGCCCCGCATGGCTTTGTCGGACCGCGAGGCGCCGGAATGCTGCCAGATGGTCGAGGGCCTCGGATTTGCTGCCGTTCAAAAGGCGTTGCATGACCCCGTTCAGGGCATTGAACAGGAAGTGGGGGTCCATCAGGTGTCGCAGCGCTTTGGATTGTACTTCGGCCAATTCACGGCGCTGCCATGCAGCTTTGCGGATCTGCAGGCGCTCTGCTGGAATCCGCTCTCGCCAGTGCTTCAGCTCCAATTCTCGGCGCCGGGACTCCCAATCGAGGTGGCGTGTGACCTCCAGGTCAACGTGACGGGCAGACCCCAGAAAAAGTGCGGTCGCGGGAATCCAGAGCCAGGGCAGCGACAGGAAGGCGGACAGCACATCCACGCCCATTCCAATGCAACCCCAGAGGAGGGGATGTGCGGTGTTGGGGTGCACCCTGCGGTATCGACCCCAGGTGTGCCTCTCCTGTGGGGTGGTTCGGGCCAAGCTCACCCCCACGCTGATGCATGCGGCCGCTTGACACAACCCCAGTAAGGGCAGCCATGGGAGGAGGGGAGTCAGGGACACGCCCCAATCAACCTCCACGGCAAAACAGGTCCAAACAGGCCGAGGTGGATTTTGTCAGTGTGGCCAAGAAATGTGTGGGCGCAGGTGCAGCCCCTCAGACGGCCTGTCAGTCAAACGCCTGGCGCAGTTCCTGGCGCAGCTTGCGGCAGTATTCATCCATCAACCACTGACGGTAATTGTCGGTGGTCTTGGAGATGCACTTCGTGTAGTCGCGGATCCGCTGCTCGATGTCCCCGTCCAGCTCGTCGATGAGCTCAATGGCGTGGAATTCGTCCTCTGCCACGCGGGCAATCATGTGCACGTGGTTGGCCAGACTCTCGTCGATGGCCGCCTTGGGGCGTTTGCCCTTGCGGGTCACCTCGATGTAGGTGTCCTTCATGATGAAGGGCTCGAGGTCTTCCACCTTGAACAGCTTCTGCAGCTTTTCAGGCATCTCATACACGAACGTCTCCTCGATTTCCTCATCCGTGTAGAGGCCTTCGAGATAGGCGTTCGGAGCACGGAAAATGTCCGGCCAGTTGACATGGGCGTCCCACAGCCCAAACCGCCGCGCATTGTTTCCGAGGTCGATGACGGTGAAGTCCTTTTTCTTCCCGAAGACCCGGGAGCCCCGACCAATCATCTGGTGATAGAGGGTCAGGGATTTGGTGGCCCGGTTCAGGATGATGGTCTCGACGGAAGGTTCGTCAAAGCCGGTGGTCAGGATGCTCACCGAGGTGAGGATGGCATCGGGCTTTTCGTGAAACCAGGTCAGGATTTCTTGACGCTCCTTTTCGGTGTGGGTGTTGTCGAGGTGGCGAATCTCGTACCCCTCCTCCTCGAACAATTGCGCCACCATCAAAGACGTGTGGATGCCGTTGTTGAAGATGAGCGTCTTCGTGCCCTTGGCCTTTTCCTCGTAGGCGTACAGGAGCTTCTCCTGCATCAAGTAGTTGCCGTACAGGCGCTCCGAGCTCGATACCGTGTAGTCGCCATTGATGCCCACCTTGAGCGACTTCAGATTGACGTCGTAGCTGTAGGTCTTGGCCTTGGCGAGGTATCCCTCATCCACCAGTTTCGAGATGCTCTCTCCAACGATCAGCTCCTGGTAGTTGTCCTTCAAGGGCAACTTGATGTTGCTCGAGAGGGGGGTGGCCGTGACGCCGAGCAGGATTTGCTCGTCGAAGTGCTTGAACAGCTTCCGGAAGCTGTTGTAGTGCGCCTCGTCGATGACCACCAATCCGAGGTTGTCGAAGGTGATGTGCTCGTCGTTGAGGCGGTTGTTCAAGGTCTCCACCATGGCGACGAAGCACCAGTGGTCCTTGTCTTCCTCAAGCACCTTGACCTTGGAGTCGATGATCTTGTTGTCGACCCCGATCTCGGACAGCATCCGGCTCGTTTGGCCCAACAATTCGATGCGGTGGGTGAGGATCAAGACCTTCTTGCCCATCTCGAGGATGAAGCGCTTGGCCAGCTCGCTGAAGATGACGGTCTTTCCGCCTCCGGTGGGGAGTTGGTAGAGGACGTTGTAGTTCTCAGGGAACTTGCGCATCCGATCCAGAATCGTCTCGATCGCCTGCGCCTGGTAGCCATACAGCTGCTTGCCTTGGGTCGAATTCAGCTTTTCTGTGACGGCTTCCATCTTCATCGGAGGCGGCAAAAGTACCCACGGGAATGGCGGGCAACAATCTGCTTGCCATTCTATTTTCGAAGGTTTCACACATGCGGTCAAAAGCTTTGCCATCGTCCAACCTGCAAGAGCGCCTCAGCGCGCTGCCCGGATGGGCCTTCCTGGCCGCGTCCGCAACCGATGCATTGCAGGCCCGCCTCGATGATGCGGTGCAGGCTGAGACGTGTCTGCCACACCCCGATCGGTGGTTTCATGCCTTGGAATCGGTCGGGGCACCGCAAGATGTTCGGGTGGTCATTCTCGGGCAGGATCCGTACCACGGCCCCGGGCAGGCACAAGGACTGGCCTTCTCCGTGCCCGAGGGATGGCCGCTGCCGCCATCGCTCCGCAACATCTACAAGGAGATTGCACGGGACCTCGGCGGGACTCCCCCAGTGAGTGGGGACCTTTCAGGTTGGGCGCAACAAGGGGTGTTGCTCCTCAACGACGTATTGACCGTGGCCCCAGGTGCGCCAGGCAGTCACCAGGGATTCGGCTGGCAGCATGTCACGGCTGCAGCCTTGGCTTCCCTGACGGATCGGCCGGTGGCCTTCATGCTCTGGGGTCGACACGCCCGTGCCCACGCGGAGCGTATCAGAACGTTGCATCCCGGCCATCACATCTTGGAAACCGTGCACCCGAGTCCGTTGAGCGCCCACCGTGGCTTCCTCGGTTGCGGGCATTTCGGAGCGGTCAACCGCTGGCTGGTCGAGCGTGGAGAGGCACCCATTGCTTGGTTCGATTCGCCATGGTGAGCCTTTCGACGCCCAAGCACACCACCTTTGCACCATGACTCCGACAGGGACATCGTGGCATTGTGCCGCCCAATGGCGGGGGCATCAGGGCGCCATTTACGATCTCGCGGTGACGCCCGATGGCCAGGTGTGGAGTGTCGGCGGGGACGGCTTGCTGGTGAAGTGGGCCCGGTCTGCGGAGGGCGACGACGCGACGGGAGAGGCCATGGCCCGCACCGACCAGGCCTTGTTCTCCATCGGAGTGAATGGAGAAGCGGTCCTGGCAGGTGGCGCCTCGGGCGGCCTCGTGCACTGGTCCCCGGACGGGACGAACATCTTGCAAGGCCATGAAGGCGGCACCTTCCTCATTGGCCCGACCCTGTCTGCGGGTGCGGACGGTCGGCTGCGCCAGTGGCGCACCGGAGAAGCCGTGATGGAGGTGCCCGGCCGAATCCGCTGTCTTCTCACGGACGAAGCGGGCCATTGGGTCGGCACCCACCATGGGCGGATTCACTCGACGGCGAAAGGGGAGGTGTTGGAAGCCCATGACGGCAGTGTACGTGGCCTGATGAATTGGCCGGGCAAGCCTGCCGTGGCCTCTGTTGGTAACGATGGGCTGATGAAGCTGTGGTCCACCTCGGAGCGCCCTTGGTCGCCCTTGCTGTCCATCGAGGCACACAAAGGGGCGATCTACCGAATTCAAGCGTCGCCCTGTGGCCAATGGGTGGCCACGGCTTCCCGCGACAAGTCCGTGGCCATCTGGTCTGCCGCCACGTTGGATTTGGAGGCCCGCTTGCAAGGTCCGGGCATGAAGGGGCACACCCGCTCGGTCAATGCGCTGGTCTGGCTGAATGAGAATACGCTGGTATCGGGTGGCGATGACCGCCGGATTCTGGTGTGGCGAAAGGGGGACGCGCGACATGCTGAACCGGTGGTCGGCCGGGGCTAACTTTGCTTCAGGATGAGCAAGCCCAGCATTCCCAAAGGCACCCGCGACTTCACACCGGACGTGATGGCACGCCGGCAGTGGATTTTCTCGACCATCCGCGCCGCCTTCGAAGCGCGTGGGTTCCAGCCCATCGAAACCCCGGCCATGGAGTCGTTGGCCACTTTGACCGGCAAATACGGAGAGGAGGGGGACCAGCTCATTTTCAAGCTGCTCAACAACGGGGATTTCCTGTCGAAGGCCAAGGATGAGACTTTGGCGGAGCGCGACAGCAAGGCCTTGTCCTTTCAGATTTCCAAAAAGGCCCTTCGGTATGACCTGACCGTGCCCTTCGCCCGGTTCGTGACCATGCACCGCAACGCCCTGCCGATGCCGTTCAAGCGCTATCAGATGCAGACGGTCTGGCGCGGGGACCGACCGGGCCGAGGGCGCTATCAGGAGTTTGTCCAATGCGATGCGGACATCATCGGATCCACCGGCGTGCTGTGCGAGCTGGAGTTGGTGTCGCTGTTCCACGAGGCGTTGACTGCACTGGGCGTTCCCCAGTTCCGCATCCTGGTCAATGATCGGCGCATCCTCGCCGGTATGGCGGCTTCCTTGGGTGTGGAGGACCGTTTGACGGAATGGACCGTGGCCGTGGACAAACAGGACAAGGTGGGCATCGACGGGGTCTGCACAGAACTGGCCGACCGCGGCTTCGACGAGGCGGTTCAAGAGGGCACCCGCGCCTTGTTTGCCGACCGCGAAGCGGGACGTGCGGGCATGGCGGCCTTGGCTGCTGAATTCGACCACCCCGACGTCCATGCCGGCGTGGACGCCATGGGCGCACTGTGGGATTTGGCAGCCAGCGAAGGCATCGGCGCCCCGGAATTGGTGTTTGCGCCTGGCTTGGCGCGTGGTTTGAACTACTACACCGGTGCCATTTTCGAGGTGCAGGTCGTCGATGCACCTGTGGGCAGCATCTGCGGCGGCGGACGGTACGACGACCTCACGGGCATCTTTGGGATGCCGGGTGTCAGTGGTGTCGGCATCAGTTTCGGTGCGGACCGGATTTACGACGTGCTCGAGCACTTCGAGGCATTCCCGAGTGATTTGGAGACCGACTTGGACGTGCTGGTGTTGCACATGGGAGAAGACAGCGTGCCCCACATCCTCGATGCTGCGCGCCAATGTCGTGCAGCAGGGCTGCGCACGGAATTGTATCCGGATGCCGCCAAGTTGAAGAAGCAGTTCAAGTACGCCGACGATCGGAAAGCGCCCCACGTCCTGATCCTCGGAAGCGATGAGGTCGCAGCAGGTCAGGTCACTTGGCGGGACATGGCGTCAGGGGAGCAGAAGACGGCGCCGATGGACGACATCCTCGCCCAACTCAAAGGCTGACGGCACCCGAATTGTCGAGCAGCGGCAATTGGCAATTCCAATGCCCACCAGCATGTGCGATGCCGCCGTGGCGCAGCATGAAGGCGGCATCCCAATCTTTCAGCAGGTGACTGGGCCACGAAGAGGACAGGCTGGCATCGGAAGTCAGATGAACCGTCCCATCTGACACCCTCCACGTCCACGTCATCGGTCGGGTTCGGCCGTCTCGCAGGGCATCGATTCCCCAGCGTTCGGCCGCACCGAGAAAGAGCATCGCAGGGACTTTGCATCCCGGATGGAGTTCCTCAAGGAGGGCATGGCCTTCGATGTGAATGGACAGTCCCAGGTCGCCCAGCCAACGCGCCCACCGGTTCACATGACGGGCCACTTCGCGGAGGGGCAGGTCGTCTTGGTCCCGTTCCATGAAGACGTGGCGCAAATGGGCGGCCATTCCCCCGACATGTTCGGCGGCATCGGCCCCATCCATCTCGGGGTCCGAGATGTGGGATGCCAGACGGTCGAGCAGGAAATCCAGATCCTCAGCATTGCCCCTGGACAGAAGCAGGGCCGATTTGCAGCGGCGCATCCTGCGTTCCATGGCCTCTGCCTCCCGGGCACGCATGATCTGTTGTTGGACGGTCCCCCGGTGTGCGATGATGCTGCGTCTTTCTGTCGCTGCGGCATCGAGGCGCTCGCGTTTGTGCTGTCTGGCCAACCGCAGCAGCGGCCATGTGAAAATCAGGTTCACGGCCCATCCCACGAGACCGATGGCGATGGACCCAGTCCTTGCAGACCCCAGGTAGCCAATGCCCACCGCCAAGGCCAGCCCAGACAGCAGAAGTCCCCACGACCACGGGTTCTTGCCGCCCAAAGCGGGAGGAAGGCCCATGCGGCGCAGTGGCCACACGATAGCCGCAAGGGCCAGCCACGGGGCGCAAGCAAACAGGTGGAGATTCAACATGGTCAAGGGGCACAAGTGCCTCAAGACCAATCTAACCGGTCCAGCAATCTGCGGACCGCATCGTAGGGAAGGGTTTGTGAGCGTTGTGCTTCAGTTTGCAACCGTGCCCAGGCGGCTTGGAAGTCGGGGTGGGCGAATGCGCGCTGCTTCAATTCAGCATCCAGCGCCGCCTCCAGGGCAGTCGCGCGTTGGTGCTCACGGCGTGCGGCCAGCATCCCGGATTCGACGGCTTGTTCCAGCCGGTCTTCCATGCGATCGAGCCAACCTTCCACTTGGCGGACATCCAGGCTGCTTCCCAAACCGAACAAGGGCGGAGCGCCGTGCAAGGGCGGCGGAAGCAATGCCAGTGCGCCGCGGTAGGCTGCCAGGCTCGTTTTGGCCTCCGCCATCCGCTCAGCAGGCCCATCGCATTTGTTCATGATCAACACATCGGCCCACTCGAGGATGCCGCGTTTGATTCCCTGAACGCCATCGCCTCCACCGGGAAGCATGAGCAGCAGGAACAAGTCGGTCATGCTCCGCACTTCCGTTTCACTTTGTCCCACCCCAACCGTTTCGATCAAAATGCGGTCAAATCCAGCCGCTTCGCAGAGGACCAAGGTCTCTCGGGTGGCGCGGGCGACACCGCCCAGTGCCGTGCCCGCAGGGGAGGGGCGGACAAAGGCATCGGTGTGTTGGGCAAGGTCCCCCATGCGGGTTTTGTCGCCGAGCATGCTCCCGCCGGTTCGTTGGCTGGAGGGGTCGACCGCGAGGACCGCCACACGGTGGCCCCGCTGGATCAATGCCATGCCTGCCGCTTCAATCCAGGTGCTCTTGCCGACACCCGGGACACCCGTGATGCCGTAGCGATGTGCTTGGACGCGGTGGGGCGCCAACCTCGACAACAGGTCTTCGGCTGCGGGCCGGTCATCGGGGCGGTGGCTCTCCACGAGGCTGATGGCCTTGGCCAAGGCGACCCGGTCACCCCGGCGGATGGCATCCGCCCAAGTTGCGGCATCGGGGTACGCCGTCTTTTGCGCCTCCCGAATCCGATCCATCGCACGTTTCCGTGCGTCATTTTGAGGGTCTTTGGCCATGCCGGGCCCGAAGTTAGCGGTAGTTTGGTCCCCTCATGCGCACGCAGCATCCAGCTTCTTGGACATGGTGGTCCGCGGTCTTGGCCATGTTGGCCTTTATCGGACCGTCGAAGGCGCTCGCGCAAATGCCGCAGTTGCCTGTGGATTCCATCGTTCAAGTGGGCCTTCGTGGGGAAGTGCTCGGTCCGGATGGAAGGGGGTTGCCCGGGTGCATGATCGTCAATCGATCCACAGGTGAAGGCCGCTTCGGCAGTGCCAGCGGTCGGTTTGCACTCCAGGTCGTGCCAGGCGACACCGTGCAATTCGCCGCCATCGGCTTTCGCACGGTGACCCGGCGTGTGCCCCAGCAGCTTCCTGGCGAAGGGACTTGGAATTGGACCGTTCACTTGGCCCGGATCGCGGTGGATGTGGCGACGGCAGAGGTCATCGCCCCGCGAGACTTGGGAGACATTGTGCGGGACATTCAAGCCCTCGGCTATGAGGAGAAGGAGATGCGGACCAGCGGCATTGACGCCTTGACCAGTCCCATCACCTATCTCTACGAGCAATTCAACCGCATGGAGCGGAGCAAGCGTGAAGTGGCGAGACTGGAAAACGAGGACCGCCGGAGGGACCTGCTCAAGGAGCTGATGGGCAAGTATGTCGACTACGACATCGTGTCCCTCGCGCCAGAGGAATTCGATGCGTTTGTGGAATTTGTCGATCCGGGGGAAGCGGTGTTGAAGGCCTTGACCCAGTATGAATTCATCCTCTGGACCCGCGAGCGTTTCACCGCATTCAAAGCCCGGCCCGAGCGGCTGGAAGACGCCGACTTCGAGTACCAGTGGGACGATTGAGTCTGGCGCTCACTCCAAGTAGGAGGAGTTGAGGTAGAAGGCGAACGCCTTGAAGACCAGCCCCGCGCCGGCAATGGCCACACCGGCAATCCGGACGGAGCGCCAACGGCCTTCGTATTGGTCGAACCGGACCACGAGGTCGATGAACAAGGACATGGCCGCCACGGCTTCAAACAAGGTCACCCAGCCCCGGCGGGCATCGATGAAATCCATGATGCGAACCGCCACGTGATCCGGTTGGCCATCCTGAAGGGCGATGTCGGCCAAAAACAAGGCGTTGTATGCCACGAGCAGAACGAGGCTCGAATCCAAAAGGCGTTGCTCGATGGAGGCGGGTGCAGGGGAGGCCATGACGCGAAGTTAGATGGGCAGTTCATGCCCGACACGCTCCGCACAACATTTCGGGCATTACATTCGTTGATACTCTGCCATGCTGAACGACTCCAGACCCAAAGTGCGCGTCGCATCCTTGCGCACAGCGCCTCCTTTTTCGCCGGATCAAAAAGGGCGACAGGATCGGCTCCAGCGCGCCGCAGTGGTGACACTCGGATGCCTGTGGTTGCTGGCTTTTGCCACAGGTTGCAGCCGGAACACCAAGAATTGCAGCGCCTATGATGGCGTCCAGTTCGAAGTGTCCTCCGAGGCTCAGAACTGAAAGTAGATGAAGGGCGTGCCGCCCGCTGCGAGCACGGCCATGGCCACAGCCACCGCTGCGGTCGCACACCCCACCTGA
Organism: uncultured Flavobacteriales bacterium; assembly: GCA_937967465.1. Lineage (GTDB taxonomy): Bacteria > Bacteroidota > Bacteroidia > Flavobacteriales_D > Sanyastnellaceae > UBA8752. The sequence continues at coordinate 21,394 of CALBSW010000116.1, forward strand.
ACGGCAAACGGCGCCTGGATAAAGGCGTTGCGGTAGGCTTGCTTCCAAGCGGACGGCAGCCAGTGGATGGCATAGCCGAGCGCCATCATCGCAAACACGTGGCCGTAGTGGTTGCAGATGTCAACGATGTCCTGCACCGGGGTGAGGCTTCCCAATTTGGCCAACACCACATTGGCCGCATCCCATTCTGCACCGAGGTCATGGTCGGTACCGAAACTGGCCCAAGTGGTGTGCGAGGCCGTTCGGAACCAAATCCGGGTGAAGGTGATGAAGTGAAAGGTGATCAAAATGGCCACCACCCGCTTCCAGAACCGGTCCTTGATTTCCCAGGGACTGATTTTCCGCCACAGTTTGTAGACCGTGATGCCCAAGCCATTGAGGCCACCCCAGATGACGAAGTTCCAGCTGGCCCCGTGCCACAGGCCACCCAGCAGCATGGTCATCCAGAGGTTGATGTTGGTCGTCACCCAAGCCTTGAACTTCGGGATGCGCGCCATGGCCAATCCCACCCCCATCGCCGTTCCAAACAGGCCCGCAATGAAGGTGGGCTCAGGGTAAAGCAGCAGCACGAAGCTCAGCAGGAAACTCCCGCTGATGGCCGTGAACCACGACGCGTTGCGGTTGCCTCCCATGGGGATGTAGAGGTAGTCCTTGAGCCAGCCGGAAAGGCTCAGGTGCCAGCGCCGCCAGAAGTTCCCACAGCTGTCCGCTTTGTAGGGACTGTCGAAGTTCTGAGGCAGTCGGTAGCCCATGAGCAAGGCGACCCCGATGGCCATGTCGGTGTACCCACTGAAGTCCGCATAGACCTGAAGGGAATACCCGTACATGGCCATGAGCACCTCGAATCCACTGTGGGCTTCAGGTGAAGCAAAAACGCGGTCGTTGAAGTTGACTGCAATCCAGTCGGCGAGCAGCACCTTTTTGAGCAGGCCATTGAGAATCCAAAATCCCGCCCGGCCAACCGTTTGGCGATCCACCCGATGGGGATTCAGGATTTGCGGAACGAAGTCCGCGGCCCGCACGATGGGCCCCGCCACCAGCTGCGGAAAAAAGGACACGTAGAATCCGAAGTCGGTCAGCCGGCGAAGCGGTTCGATGTGCCGCCGGTGAATGTCCACCGTGTAGCTGATGGTCTGGAAGGTGTAGAAGCTGATGCCGACGGGGAGGAGGATGCGGTCCACCGACCAGCCCGTACCAAGGACGGCATTGCTCCCCACAGCCAACCAGTTCCGGGGGACCAGGGCAGCGCCGGTGGCGCTGTTCCAGGCATCGGTCAGGAAATAGGTGTACTTGAAGTAAAACAGCAGCCCCAGGTTCAGCGCGATGCTCAGGGCGAGCCACCGCGTCCGGGCACCCTCCGTGCGCCCCGCGTGAATCCGCCGGCCGATGACGTGGTCGCTGACTGTGGAGAACAGCAGGATCAAGACAAACCATCCGCTGGTCTTCCAGTAAAACAGCAGGCTGGCCAGCAACAGCCAGCCATGGCGCATGCTGCGCTGCCGGTCCCGGTGCCACAGGCCATCCACAGCAAGGACCACGAGCAGGAATACCCAGAACGTGCCGTCCAGGAAGGTCCAAGGGGCCGAAGGGTCGTGGCGGAACCAGGAGATCCAGTCTGTCATTGTGGGTTCAGGCTGAATGCGGTTCGGGTCAAGGTGGCGTACAACAGCTCTCCGATGAGCACGTAGCCATTCCGATTGAAATGCAGGTGGTCAGAAGCCGCAAAGCCCCCATCGCGCAGCACGTCGATGCTGTGGGCTCCCCCCAAGGCGCCGTAGAGGTCCCAACAGGCGACGCCCATTTCCTCGACCAGTTCCAGCATGGCGGTGCGCACCCGTTCCGCATTGGCGTTGTGTCGGCGTCGGTAGTGGCTGTCGTTGTTGGTGACGAGCAGCACCTCCATCCCAGGGGATGCCGTCCTCATCGAGTCGATCAGTTGGCGGTAGCGGGCTTTGAAGCGCTCAGGACGGAACCGCTCCGGGGGCATGTGGGCATCGTTGATGCCCCAAGCGAGAATGGCCAAATCTCCAGCGGTCTGTTGGAGCTGGGCTTTCAGGTGAGGGTGGCGCAGCCAAGCCGCCGTGCTCGCGCCGTTGCCGCCGAGGTCATGGTAGACGACGTCAGCATGGTCGCATTGGAACAGGACCCCGTGCAGGTGCGCTGCTCCGGAATCCGGTGGGACGAGGTGCAAGGTGTCCCCGTGAACTGGGGCCTGGGCGTCGGCCAACCGCCAGCCATTCGATTCGCTGGGACGGGTCAAAATGTGCACCCCGTCTGGACAGGCGTCGAGGGCGCTGCACCAGAGTTGGACGGTGTCGGGCGCCGAGGAAGAGACTTCCAAGCCGGTCACGCCCCAATCGCCGCGGTGGCGTCTGTGCGCCGAACGTTGGCCGGTCCAGGGGGCCGGGCTGTGCCATTGGGTGTCTGGTGGTCCGTTCTCTCCCGCCAGGCGATGGGGGGCAACCACCCCCCGTGTGGCCAGAACACCGGGTCGGTCGGCCATCAATGCGTTGCGAAAGGACCAGCCGATGCGGCCCGCTTGAACATGGGATCCGCCGAAGTGCAGGATGTTGAGGGGAAGCCTTCCAGCAGTGTCTCCTTCGAGCAGGTGCCGCCATTGGCGAAGAAACCCGGCCATGTGTTCGGCGCCATGGACATGGTCCGGGGCATCGCCTACCATGGCGAGTGCAGGGGAGCGCAGGGGATCGGTGGCCACCAGGGTGGAGTCGCGCCAGCCCATTTCCGCTTCCGTCGCCGCTTTTTCCTGAGCATGAGCGCAAGGAAGGGCCAGCCAACAACAGGATGCCCACAGGGAAAGGACTTCTTTACGGCGCATGCTCCAGGCTGGTTGGAATGGAAATGTTGCCGGCCGATTTGGGCTGCATGGCGTTGATCGTAGATGACGCGCCCCCCTGTTCCCAGCGCCGGAATTCAGCCCACAGGGCACGGTCCAGCAATTCGCCCACCTTGCGCGCCCCGCGTGGGGTGAAATGCACGTGGTCCGGGCCCGCCAAGGCCGGCTGTGCAGCCACCCACGCCGGCATGCTCCCCAGACCGCCCATGACTTCGAGGAGGTCCCAATATGCGGCGCCGGCATCGAGGCTGGCCTCGAGAAGGGCATCCCGAATGGGGGAGAGCATGGGGTAGGACGTCCAATGGACTCCTGTCTTCTCGGCCATGTCTGATGGGCCGATCACCAGGATGGCGGCTTCGGGTTGAAGGGCCTGGAAAAGCTGGATTTGGCGCTTCATCCAGCCGGCATACCGCTGGGCTGCGGACGTGTCCCGACAATAAGGGACGCTGTTGCCTCCGAATTGCAGGACCACCAGATCGGGCGACAGCCGCTCCAGTTGATCGGCATAGACGCGGCGGTTCAGTTTGCGAAAGAGGGTGCCGGAAGAGCCGCGCATGGCCACGCCGTGCCATTGCACGCCACCGCCCACTGGGTGGAGGGCAAACAGCCTGGGCGGGACCGCAGAAAAGCAGAGCTCCATGTCGGGGTCTCCCGGCATCATGGCGGACCCCGGCCACGTCACCACGCCAGGAGGGTCGCCTGGCCGCAAGGTGTCCACCGCGGTGCCATTCAGCTGCAGGACGCAAGGGCTGTGTACCGTGTCGTGCCAGAGCTCCAACGCCGTCCACACGCCAAATCCTTTCGGGCTGCGCGGCTCGCGGCCGACACTGAGACAGAGGGAGGCGTTGGGGTCGCCTTGTTCCGCATCCGCGTAGCTCGCGAGCAGGCCGTAGTTCTCGTCCTGATCTGTGGTGTCCCTTCGTCCAAAGCGGGTGTGCCGCGTCCACGACCCGCGATTCGATTGGCGGAGGGAAAAGCTTTGGACCAACGGGATCGGGGGTTGGATGCCGGGGCCGAATCCGCCCCACCGTTCTTGCCAGCGCGCCCGGAGGGTGCCGGAGATGCGGTCGCCCTCGATTTGACTGTCTCCGTAGTGCAGGATGTGCACGTCTTGACCCGATTGCAGCCGTTGCCAAAGCCGGTCCAACATCTGGGGCTGAGACTCGGGAATGCGCACCCGAAGTGCCCCAGGAACCCAGGTGGAACTGCTTGCGCTCTGGGTTGGAGTCCCTGCTTTTTGCGGGGACGCAGCAGCGGGGGCAGGGGGCCGAACAGCAGGTGCCCCTGTGGCGGTTTGGACGCTGTTCAATGGGCGGGCGGCTGAAGTGGCAAGTGAATCGGAGGCGGTTCCCGTCGGAAAGTCGGGGATGGAATCCACTGCTGGCCCTCCCTATGCAGCACTGGAGACGGACGCGGGTGCCTCTGAAGCAGGAGGCGAATGGGATTCGGCTTCAGCGAGTTGGGCATCGTAGGCAGCCAACAAGTCTTCCACGTCTTCCGGTTTCCACCGGGGAATCACAGGCGTCTCTGGGGAGCTGTTCAGCCCATTGGACCACCCCTCTGGCAGCTGAAGCAGAATGGTGCTGTCGCCCACTGTCCATCCTCCCGGAGGACACCACATGGTGAGTCCTGCGGTGACCATCCCCACGAGGAGGAGTGCCACAACAGGCCGCCAACGGGCATCGGGGGAAGGGGAGGCATTCACGGTTGGGGAATTCGAATGCGCATGTCCGGCCGAAGCGCGTCCGGTGCCACGTCGTTGGCGCTGAGGATGTCGGCCATGCTCACCCCGGGGTATTGGGATGCAATGGACCAGAAAGACTCGCCAGCCTGAACCGTGTGCCAACGGAACGCGCCCGACCAAGTGTTGCGTTCAGCAATCGGTGTGGGTGCAGGTGAAGATCCGGCACCGGACACAAGCAGGGTGAGGGATTGTCCGGCGCGAATGAGGTCGCCTTGCAATCCATTCCACTGTCGGATTTCGTCGATGCGGACCCCGTACCGGCGGGCGATTGTACCGAGTACCTCGCCGGGTTGAACCACATGCGTCACGGCCGGACTGGGGCGGTCGGGAGACGGCTTCCATGCGCACCAGGATGCCCAATCCTCTGTATCGATACTCGACCAGGACGTGGCCGGCAAGCGCAGGCCGGGCCGGGTGGAGGTCCATCCAATGGAATCCGTCGTGAACCACGGGTTTTCCTGTCGCACCATGCGGCTGTTGAGATCCAGGTCTCCCAGGGCACTAAAATGACTGGGGGTCGGCGCACCCGGGCATTCCGATACGGTCCATTGTTTTTCCCGCAAGGCCCAGAGCGCGGGGAGGCGGTCGCGCTGGAAGTTCCGGTCCACTTGGAGCCACACCCGGAGGAGGTGGAGCCATCCCAACAGGTCCGCTTCCAGCAATTCGGGGTTCAATCTGCGCGCGGCTTGCGGACCTTGGACCACGTCGAGGACCTGGCGCATGGGAGACTCCGGGAACCGTTCCATGGCTTGGGCAATCCGGCGGGCCATGGCGGGGTTCATCCGCTCGGGAATGTGGCGCTCATCCCAGCCCCGCCTGACTTCGAGTCCAAGCGACAATGCCGTGGGCAGATCCAAGGCCCAAGCTCCTGCGCGCCGTCCAGGGCCGTAGTATCCCATATCCCAGCCGGTGAGCGTGATGGGGAGGATGGCCCATTCTTCGGGAAGGCCCGCTTCGGCCAATGTGGACTCCATGTCCGGCCGAGAGCGATCGGCATGGGCTTCGGCCAATCGGAAGAGCCGCATGTCCTGTGCGAGGAGACGTTGCAAGGCGCGGTCCGCGTGGTGCTCGGACTCGGGCAAGGCATCGAGTTCAGTCACCAGTTGTTCCGCCCAGGGGCTGCGCGCAGGCCAATCTTGAACGCGGAGTTGGGGGGACGCAGGGGCCAAGACACAACCGGGCTCCAGCGCTTCCAGTTCCGCCACCCATCCATGCGCCTCGAATTCCCCGACCATCATCGACCAACGGGCCAAGTCAGGTTGCGCCCAAGCCAGCAGCGGAAACATCGCCAGCATGGTGACCGTCGTTCGGAGTGAATTCAGCAGCAACATCAGCGGAATCGTACACGAAGATGCATGAGGGTGAGGCTAACTTGACCGCTGAGCCAAAGGTTGTTCCCCAAATGTGTCCGGATTCCATCCACGAAGACGCTTCTTCTCGCCGCATCCAGCAGTTGGAAGAAGAGATTCGTGCGCTTCGCAATTCAGAGGCCCGTTACCGCGGGATCATGGAGAACATGGAGCTCGGCATCCTCGAGGTGGACTCAGAGGAAAAGGTCGTTCGTGCCCACCCCCGGTTTTGCGACATCGTAGGGTACACCGAGTCCGAATTGATGGGTCAAAAGGCATCGGACGTGTTGCTCGACGAGGAGGCGCGGTCCAACATGGATGCCGTGACCGCTGCGCGCAACGCAGGAAATTCAGGACTCTACGAAACGCCCATCCGCACCAAGTCCGGCGAGCTCAAATGGTTGTTGATCAGTGGTGTTCCCATGTTCAATTCAGCGGGGAAGGTCGTCGGCTCGATGGGCATTCACTACTACATCACCGAGCGGAAACGCGACGAGCAACGCATGGCCGAAGCCATGGCCGAGGCGCAGCGGGCGCGTCAAACCGAACGCGAGTTCTTGGCCCGGATGAGCCACGAGATCCGCACCCCCATGACGGCCATCCTCGGCATGATTCGCCTGTTGGAAGACACGCCATTGACCGAGCACCAGCGTTCGCTCTGGAAAGCCATGCTGGATGGGGGAGAAGTCCTCAAGAAGTTGTTGGATGGCGTGCTCAACCTCACGCGGCTCGACGCTGGCCGCATGGAGGTGCAGGCGGAGGTATTGGATGTGGCGTCCCTCACCAACGGCGTGGTGGCTCCGTTCCGGCCCGTGTTGGAAGAAAAAGGCGTGGCCCTGAATGTCTCGGTTCCCGATCGGGCACATGTCGAGCTGGATGGGACGCTGTTCACCCAAGTTCTGATGAATTTGCTGGGGAATGCGGTCAAGTTCACGGACAAGGGTGTCGTTTCCGTCACACTGCGCTTGGAGCGGGAAGCGGCTCGAGGACGCCTGCATCTGGTGGTCACGGATTCGGGGATTGGCATCCCGGTTGAGGACCAGGCTGTCATTTTTGAGCGGTTCAAGCAAGCGTCCAATCGGGAGTTCAGACACCAAGGCTCCGGCCTCGGCTTGAGCATCGTGTGCGACATCGTGCACATGATGGGTGGCGAAGTGGATGTGGTCAGTGACGTTGGTCAAGGGAGCCGCTTTGAAGTCCAATGGCCGGTCAATTTGGCCGAGATGGAGTTGGCCAAAAAGGCGCCGGACTCCGATGGCAAGTGGTCGCTGGATGCCCATGTGCTGGTGGCGGAAGACAATGAAATCAATGCCCTTCTGCTGCGCACGATTCTGGAGAAATGGGGCGCAACAGTCCACGTGGTGGAGAATGGACAAACCGCGTTGGAGGCGTGGCGCGAGGGCGGTTTCGACTTGGTTTGCATGGATGTCCAAATGCCGATCCGCGACGGCATGTGGGCCACGGGAAGAATCCGGGAAGAGGAGCGGGGGCACATTCCCATTCTGGGCTTGAGTGCGTTTGCCATGGAGTCGGACAAGCAGGCGGCCTTGGATTCAGGCATGGATGCCTACTTGACCAAGCCGTTCACCCCTGAGGGCTTGAAGGCGGTGTTGTTGCGGGTGTTGCATTGAATTTGTGCTCGTCCCGGATGATGGTCCGAGTCGACCTAAGAGCCGATACACTACATGAATAGCGTATATGAATCGATTAAAATTCATATGATGTTGTATTTAGCGGATACAATGATTATCTTGAAGGTGTGGTTGACAGGCACTTCCTTCGGGGAAGTCAATCACAGTTGTGAATCGTAGAGAAGCACCCGCAACGGCGGGTGTTTCCATTTTAGGTCCGGTGGGTCTTGTCCGAATCTTGTGGACAAGCTGTCCAAGTCCACCGCCGAGTCGCCGGAAGTCCCGGCTAATTTGAGGGGCATGGAAGGGGACAGATCGGACAGAAGGTTCAAGGTCATGGGGGGGCGACGCAGCTTCGATGTGTGCGACTATGTCCGTGAAATGCAAGCTGGTGGACAGGCGTTTGCCGTGCATGTTGGATGTGACAGCCAAAATCACCGCAACCTCACCGTGTATGTGACCACCGTGGTCTTTCGCTTCCCACGCTCCGGTGCCCATGTCATTTACCGGAAAGAAAAAGTGCCGAAAATCCTCGACCTCTGGACCAAACTCTGGGGAGAGACGGAACGCTCGGTGGCCCTCGCCAATTTGCTGCGAGAGGAGAATGGCATCGACATTGAGCAGATCGACCTGGATTTCAATACCGACCCGAGTCATCCATCCAACAAGGTGCTCAGCGCGTCCACCGGATACATTCAGTCCTTGGGCTTCCAAAGTGGCGCGAAGCCCGGCTTGCTGATGGCGGCATGGGCTGCGGATGCCTTGTGCCAATGAGTGCAGTTCAGGAATTCCGCGCCGAAGTCGTGGTGGCGTGTCCAGTGGAGGAGGTCTGGTCCTTTTTTCAGACGGCCCAGAATTTGTCCGAGATGACGCCCCCAGAGCAAAAAGTGCGCATCGGGAAGGGCGGAGACACACCACTGCACAACGGGTTGGAGGTCCGCATCTCGGTGTCTCCAATGCCAGGCGTGCGAACAGGCTGGCTGACCCGCATTGAGGAAGTCCATCCTCCTGAAGAGACCGGAGGCCGACCTTGGTTTCGAGACACCCAGTTGCGCGGCCCCTTTGCCTTGTGGGACCACCGCCACGAGTTTGAGCCCGTCCCCGGTGGGTGCCGAGTCGTGGACACGCTGCGGTACAAGGTGCCATTCGGACAACTCGGACATGCTGTGGCTGGCCGGTGGGTCCGCGGCCAGATGGAGGCACTCTTCGCCTACCGAAAGGAGCAGATGGAAATTCGTTTCGGTCCACTGGGCTCCGCCCAAAGCTGAAGCACGGCGTCCTGCGACTCGGGCCCCGCACAGCGCGGCGTTCCGGGGCAAGGCTTAACTTGTGCTGCCGATGTTGATTCGTTCTGTCTCCTGTCTCACTGCACTGATCTCGTTGCTTTTGTGCAATTCTGCAGCGGGTCAGTTTGGCATCTCGCCCACGGACAGTCTGGTGGAACAATTCACCACCGACAGCGTCACCCGCATTTTCCAGATCGATTTTCCAAATGAGTCTCCCGACAGCCTGGGCCTGACTTGGCGGCATGTGGGCGGCGGCTGGACCGAAGGTTGGGATGTCAATCTCTGCGACCTGGGAGAGTGTTACACCGGTGTGCCGGCGGATGCCGACATGTTGCCGATGCCACCGGACGGGGCGGGGTTTCTGAAGCTCATCGTCAATGCCTACGAATTGGAAGGGTCCTGCTTCCTTCACTTCTGGGTGTGGCCCACAGGAAATCAGGACGCGCTCATCGATGTCTATTTCGACTTGCGAAACGGCGGCATCAGCTCCGTGATGTCCACCGAGGAAGGCGCCGTGCCAACGGTGTTTCCCAATCCGGTTGAATCCGGCGAATCCATTGTCATTTCCCTCTCTCCATCCGAAGCCCAAAAAATGGGGCGCCCGATGCAACGGTTCGGGCCGGATGGGAGGTTACAACCTTGTTCCACCACCTGCGGACCAGCTGGCGTCACCGTCTCCACGGCGGGATGGCCATCCGGGCACCATTGGATCCAATGGTCCGATGTGCACGCCCCCATCCACGTGGTGGTCGAATGACCTGCAAAATCAGAACCATGAAGTTCACCTTTCACAACGCGCTGGCAGCGCTGTTCATTCTGGCCGGGAGTGCCGCCCAATTGAATGCACAAAATGCCACCCTGCTTGCGGACAGCCACGATGGCATTGTCGTCCGCTTTGATTTCAGCGATCCCCAGCTTCAGGAAGTCACGACCGAGGACGGTGTGGCCATCCTGCCTCGCGTGGCTGGCGATACGCCCCTGCTTCGCGCCGGTGCGCCCGATGTGTCCAAGGTGGATGCCACGCTGATGATTGCTGCTCAGGCAGGAACCGCCCTGGAGGTGCTCGAAACTGAGTTCGTGGACATTCCCAATGTGGACGTGGCCCCGAGCAAGGGCAACCTCTACCGCAATGTGGATCCGGCCGATGTCGCCTTCGAAAAGGGCGCGGTCTACGATGCAGATGCGTTCTACCCGGAGGCTCCGGCAGCGTTGCAGTCTCCATTTGTCCAGCGTGGCATCCGGGGACAGAGCGTGTGGGCCTTCCCGTTCCAATACAACCCGGTATCCAAAGTGTTGCGGGCGCACACGTCCATCACAGTGCGCATCGTGGAAACGGACGCGGCCCCCATCAACCCGGCCGTGGCCCCGGCACGCATTTCCGCGGAGTTTGCGGATCAGCTGGAGCGCCGCTTCTTGAATGCGGCCCAAGGTGAGGACCGCTACGATTACATCGAGGAGCATGGCAAGATCATCGTCGTCACCGATGCCATGTACGATGACGTCCTGGCTCCGCTCGTGCAGTGGAAGCAGGAGAAGGGCCTGCCCACTGCAGTGGTGTACGCCGCCGACTTCGGCATGGACTTCGATGCCATCCGCGATTTCCTCGCAGACCAGTACCTGAACGAAGGGCTCACCCACGTGATCCTGGCCGGCGACGAGGACCAAGTCCCGGCCAACCTCATTACCAATGGAGGAGGCACGGGATACTGCGACCCCTGCTACGCCTACGTGGAGGGCGACGACCACTATCCGGAGTTCTTCGTCGGCCGATTGCTCGTGCACACGGTGGCCGAGATGCAGACGGTGGTGGACCGGACCTTGGAATATGAGAAGACCCCATTCCTTGGTGAGGAGTGGTTCAACATCGCTGTGGGCATCGGGTCCAATGAAGGCGCCGGCATTGGCGACAATGGCGAGAGCGATTGGCAGCACAACAACGTCATCAAGGACAAGCTCTTGGATTATGGATTCCAAGAAGTGTGGGAGCTCTACGACGGAAGCCAAGGCGGCAACAGCCCGACGGGTGGAGAAACGGCGGATCAGGCCGGCAACCCCAACCCAAATGACATGGTCGAACTGGTCAACAAGGGACTCAGCTTCATCAACTACACGGGTCACGGTTACCATGGCGGCATCGCGTCGAGTGGATTCGATGTGAATGCCATTGGACAGACCACCAACAACGGCATGTACGGATTCTTTGTCCCTGTGGCCTGTTGTGTGGGTGACTTCGATGAAGGCGAAGGCTCCGGCGACTGCTTTGGTGAAGTTTGGCTCAAGCACACTTACAACGGCCAGCCTGCCGGCGGCATTGGTGGTGCGTTCTCCAGCGTGCTCCAAAGCTGGGCGCCCCCGATGCGCGGTCAAGACGAGATGACCGACCTGGTCGTCGAGGACGGTGAGGTCGAGATCCGCCACACTTTCGGTTCCATTGTGGCCCACGGTTGCTCCGGCATGATCGACAGCTACGGTGGTGGCGGTGAGGAGATGATGGACACCTGGTGCATTTTCGGCGACCCCTCCGTCGTCATGCGCACGGCTTTCCCGACCAATCTCGCCTTGTCGCACCAAGACGTCTATTTCCTCGGGACGCCGACGTTGGACGTGGCTTGCCCGACGGAAGGTGCCCTTGTGGCCTTGACGTTCAACGGAGACATCCTGGGCACGGCCTTCGTGGAGAACGGGGTGGCCAGCATCGCCCTCGATGCGCCCTTGTCCGTTCCCGGAGATTACCTGATCACCGGAACCGCCTACAATACCATTCCTTACCAGGCCACGGTACAAGTGGTGCCGGCAGAAGGCCCTTACGTGCTCAACAACGGCAATGCCGCAGTGGACGTGGTGGGAGACAATGACGGCAACGTCGACCAGGGCGAGAGCATCGAGCTCGAGCTGGACTTGGCCAATGTCGGCATCGAGACCGCCATGGACGTGCAGGTGACCATCACCACTGCAGACGCGTGGGTGGTCATCACCGATGGCGCGGAATCCGCCGGCGACATCGACGCTGACGGCACGCTCACGCTGCCCGGCTTCGCCTTTGACGTGGTGGCCGGCGTGGCCGACCAGCACGTTGCGGTCTTCGATGTGGAGATGGTCGACGCAGACGGCAACGTTTGGAACGCCAGCTTCAACGTGGTGCTCAACGCACCGCATTTCACCGTGATGGACATGGTCGTCGAGGACGGCGGCAACGGCATCCTGGAGAGCGGAGATACCGCCAACTTGGTCTTCACCATCCTCAACGATGGACACGACGCAGCGCCGGGTGCGACGGGCATCCTCGATTTCGAGCATCCCGATGTATCCATGGGCTTCAATGGCCAGTACGAGCTCGAGACGATCGAGCCGGGCGGCACCTTCACCATGAGCTACCCGGTCACCGTCTCAGAGGACGCGGGGCTCGGCGGCTTGCTTCCCCTCACGTTCAATGTGAACACGACGGGAGCGGACCAGCAGGACTTGTACCTGACCACGGCGGACTTCTTTGAGCCCATCAACCTGATCATGGAGACTTGGGAAAGCGGCGACGACGCCACCTTCCCATGGGCCTATGACGGCAACGCCGATTGGTTCGTGTCCACGAACAACCCCTACCAGGGCGACTTCTGCATGGAGAGCGGCGACATCAGCGACAACCAGAGTACGTCGCTGACCATCGCGTTGGAGTTTCTCTCTGAGGGCGACCTCAGCTTTGCCCGCCGTGTCTCCACCGAGGAGGGGTGGGACTTCCTCCGCCTCAACATCGACGGTGCTCAGGTGGCCGAGTGGTCTGGAGAACTCGACTGGGCCGAGGAGGTGTTCACCCTGCCGGCCGGTTTCCACACCATCGAATGGGTCTTCGAAAAGGACAACATCATTTCCGGTGGCGCGGACGCGTGCTGGGTGGACGACATCGTGCTCCCTCCGTTCTGCTTCATCGATGCCACGATCAGCCAAACAGGTGCAGCCGGTGTGCTGTGTCCGGGGGAGTCTGTGACGCTGACCACCAACAGTGGGTTCGAGACGGAATGGAGCAATGGCGGCACGGAATCGTCCATCGAAGTCGATGAGGCAGGCACCTACACGGTGACCCTCACCGATGACGCAGGGTGCAGCTTCACCTCGGATCCCGTGACCATCGAGGTGTTGGAGCCAGCGGTTCCAGCCGTGTCCATTGACGGACAGCTTGGGTTCTGTGAAGGCGGATCGGTGACCTTGAGCGGGCCGGAAGACGGCGATTGCTACTGGAACGTGGGCGTGGAGGGCCAAGACCTCCAAGTCGGCGTGGCGGGCACCTATCAGTTGACCTTCACGGACGCTTGTGGCAATGACAACCTCGGAGAGGAGATCGTGGTGGATGTGTATCCCATCCCGGCCGCGCCCACCACGGAGGACTTCACCATCGTGGATCCTGCTGAGGTCAACTTGAACGCCACAGGAGACAACCTCCTCTGGTATGAGAACGAGAACGATGTCTTGCCGTTTGGCGCCGGAGCCGATGTGCCGGTCTACGTGGGGGCCACGACGACCTTCTGGGTGGAGAGCGAAAGCAGCAACCCGGGAACGGAAGGCACCGGAGGCAATGCGGCCCGCGATGAGGACAACGGCCAGTTCCACCCGAATTCGAATTTCTGGCTCACGTTCGATGCCTATCAGGGCATGACCATCGAGTCGGTGGTCGTCTATGCAGAGGATGCCGGTGACCGCACCATCGCGTTGGTGGACGCCAATGGCGCCGAGCTGGAGTCCCTGACGGTCGACGTGCCTGCCGGAGAGAGCACGGTCGATTTGGGCTTCTACGTTCCGGCGGGTGTGGATTACGGTCTCCGCTCAACGGATGACAATCCCGGATTGTGGCGGGACGGCATCGGGTCTGACCCCGAATACCCCTTCGCGTTGGCAGACTTCGGGGCCATCACGGGAACCAGTGTCAATGGCGCCAACGGCCAGAATTACTACTACTTCTTCTACCATTGGACGGTGTCGGTCGACGCCGTGGGTTGCGCCTCTGAGCGCGTGCCGCTGACGGTGACGGTCACCAATCCTGTGGGGGTGGGTGACATCGCCGGATTGAACGGGGTGTCCGCTTACCCTGTGCCGACCAACGGAACGTTGAACCTCGATCTCGACCTCGGTGCGCGCCTGCTCGACTTGCGCATGGAGCTGCGCGATGGCAGTGGCCGCATGGTTCTCAGTGAACAGTGGAAGGGCCAGGCCACCGGCCGCCGCCAGCTGGACTTGAGCGATGTGGCTCCGGGCCACTACACGGTGCGTCTGACGGACGGCGAGGGACAATGGCGCATGCCGGTCATCCGCCACTGATTCGAAACAGTACATCATGAAAAAGCCGGGCCCTCAGGGTCCGGCTTTTTTCTTGTCATGCATGTTGCGGGGCTCACTTCATGCCCCGTTGCTTCTTGATTTCTTCGTACGCCACCTGGATGCGGTCAAATCGGGCCCGGGCTTGCTTCTGATAGTCGGCTCCCATGTCGCCCACCTTGTCGGGGTGGAACTTCACAGCCATGCGGCGGTAGGCCTTTTTCACCTCGGCATCCGTGGCCGACTCCGACACTTCGAGAACCGCATAGTGGGACGCCACGTCCGTGTAGAAGGTGGCTTCGATGGACTTGAGGTCCTTGTCGCTGATGCCCAGCCATTGGGCCATGCGGCGAATGACCTCGACTTCCCGCACGTCCACGTGGCCATCTGCCTGGGCAATGCCGAACAGGTACTGGAGCAGCAAGAGCCGCTTGCTGTGCTCCATCATGCCGTGAATCTGACGGCAGACGGCACGGGTGTCGACGTCCTGCTTGAGGACTTCCCGGAGGGTGAGCACATACCGCTCTGCCTGGTGCTGGCCGAAGTTGCTGACGAAGAACCGCTTCACATAGTCCAGCTCAGACTTCAGGATGCGGTCGTCGGCCTTCATCACGGCCGCGCTCAACACGATCATCGACGCGGCGAAATCCCCGCTGCCGGTTTGCCGGCGGCGCGGTCCGCTCTGATGCCCACGCCCCCCGCCGGCGCCACCTTGCTCCACGGAGAGGCTGGTGTCGCCCACCATGGAGCCGAAGGCGTAACCGAAGATGGCACCGATGGGGCCACCCAGCGCCCAGCCCAAGGCGCCGCCAATCCACTTTGCGTGCCTCATTCGCCCAGGGCATCGTAGCCCTCCGCAATGAAGCGGGTCAGCTCTTCGCCGACGAGGAGGCCTTGAGAAAGCCGGGCCAAGGCCACGGCGCGCTCCACCTTCGGCTTGCGGGCCTCGGCATCGGAACCCGCCCAGCTGGTCACCAGCGGGTGGTTGGCGTTGAAAATGAGGTCATAGGTGTCGGGCATGTCGCCAAACATGGCCATGCCGCCTCCGCCGACGCGCTGCTGCTCCTTCATGCGGCGCATGAATTCGCCCTGCGTGATGGTGATGGGTGGCGCGGTGGGGGACATGGGAGCAAAAGCCACCTTGTAGACCGCCTTGTCTGGGACGAGTCCTTCGAACTCCTCCTTCAGGGCGGTCTGCTGCTCTTCGGTCAGTGCGCTTTCCGGCGCGTCCTCTTTGGGGATCAAGCGGTCGACGATGTCGGCGTCGACCCGGCGGAACTGGACCTTCGTGTCGCCGCTGCCCATCTCCAACTTCTGGATGAGGTGGGAAGTCAATGGGCTCTCGAGGTGGAGCACCGTGTAGCCTGCATCGCGCGCGGCGCTGACGTACCCATGCTGCCCCTCTGGATCGGGGGTGTAGAGCATGACCACGTTGCCGTCCTTGTCGGTGTGGGCTTCCTTGACCGCTTCGAGGAGTTCCTCCATGGTGCGGCACGTGCCTTCGGTGTCCTTGTACAGGGCAAACTTGCCGGCGCGCTCGAAGAACTTCTCGTCCATCAGCATGCCGTACTCGGTGAAGACTTGAATGTCCTGCCACTTGGCTTCGAAGTCAGCCCGGTCGTCCTTGAACATCTTGGCGAGTTTGTCGCTGACCTTCTTGGAGATGTGGGCGGTGATCTTCTTGACGTTGGCGTCCTCCTGCAGGTAGGAGCGGGAGACGTTGAGCGGAATGTCCGGGGAGTCGATCACGCCGTGGAGCAGCGTCAGGAAGTCCGGGACGATGTTCTCAACGTTGTCCGTGATGAAGACCTGGTTGCTGTAGAGGTGGATCTTGTTGCGCTGCAGGTCCATTTCCTTCTTCAGCTTCGGGAAGTACAGGATGCCCGTCAGGTTGAAGGGGAAGTCCACGTTGAGGTGGATCTGGAACAGCGGCTCCTCGAAGTTCATCGGGTAGAGCGTCCGGTAGAAGTCGAGGTAATCCTTGTCCTCGAGGTCGGCCGGCGACTTCAGCCAGATGGCGTCGGTGTCGTTGACGATGCGGGGCTCCTCGACGGGCACGCGCTTGACGTTGCCCTCCTCGTCCTTGGCGCCTTCCGGATCGTCGATGTACTCGGTCTTGGTGCCGAAGACGACCGGGACCGGCATGAACTTGCAGTACTTCTCGAGGATGCCGGAGATGCGGGCATCTTCACTGAACTCGGTGCCGTCCTCTCCGAGGTGCAGCACGATGTCGGTGCCGTGGAGCTGGTCTTCGGTGCGGCCGAGGGCCTTGAAATCGTCCTCGGAAATGGCGCCCATCTCGAAGTTGGGGGACCCGTCGCACGTCCACTTCACGGGCACGGCGTCCTTGCGCTGGCTCCACGAGTAGATGTCCACGCGGTCGGCCACCATGAAGGCGCTGTAGAAGCCGAGTCCAAAGTGGCCGATGATGGCTTCCTTGGCGTCGGACTTGTCCGCGTACTTCTCCTGGAACTGCTCTACGAACTCGGTGGCACCGGAGAAGGCGATCTGGTTGATGTACTTGTCGACCTCCGCCTCGGTCATGCCGATGCCGGCATCCCGAATGGTCAGGGTCTTGGCCTCGGCGTCGAGCAGGATGTGGACCTGCGCGCCGTCGGCGTTGCCTTCGATTTCACCGACCCGGATGAGGGCTTTGCGCTTCTGGGTGGCGTCCACGGCGTTGGATACGAGATACCGCAGGAAGATCTCGTGGTCGCTGTAGAGGAACTTCTTGATGATCGGAAAGATGTTTTCCGTCTGTACGTTGATCTGGCCTTGTTGCATGATGAATCAATGTCGTGCCGGGCGTAGGTCAAATCCCGTGCCGTCCCGCGAAGGAGAAACGAAAACCGCCGACCTGTCAGCAGGCCGGCGGTTTCTGGTGACAGGCTGTCAGATGTGTCAGTGGCGAACGATGCGCTCGACCTGTCCGTTGTCGAGGCGGAAGAGGTAGGCGCCCGC
>CALBSW010000117.1 GCA_937967465.1 uncultured Flavobacteriales bacterium
TTTCCAAAATTCCGATGTCGCCATATCCATTGGCACTGCTGGAGAACCCTTCAATGACCACGCCTCGACAACTGCTCAAAGCCAAGCCAAATCCTGCGGATGAACCCGTCACTTGACAAGATTGAATGACGTTCGGTGCCTCATCTGTCAATCCATTGAGGTCGATTCCAGAAACGGGGTTGTTGACTACGTTCATGCGCACCAGTCGAATCCCGCTGATGCCTGGCTCACTGTGTAAGGCGTAATCCAAGTGGCCGGGACCGCTGATTACTGTGATGTCAGACAAGGTGATCTGACTGGCATTCAGCTGGATGCCATATCCCTGTGTGCCGCGAATGTCCAATACCGTGCCCCCATCTGGATCACCTAAAATGTGAATCGATTGATGGAGTTGGAGGTTGGAAGAAAAGGCAATGGGTGCCAGAAGCAAGGTGTCGCCACTCTCTGCTTGCACCAAGGCCTCATCGAGGTGAACATACCCTGCCCCAGTGGAAGCATTCAACACTGGAGGAATCTGACTGGAAACCGAGGTCAGAACCGAGAGCAAGCAAATGACGAGGAAACAGCGCACCTGTCAAGGTATTGAACACAGTGAGTACGCTCAATTCTTTCGACAGGCCAATTATTTGGTCTGACTACCTGAGAATGCCTCCTGATAGATATTACAGATTTTGACCCGACTTGTGGATGGCCTGTTTTTCCCAAAGGAATTGCTTACTTTGAAACACCAATTATCATTTCATGCGCGCCCTCATTCTCTGCATCACCTTTTTCGTCCCACTTGCGCTCTGCGGACAGCTGTCCATTGAAGCCTCGGCATTTTCCACCCTTTGCTCCGGCAGTTCTACGGGGATGGTGCAACTGGAGGCTTCGGGGGCCGTCGGTGAGGTCACCTACTCCACCAACTTGAACCTCACTGCGCTTATGGCGGGGGACTACACTTTTGATGCGCAGGATGAAAGCGGACAGGTCGCTACGGTGAGCTTCACCATCCTCGACCGTCCCGAGACGTGTGGCTGCACGTACCCTCAGGCCTTCAACTACGACCTGGCCGCCGAGGTGGACAATGGTTCCTGCGTGTTTGCCAGCGACCAAAGCTGCTTGGCAGACATCGTGCCTGACGGTGTAGTGGGCACCAACGACCTGCTCCAACTCTTGGTGGAGTTCGGAGTGGTGTGCGAATGACCGTTTGATCAGTCCTCGGTGCTCGAGGACATCGTGTGGAAGACGTTTTGAACGTCGTCGTCTTCCTCCAGTTTCTCGATGAGCTTCTCGACTTCGGCCGTGGCCTCCTCGTCCAGCTCCTTCGTGTCCGTTGGGATGCGATCAAAGCCGGATTCGAGGATCTCGATTCCATCGCCCTCGAGCTTCTTCTGGAGGGAGCCAAAGCTCTCGAAGGGGCCATAAATCATGATGGCGTCCTAGTCGACTCCAATGTACTTCGGCTCATAATCAATTAGGTCCAGCTCGAGCTCCTCAGCGTCTTGCCCTTCCGCTGAAATCTTGAAGTGGCAAACGTGGGTGAACATGAACTCCACACTGCCTGTGGTGCCCAGGTTGCCATTGCACTTGTTGAAATAGCTGCGGACGTTGGCCACGGTGCGGTTGTTGTTGTCGGTGGCCGTTTCCACGAAGACCGCAATGCCGTGGGGTCCGTATCCCTCGAACGTGACCTGCTTCAGGTCTGCCGCATCCTTGTCCGTGGCCTTCTTGATGGCCCGCTCGATGTTGTCTTTGGGCATGTTGGCCGCCCGGCAGTTCTGAATGACAGCGCGCAGCCGTGCATTCAAATCCGGATCGGCGATCCCACCTCCCTCCTTGATGGACAGAATGATGTCTTTGTTGAGGCGCGCGAACGTCTTTGACATCGCCGCCCAACGCTTCATCTTCCGCTCCTTGCGGAATTCAAAGGCTCTTCCCATGTCCCAAAGATAATTGGGCAAACAGGGGGTGGCGTGAAACCTTCGCCGGTTTGCCCCGTAGAGGCGTGGACAACCCAACAATATCATGCACTTTCGCGCCCTCCTTTTCATTCCCGTCTTCCTCCTCTCCTTGACGGCGTCCGCTCAAGGCCTGTTTCCTTCCAAGCTGGAAAAAGGACCTCAAGTCGAACAGACGGACTTCCCTGCGAGCCAACTCCAAAGCACCAGCGACCACAATCGCTATGGGTTCCACGCCTTGTACGAAGTGCGCATGTCGCCCGGCGTCATCAAGGTCCTGGACATCCGACAGTACTACATCTCCGAAAACCTGGCCGTACAAGCCTTCATGAAGGTGCAGGCCTCAGTCCCCCCAGGTTCCATCCTGAAGTCGGTCCAATGGATCAGCCCCACGGGCGGCTCCGGAGGACTCGGGAACTGACCTTTACTTCCGGGTTCTGAGCAAGTAGAGCCCAACGAGCACGACCAACGCGCCGGCACCCACTGCGAAGTACAGCGGGTTGTCGGCCGTTGTGCTCAAGGTCGCGCCGATGCCGAGGGTCCCGAGGAACAGCAAGACATACACGTAGTCCGGAATCCGTTCGGTGGTCTCCACCAACTTCTCCGTGCGCTCCCGCTTGACAATGCGGCTCAATGCGTCCTGCATGTCCCGGCCATAGGCAGGGACGCGGACCTCCGTGCCATCCACCTCGCGGATGGTGATGAAGTACTTGTTGAACCCTGGTGCGGATTCACTGTCCCGTTGCCATTCCGCTTGAATGGCCATGCGACGAGGCTTGACGGTCTTGCCCATGCTCGAAATTTTGCGGCGCGAAAGTAGCCCTCAGAAGGGGCTCAGCGGTCCGCCAAGACGACCTTCTTTACCAAAACTTCACCTTGGCGTGATGTCCCGGTCAATGTGGCGGCACCCGCTGCGTGCCTTTCAAGCGTCATGTGGCATTGTCCCAGGGCATCGGCCATGGTTCTGGCCAATACCCGGCCATCCATCCCCACCAAGGACACGGTCGTCCCCGCTGCCCAACCTGCGGAGTGCAGCCGATCCACCGCAGGTACCGGCCATGCGATGACCCCTGAGACTGCGGCCTCGTCGATGCTGTTCGTGGCCACATCCAGAATGACCAAGTCGTCCACGGCGGCCTCAATCAAGGAGCCCCCGTCGAGCTCCTGGTCCAACCGCAGGCTGTCTGACGCGACGAACCGGAGCTTGACATTGTCGGTCAGGTCGATGTAGTCATTCAAAGCGATGGCATTCCTGCGCCAGGAGATGTCCTGCGTGAGCGTCTCTTCCACTTCAGTCCATGAGCTGCCTCCGTCGTCGCTGATGTGAACCTGCCACCAATCGGTGCCGGGATTGGCGCCGGAAGCTGGGGCATTGACGTACCAACGCCAATAGCTGAGCACGGGAGACAACATGCCACTGAGGTCGAGGGCCTCGCTTTGAAGCGTGGTGGATCCGCCATCCACGTCGTTGGATCCAATGCCCGCATCTGCGCCAGGGCTGACCCCGGTGATGAAGGCGTACAACCCTTCCCCGGGCGTATGGTCTTCATCTGGCGCACAAATCGAGGAAGGGTCGCCTGGTGTGCTGAAGGACCCCACAGGGATGGTGGATTCCCAAGCGCCTGTGGTGGCGTTGTCCTCTGCCAGACCGAATTCCCAGAATCCGAACTCCGAGTAATCGTCCTGGTCGTCCGTCAGCACGGGCTCCAACCCGACAATCAGGTTGAATGGCAAGTTGGGATTGGCGGCATCGTCTGCACTGTAGGGCGTGATGGCACTGGTGGCTCCGAAGAGGTCGCTGATGCCGAAGTAGTAATCCACAACGGTGCCGGCCTCTTGGGCAGGAATCAACGCAGAGAACAAGTCGCCGCCCTCCTCTTGCATGGGGACCTGTGTCCAGCTCTCGTTGGGCGAGGTCCGGTAATACAGATCACAGGTGTTGAAGTATTGGCCGAACGGAAACAGAATGGCCGCTTCGGCCTCAATGACCACCGCTTCGCCAGCTCCGGCGGACATGTCCGGCACGTGGGCAATGTCCACGCTGCTGAACAGGCTGATGCCGTGCATTCCAAAGCCTTCGAGGATGGCTGCGCCGTTGGGCGTGCCGTCGGAGAGGTCGTCGTTGTCGTCGTCCGCTTGGAGCACGTCGAGGAGAATGTCCACGTACACCTCCCCTTCATTGCCATTGGCAGCTTGGGCTTGCAACCCGGGGAATGCCGCCACAAACAAGGACAAGGTGGATTCCCAATCGCCCCCCATGAGGAGGTGGGTGTCGTACCATGCGCCGCAGATGATCTCGCCATCGGCGTGCACCTCGCCCACGAGGTCTTGCGGGTAGACCTTGGGGTTCTCATCGTAGCGTCGGATGAAGAGTTCCGGATCGTCCGAAAAACAGCCATTGCCCAAGACCGGGTTCTCCGTCAAGCTGATGGCCCAGAAATCGGCATAGCCCTCATTGGTGGCCCCATTGGTGAATGCGCCGCCCAGGCTGGCGTAGAATTGGTCGTTGATGCCGTGGCCGTACTCGTGGAAGACCACGTCGCTGACCATGGAGAAGGCCGTGCATCCGTCGCCCTCTGAGTAGAAGTTGATGGTTGGATTTCCCGGCGTGTAGAACGCATTGCACGTCCCATTCACATCGACCAGCGTCGGCATGGAAATGTCGAGGCCAGAAAATTCAGGAAGCCACGCCTGCATGTGGTCATGGATCCGGTTCACGCTGTGGTACGCGCTGAGCTCTCGGATGGTGGCCATCTCATCGAGGGACAACACTGTGTCGGCATTGACCGTCACATCCATGCCGGGGGTCACGCCGTCCGTGGTCACCGTGCTGTACAAGCCAGCCAGGGAAAGGCCCAACTCTTGGGGGGCGTCACCTTCGAGGACCAAGGTCCCGCCGGGCCCAGTCGTTTGAATCCCGGTGGATGTCTGGGCTTGCAAATACTGAAGCCCCACCTCGGATGTCGGCTCGAACGGCTGGGTCAAATGCACGGTTCCCGTGACCTGACAGTTCAGCATTTGAAGGAGCGCAGGTGGTCCCATGGGTTTCGGGGTGGGCGCGGGATCGTGACCCGTCCCCTGGGGACGGCCTATGTGGTGCACGGTGTTTTCGCGGAGCAGCACCTCCCCGTTCTCCAAATCGACCAAAGTGCGGTACACGACAGGCACCCCCTGCTGGGAAATGCCCTGAACGAGCACGCGGCGGGCCGGTCGGAAATCGAAGCGAACCTGTTCGCCCTCACCGCGGCGCATGGGCACCACGTACTCCTCGTGAACCGAGAACGTCATGTCGTCCAGAGAGAGTCCTGCCGTTGCGGCCGAGGCCAACACCTCTTCCGGCAAGGCCACGAGGCCCACAGGCCAGTGGGCTGCAGGATGCACCTTGGCACCCCACATGATGACGCCTTCGCTTCCAGACTTCACCACAAGCTCCGTACCCAGCACGACTCGGCCATTGACAGTCTGTGTGGCCCGGTGCAAAGTGTGCTTGCCCATGGTTTGCTCGGACCACGTGCCATGGGTGACTCCCCACGGCGTGTCGGCGAGCTGATCGTCCAACCAAGTGGTGGCTGTTGTGGTGGCAATGGAAGGACCATATGCCCGCAGCACCGAACGGCTGGTCTCATCAAAGATGACCTGCCAGCGAGGATGTGCCACTGCAAATTCAGACCAGCTGGTGTGGGCGCGGAGGTGACGCTGAACGCCTTCACTCGGATCCTCCCAGGTCACGGGCAACCGGACTTCAGAGGGATCTTGATGGACCCATGGGTCCGACCATTGTCCGGAAACGGAGGACAAAGTGGAGAGGAGAAGGAGCAGGCTGCTGAGCCGAAAAAAGAAGTTGGGCATGCGCTCAAGTTAGACCGCTTCCTGAATCAGGCCCGCCAAAGGGGCACGACCGCCATCTTTGTGCCATGCGTACGCCTCTTGTTTTTGCACTCCTGATGGGGATCGCGGGCTTGAATGTGCACGGTCAATTGACCTTGGAAGTTCAATCCGTTCCTCCGGACACGCCCTCCGACGCAGTTCTCTATGTAGCGGGCAACTTCAATGGATGGGCCGCGGGAGACCCACAGTTCGCGTTGCAATCGGATGGTAAGGGAGTGTGGCGGCTCGAGTTCTCCCCGCCCCGAGGCCGGTTGGAATTCAAAATCACGCGCGGAGATTGGGGCACGGCAGAGACCCTGGCCGATGGAGGTTTTCGGCCCAACCGCATCCTGGACTTTGACGGGGCAGCGCGCACGGAGGCCCTGACCATTTTGAACTGGGACGATCTAACGGATGGCCCCTCCTCCTCCACGGCTGGGCCTGGCGTGACGGTGTTGGACTCGGACATTCACATGCCCCAACTCGGGCGCGACCGGACCCTGCGCATCTACACCCCGCCCGGATATGCTGAGTCCGACAAGCGCTACCGGGTGATGTATGTCCACGACGGACAGAATGCCTTCGACGCAGGGACCTCCTATTCCGGGGAATGGCGCATCGATGAAACGTTGGACAGCCTCTTCGCGCTGGGCGATCCAGGGTGCATTGTGGTGGCCATTGACAATGGCGGCGAGCACCGCTTCGATGAATACAATCCCTACGAGCACCCGAAATATGGTGGGCTGGAAGGCGACGCTTACGTGGACTTCCTGGTGGAGACGTTGAAGCCATGGGTGGATGCGCATTACCGGACCTTGACCGACCGCGCCCACACCGCCATCCTCGGCAGCAGCATGGGCGGGCTGATCAGCCTCTATGCCGGATTTCGGGAGCCTGAGACATTCAGCCGGCTCGGCGTGTTTTCCCCGGCTTATTGGACGGCGGACCCCATCTTCCAGTTCATTCAGGAGGCCGTCACATCCGCCCCCATGCGGGTGTGCACCGTCGTGGGCGAACGCGAAGGACCTGCTTACGTGGGAGATGTGGTCGAGATGGATGCGGCCATGACCGCATCTGGCTTGAAGACAGCAGAGTACTGGACAGCCGTTCACGCGGATGGCGAGCATGCCGAATGGTACTGGGCCCGGGAGTTTGCCCAAGTGTATGGCTGGCTTTGGGCCGATGCGGAATGGAGCACGGCAAGCGCAGCGGAACCCCGGGCACATTGGCCATTCGACCTGAGTTGGTCAGAAGGTGGCCTCGGAGTCCAGTTGACCCTGCACCCCGATGTCGCACTTGAGCAGGTGTTGCACGTCGAATTGCTCGATCCAGACGGAAGGCGCATTCAGATGACAGACGGATGGACCGACTCTTTGCCTGTGGGGGGATATGGACCGGGATTCCGGGTGGTCCGGCTCCACATGCAAGGCGGCATCATCTGGTCGCGCGGCCTGCCCTCCCCTTGACATGAGGGCAACAAAAAACCCGGCACGTGGCCGGGTTTTTTGGAATGGTTTCTGCCGGAATCAGTTTCCGGTGAACTCCACGAGCACGGTGTCGCCGCACGCCACGGTCACCGTGGTGTCGAGGGCGGTGCACACGGAAATGAAGGCCAGGCTGAACTCCACATCGATGTCACCGGCGTCCACCTCCACGCTCTGCGTGGCGAGAATGCCCATGTCGGTGGCCACGTCATCACCGCCGACGCTGACGTCCGGGGTGCAAACGGAGTTGTTGAAGATCTCGATGACGGCTTTGTTGCCTTCATCACACACTTCGGTGACACCGTCGTCGCAGCTGGCGAAGAGGGCGCAAATGGCAAACATGCCAAAGAGGGTGCTCTTGTTCATGAGGTTGGTTTTGTGAGCGCAAAAGTAATCTGAATCTGTACCCGTGCACGCACAATCTTGTGCCGTGCCCTGTTTCTTTGTGACATGAAGGCGTCCTTCACGTTGATTGCAGGCCCGTGCAGCGCGGAATCCAGAGAACAGGTCCTCGCTGCGGCCCAGGGCCTGAAGGACGCTGGCCTGTCTTATTTCAGAGCAGGCATCTGGAAACCCCGCACCCGGCCCGGCGCATTTGAAGGGGTGGGCAGCACCGGACTCCCCTGGCTCCAAGAGGTCCAACGAGAGGTTGGACTGAAAGTCTGCATCGAAGTGGCCAAACCCCGCCACATCGAAGAGGCACTCGAGGCGGGCATCGACATGGTCTGGGTGGGGGCACGCACCACGGCCAACCCTTTTCAGGTGCAGGACATCGCAGATGCACTGCAAGGCGTCAACATCCCTGTGGCCGTCAAAAATCCAACCCAGCCCGACCTCGCGTTGTGGAGTGGCGCAGTGGAGCGGATGCAGCGCGCGGGGATACAGGACGTCATGGCCGTCCACCGCGGGTTCACTGTCCACGGTCAGAAGACGTATCGGAATGCCCCCCTTTGGCAAATCCCCATCGACTTTCGAAATGCCCACCCGGACATTCCCTTGTTGAATGACCCCAGCCACATTACTGGCAAACGCGACATGGTGCCCGACGTGGCCCAGATGTCTGTGGACCTCGGTTTTGACGGGCTGATGGTGGAGGTCCACCCCGACCCGGATCAGGCCTGGACAGATGCAGCACAGCAGCTGACTCCGAAGCGGTTCGTGGACTTATTGCAGGAGCTGGACTTTCGCTCCGATGCCCAAGGGTCGACCCATGAGCGGCTCGCTGCCCTCCGTTCTGAAATCGACGTCATTGACGAAGCGCTGGTCGAGCTGCTGGCGCGCCGAATGGGTGTGTCGGAAAACATCGGCCTCTACAAGAAAGACCATGGCTTGACCATCCTGCAGAACGCCCGTTGGAAGCAAATCCTGCGCCAGAGTGCGCAGCTCGCGGAAGGTCAGGGGCTGGATGCAGCGTTCATCGAGGACGTCTACAAAGCCATTCACCAAGCCTCCATTGCAGCGCAGCGGAAAGTGATCCGCGACCGGTCCAAATGAAAACAGCCCCCACCCGAAGGTGGAGGCTGCTTGGAGGTCGGGATGACTGGACTCGAACCAGCGACCTCGTCGTCCCGAACGACGCGCGCTACCAACTGCGCCACATCCCGAAGGCCTTCTCATTTGAAGGGCGGCAAAGATAAGGATTCTGTTTGGAAGGTTTGGGGGACAACTCGAGCCCGAACTGGCACCATGGACTTGCACAAAACCAATACATTGGGGCATGAACCGAACCTTCTGCTGCTTGGTCGCACTCCTTTTCGGGTGGACCACCTCTCCCCTCGCCCAAACCGCCACGCTGACCATTGTCGTGGAGGGACTGCATGACGGCGACCCTGCAACGCTGACCGTGGAGCGCGGTGTGGGCGGCCTCGCGGACGCTGTCATCCTCGGACAAGGCGAGGCCACTCCCGTATCCGAGGCCTTTGATCTGGCGACAGGCCCTTGGACGGTTTCCCTCGACGCTCCGGGATATGCCACGCCCACAGCACAAGCGGTTGACCTTACCCAGAACATGTCGCTCACCTTGGACGTGGCGGCCTTGGCAGGAGACAGCACCACCTACATCTTCAGTTGGGAGGAAGACGGCAGCATTGCTGGACACGCCACAGAATTCGTGCCGGCGGACCCACCCATCATCGAGGTGCTCGGTGAGGCGTATACCGTGCCGGATGGTTTCAGCGCACAGACCCTTTTCCAGCAGTTCGGCTTTGTCCTGGATGATCACGAATTGGCGTGGACACCAGATGATGCTTTCAAGCTGCACCAGACCATCACGTCCCTGCCCTACCCCCGTGTCAATGCCGACGAGAATGGCACGCCAGTGACGGCAGTGTGGCGCTTGACCGACGACATGCTCGACGGAGACTACATGGTGGAAACCATCGCCGGCACGGAGGTGGTGACGGTGGCCAAGGATGCCTTGACGTATGCGGAGCCGTTGGTCGTCAACTTCGATGGAGACCAGGGGCAATTCTTCTCTCGCCGGTTGTTCAAGGCCCTGCTGTCCCACCTCACCGATGAAGGCACGGACAACGGATTGGTCGCCCAGATTGCAGAAGAACGCTACGGTGTGGAGTTCATGGTACCCAGCGCTGAACTGGAGGCGTTGATGAATGAGACGCAAAGCAATTTCCAGCCCTTCCCCGCTTGGGAAAAACTGCAGGTGATGGGCATGTTCGAGGAGTTTCCGGAGGGCTTGCGCAAGCAGGACGGCCTCAGCAAGCTCGTCCGCCGGATCAATGGCCAGCAGAACCCGTATTACCCCATGGCCCCAGCCATCGCTTGGACGGGCATCGAGACCATCGAATGGATGGAGAGCGGATTCAGCAATTTCTCCATCGATTACATCCACCGCCTCTGCCTGCACGAGAAGGCGCACTTCTTGTGGGCCTACACCTTTGATGACGACCTCCGGAACGACTGGACCGCGTTGGGCGGCTGGTTCGAGGATCCCAATGCACCCAGTGGGTGGAGTACGACCCTGACCACGGAATTCGTCAGTGGATATGCCCACGACATGAACCCCAATGAGGACATGGCCGAGAGCATTGCTTACTACATCTCCAACCCGCAGGTGTTGCTTACCCACGCCCCCGACAAGTACGACTTCATTCGGGACCGCGTCATGCACGGCGCGCGCTATGTGGCGATGATCGCAGAAGAATTGACCTTCGAAGTCTTCAACCTCTTCCCCGACTACACCTACCCCGGCAAGATTGTCGGCACCGATGTCCAGGTCATCGGCGACCCGTCCGACGACAAGGAATTCACCCTCACCGTCACCCTGCACAGCGACGACCCCGCCCAAGACGGCGCGGCCAGCGGTCAGGTCCGGTTCGTCAGCTCGGTGGGCACCATCTTCGACATGTGGCTGAGCCCGGTGAATGGCGCCAGCGACTCGGTGCTCACTGGGACCATCACGCTCAACAAGCACATGAAGGCGGGCTGGTGGAATTTTGACGGACTCCACCTCTGGGACGCCGTCGGCAACGACCGCTACGAGAGCCCCGCCACCATCGGCCTGCGCCTGTTCCTCAACAACCCGCTGGAAGACATCACCCCGCCGGAATACCTCGACGACACCTTCACCATGGAGGCCGTCACGGGCATTGAAGTGGGCGATGGTTCAAACGGCCCGGCCACCGTGGATGGCATCCAAGTGGAATACGACACGTGGGACAAGATTCCGCTGCAGCGCGGCTTGACGCGGGTCTCCTTCCCCACCACGGACCCGGACTACGGCCACCGGTATTCCATGGACATCCAGTCCAACCAATTCCCGAGCAACGGATACGACGAGGTGAAGCACCACAGCATGGAGATGCCCATCCCGCATTACTTCCCGACGGGGCATTACACCGTCAACTACGCGATCGCGACGGACATCGCGGGCAACACCTCGAGCATCTACTTCACCGGTGACCCGAACTACAGCAATGCGGATGGCGTCCAGATTTTCGCCGAGGACCGGGATTCGGTGTACATGGAGACGGCCTACCCGGACTTGCTGCCCCCCGAAGTCGACCTGAACAGCTTCTCCATCGAGGCCACGCCGAGCAACCCCGACGCGCCCAATGGCGAGACCTTGGTTGAATTCACCCTGGCCATCCAGGATACTTCCGAATTCGACGACTTCACCTCCGGTGTCCAGCACTTGACCTACACCTTGCGCAATCCGCTGGGCGAAGAGTTCCATTACGACGCATGGGAAGAGCTCGGTGGCGCCAATTTCTACTATCAGGTCTACCCCCCTGCTGGCGCCAATGAATGGCAAACCATCACGGTCAGCACCTTCCTCCCCGCTGGTTCCGCTCCAGGCATGTGGGGCGTTTCCGCCATGGCCATTCGGGACCGCGCGCGCAACATCAAGCGGTACAGCTTCGTCGAATACGTCCAGTTCGCGTTGGACGACAATGTCTGCCCGGCCGATCTCGATGGCAACGGCAGCGTGGGTGCGCCGGATTTGCTGTTGATCCTGGCCGAGTTCGGTTGTCTGGAGGATTGTGGCATCGCCGACATCGATGGCAACGACCAGGTGGATGTGGGCGACGCCTTGCTGTTCCTCGCGGATTACGGCTCGCCCTGCGATTGACCTCGGGGCGGGCTACCTTGCCCGCCATGCGGACCTTCTTCCTTTTCGGCTTCCTTGCGGGAGCCGCATCCCTCTT
Source organism: uncultured Flavobacteriales bacterium (assembly GCA_937967465.1). Taxonomy (GTDB): domain Bacteria; phylum Bacteroidota; class Bacteroidia; order Flavobacteriales_D; family Sanyastnellaceae; genus UBA8752. The sequence goes on from CALBSW010000117.1 coordinate 11,956, forward strand.
CGCCCAGACCCCGAGCAACATCGAAGCGGTCGAGTATGACCCAGCGGGCAACCGGTGGTTTGTGTCCAATGGCAGCAGCCTTCTGGTGACGGACAACCAAGGCGCGGATTGGGCCTTCTTTGGCGAAGCCCAGGCATCCCATGGCATGGAGGTTTTGGGAGATGTGCTGTACGCCATCGGCAACAATGTGATCCGGGCGTATGACCTGGCCACAGCCGAAGAACTCGGATTCCTCGCCATTCCTGGTGTTGGATTCCTGAACGGCCTTGGAAATGACGGTGCATCCACCCTCGTCGTGAGCGATTTCAGCAGCGGGCGCGTCTACACCGTGGATGCCAGTGACCCAGCTCAAATGTCCTCCAGCCTCTTGGCGGGCAACTTCGGTGAAACCCCGAATGGCGTCGTGGTGGACGTGGCCGGTCAGCGTGCCATCGTTGTTTGCTGGGGAGGCAATGCGCCCATCCTCGCCATTGACCTCGAAAGCGGCGATGTGAGCACCCTCGTGGACGGCACCGGACTGGGCAACCTCGACGGCATTGACGACGATGGCAACGGAGCGTACTACGTGAGCAGCTGGTCCCCCACCCGCATCACCCGATACACCGAAGATTTCTCGGTGGCCGAGACGGTGGTGACCGGCGCAGGCGGGCTGTCCAACCCAGCCGACATCAGCTATGCAGTGGAGATCGACACCTTGGGTGTGGCCAACAGCGGCAACAATGCCGTGACCCTCCACGGGTTTGGAGCGTCCGAGGTGCCAGAAGGCATGTAGGCTTTCAAGGCTGAACGGTGGGGCCAGGACCTGGTGGTGACCCTGCCCACAGGAGCGCCCGTCCGCGTGGTCGCCTGGGACGCTGCAGGGCGTCAGCAACTCGTGCGTGAGGAATTCCTGCCTGCTGGCCGAATCCGGATTCCATTGGGCAGCCTGCCCGTGGGAGCGTTGATTCAAGTGGAGTCTGGCCAGCAGACGCTCGCCATCCGCTGACTCAGTCGGCTTTGCGCTTCTTGAAACGGTAGCGCCAACTGACGAGGAGCGCCCAATCGTCATTTCCATACAGCCGGAAGTCATCCAACGTGGCGCCGGTTCCCGAGGGCAAGTATTTCCCGCGCCATTCGCGCTGCAGGACCACTTTGATGCGCTGGCGCTTGCCGCCTTTGAAATCCGTGCCGAACCGGGCCCGCCAGGCACCATCGCCGGGCCACCCCTCGGGAACGGGAGCAATGAACCGCTCCACCGAGCAGCGGGGGTCCAGTTTCCATCCCTTGATGTTGTAGGACAAGCCCGCTTTGATTCTCCACATCCGCTTGATCTCGTCCAAGTCGGACGCGTCGCCCCCGACCAGCTTCAACGCGCTCCGCTCCTGATACCGGATGCGGGAAACCACAGTCCAACGCTTCACGTCCACCTTGGTCACGTGGTCCACGTGCCACCGGAAGTACCGCTCCCAACCCTGCTTGTCTCCTGTGTTGTCGAGCACGGACTGCAGACGGCTGCCCAACACCAGTTGCTGTGCCTTGGTCACGGCACTCCAACGGGGGCTCCAGCCAACCGACACCTGATGAAAGTGGCGGTCCAAAGCGCCCAAATCGTCTTTGAGTCGCACTTGCTCCTTGAGCTCGAGGGTGAGGCCCTTGACGGGTTTCCAATCGGCTTTCAGTGTGGTCCAAGCCCCGAAATCGGTCGTGTCCGGAGGTTCAGGCAACACGATTTGTCCCTGACCGACTGGGGCGACCAGGAGGAACAGGGTCAGAAAAGAGAGGGGTCTCATAGGGCGTCGTTCGGATCCAAATGTTCCGAACGGTCCTCTCCACGGAAGGACACCTTGATCACCGCCGTTTCGCGCAACAGGTTGACGTCTCCGATGTCGATGCGCTCCACCGGCTCACCAATGCGCTTGGCGATGTCGGCCTTGAGCTCTTCACGGCGCCCTTCCTGCAACAGTTCAATCCGGTCATACACCACCCGCTTGGTGACCAGGTGCTCCACGAACAGCACGCGTTCTAGCAGCAGGGCCAGGGCCCAGAGCGCTGCATTGCCCGTCCCCACTTCGAGGAGTTCCATGGACAGGGGCGCCAAAGCGTTCATCACAGCGAGGGCGATGACGAGGAACAGGTAGGTCATTTCCCGGATGGGCACCGGATTGGTTCGGTACCGGATGATGCCGAAAATGGCGAACAGCCCCAAGGCGAAAGCCAAATCGAGCTCCACCCCACTGAGCATCCGGCAGAGCAGGAACACGGAGGCGGAGACCATGGTGAAGGTGAACACGTAATCCCTCCGCTTGGCCTTGGATTGGTAGATGAGCCGGACGATGATCCAGCAGGACAGGAGGTTGGCTGCGAAATGCAGGGCGATTTCGGTCATGTCACGTTTTGGCTTGCAGGTCCTCGGCCCAGGCGCGTGCGTCCTGCAACCGGCGGTAGGTCGAAAGATAGGTGCGGCCCGCAATGTCTGGGTCGCACATGAGCCGGGACACCGTGTACTTGCTCACACGCGTCTTCCGACCGACGATGCCCTGCCGTCCGTCCTTGCCCCTGAGCCAGCGTTGTGCGGGACCGTATCGGTCTGGCCGAGGTTGCTTCACCTCGATGATGGCAAGGCCTTCCAGCAAATTTTGCGGTGCCTCTCCGTGCAGTCCACAGGTCAAGCCGCGGTCGATGGTGACCCGCTCCTTGCGGTCGAAATCGACCAGCGTCAAGCGTTGGAATCCGCCATGGAGTCGCGGCTCCAAGTCCATGCCTTTGACATGCTGGGCCAGAAACGCGCGCTCCTGCCCATCCAACTGCACCCCCTGCCCGGTTCTCTGCATCCGGTCTTTCAAGGTGCGCCCACCGGGCAGGCGCCGCTTGACTTCGAGAAAGGACAAACCGTTGCTGCCATACGTTCGGGTGCGGACTTTCATGCGGCGCGACCGACCCCGAAGGTGGTCGAGCAGAAAGTCATCGCCGGGCGGCTCGTAGTAGACGTTGTCGTATCGGGCGTCCCATTGGCCTTCCACTTCCAAGAGGTGGGCATGGCCCTTCATGGCGCCCACAAGACCTGGCAACCAGGACTCGGGCACCACATACTTCGCGTCGAAGCGGCGCATGAGCTGCACACTGTCCATGCGCTCCAAACCCGTGCGCGGCAAAGCGTCACAGGCCAACTGCAAGTTCTCGATCCAGGTGTTCATCCCCTCAGGCGTCGGGGAAAATACAACCTCCGGCGAGCAATGGTTGCTCAGGCCCGACTCGACCGGGCGTGGTGTTGGTTCAAAGCCAGATCCCGCAGGGCATGTCCTTGGACCTTGTCGACGTATGCGAATCGTCGGGCACCGGCTGCAGTGTGAAAGACCAGGTGACCGATGGAGCGGCGCTCCAAGAACACGAGCCGCTTCCATTCCACGCCCTGCAACTGGGCCATGCGCAGCACGGTCCTGCGGCGCCAAAACCACCCGCGTTCCAGGACGATGGTGTCCTCATGGGCCGTCAAGCGCAGAGAGCCGAATCGCTGTGCGGTGGTGAAGCCAGTGAAGGCCAGCCACAAGGCTGTGGCCAGCCCTGCTGCCGGCGCCGTCCACACCAGCCAGAACAATACGGTTGGCGTGGCAGCAGCCACCCACAATAGCCAGCGCAGTCGCCGGACGGGCAGGAGCTCCAACATTGGCGTCGTTTGCAGGTCCGGATACACTGCCGCTTCAAACAGCGCCCGGTGGGTCGGCTCCATGGCAGGCAGGTACACCCGAAGGCCGCCAGTGGTCGCGCTCTCTGCCATGGCCTGCCGCACTTCCAAGGTTTCGAAATCGAATTTTCGGCGGATCCAATTGCTGCGCCACTCGGTCAGGTGGATGCGGGCAAACGGCACTTCGAACGCTTGGCGGCGAAGCAAGCCCATCTCGGCGTGCAGCCCTTCCGCGCCGATGCCGCTCTTGAGGTTGAAGTATTTCAAGATTGCCGTGCCCATCGAAACGGCGATGCCGCCCATCAAAAACAAAAGGATGCCCGGAATGATGAGCAGAAAGAAGGCCACACCGATCAGCGGCGCTGCAATGGCCGGCAGCGATTCCATCCACGCGGTGATCTGTTCCGGAACGTTTCCCAATCCGTACAGCACCAAAGCCAATCCAGCGAAGGCATTGCGCAAGTGGTTCTGCGAAAGTCCGACTTTGAGCAGCGCCCCCCACCCCAGGGTGACCAGTTCCTTTTGCGGCGCGTGAACCACAGGATCTTCCCCGCGCTCGACGGACGCCCCCCCTGGAAGCACATCTTGCCCTCCTTCGTCCTCGAAGGCGCTGCCCTTCCCTTCCGCACCCCCTGGATCCGCTGTAGTGGATGCCGTGGACCGCAGGATGGCCTGGAGTTCCGCCGCCTCGTCTTTCCGGATGGCCACCAGTTGCAACTCACTGCCCGACGAGCCCGCTGTGTCCACCCGGACTCCGGTCAACCGAAAAATCTGCTGCAGTGGGCCTTGGTAGAGCTGAATGGTTTGGATGCGCTCGAAGGGCACCTGCAGGCGCTCCCGGCGCAACACCCCTTTCTCCAGCACGAGGACTTGTCCTTCGACACTGAACCGAAAGCGCAGGTAATACAGGATGGCGTAGGCGGAGGAGACGGCCACGAAGATGCCGACCGTGAGCAGCCCATTGCGCACGACGTTGTCTCCAAACGAGCCCACCACCAGGGCCGGCCAGAACTGCTGGGCGAACTTGAAAATGAATTGGGCGGCCAGGATGAGGACCCCCAGTGGGTGCTGGCGACGGGGCTCGATGAAGGGCATCAGTCCAAAGAGCGCGTGTCCAGTACAGTGCGGAGCCGGTCGGCTTCTCCCTCTTCCAATCCTGCAATGCGCAGGTTGCCGCTCCCCCCCGCCGTGAACAGCTTCAGGTGTTTCAGGCCAAAGGCGCGTGCCACGGGACCTTGAACCAGCTCCAAGTGCTGGATTTGCGCGTACGGAACGGTCACGGTGCTGCGGCTGAACCAGCCCGATCGGTAGGTGATGTCCCGTTCACGCACCGCATAGCCCCTGCGTGGAAAGCCAAGCCACTCCTCGGTCAACCAAAAGAGCCCCAGGGTGGCTTGCACACCGAGGGGGATCCACCAGAAGTCGAATTCCATGTCGGCAAACGCCTCCTGCTCCGGAAACACCAGCTTCAGAATGAACGGGGATACGACGAGCAGGGTCAGGCCACATTGGACCAAGGCCCAGACCAACAGGCGCAGCGTCCGGTATCGGGGCGATACGCCTGTGTACTCCAGCGCCTCCAGCTGGGGAACCTGCGTCAAGTCGATGGCGGAATTGGCGGGCACATCCATGTCCACCAAGGTCGGCATCAATCCAATTGGACCAACACCCGTCGAATGCCCTTGTCGGTGTAGGCCACGACAATGTATTGACCTGCATTCAGGTCTGGCCGGCGCATTCGATTCCCAAGCACTTCTCCGCTGCGGGCCACCGTTCTGCCAGCCATGTCCAGCCAAGTCATGGACGCCACCCGGGGGCCACTCCATTTGAAATGGTCTGAAATGGGGTTGGGCACAAGGCGGAATTCATCCTCTGCCCACTCCCCCACGCTGGCCAACGGCGCGCAGGGCGACTCGACCACCCAGCGGTAGAAGTAGTAATGGTAGTCCAAGGGCGAATCCGTGGTGTTGCCCGTGATGCTCATCCGGTCGGCCACCGCGATGGGGAATGCGCCCGCCGGCACCGCGTTGTTGCGGAACAGCCCTTGGTTGTCCCCTTCGATGCCGATGGCGAAGTCGGTCCCGTTGGGGATCTCCACCCCGATGGGCAGGGTGTTCCACCCGGCCGACAGCGTGAAGGGCTCCTGAAAGAGCGTCGCCCCGCCAGCATCCCGCACGTAGACATCGATCGTGAATGCCACGTCGGCCTGGACATCCACGCTGGTCAGCACCGTCGGTTCGGACACCGAGAACAGCATGTCCCAGCTGTCGTTGTAATGGAACCCTCCACCCCCGAGCTCCGCCGTGGAGATGGGGCCACCGAGGGCCATGTCCGTGTTGGCTTGGGCGTCATAGTACTCCGAGGTCTCATCCGTGCACCCGAGGATGGGTGCGATGCAGGAGCCATCCGATTGGCATGCCGCGGGGTCATAGTTGACCGCGGTCTCCACCATGCAGCCCGCCACATAGCAGCATGTGCCATCGTCGGTCACGGCCTCCGGCGAGAAATTGACGGCTTCCGGATCGGTGCAGCCGCACTCCGCCGACAGGGAGAAGCGCCACAGGTCGTGGTGGTAGGTGTCCGTGGCCCCTTCCAACCCTCCGGTCAAATAGGCGTGGCACCCCAGCACGAAGCTGCCCGGAGCCCAGCGTGCACCTCCCGGGTGCGGCTCGAGTTCCGTCCATGCATCGGCAGCCGGATTGTATTCCCAGAATTCGCCATAGTCAAGCGGGCCATGGTCGTCGCCATCCCCGCTCAGGACGTAGCCCTTGCCGTCCGCTGCGAATTGCGTGCCCGCCACCCTGGCCTCGCCGGGGAAATCGTTGAGCTGCGTCCACGTGTCGGTGGCGGTGTCGTAGGCGTGGAAGTCGCCGTAGATGGTGAGGTTGCCGTTCTGGCTGTCCCCGTGGCCCATGCCCACGTAGGCGATGCCATCGATGCCGAAATAGAACGGGTGGTGCCGGTTGCCCGCCGTGAAGGGCGCCAGCTGCGCCCAGCTGTCCGAGGCGATGTCGTAGCCCCACCAATCGCCGAGGTTGCCGTCGTCGTTGCTGCCCAAGCCGACAAACACCTGGCCGCCCGTGAGGACCATGGCCGGGTGGTTCCGGCCGTCGCCAGGAAAGGACGCCATCTCCGTCCAGGCCCCCGTCGCCATGTCGAGGTGCCAGAAGTCGGTCGGGTATCCGTTGTCGTTGGAGCCGAAGCCCACGTAAGCGTCATCGCCTTCGCACACCCCGTAGCCATAGCCGCGTCCTCCACCAGGGAAAGCACCGAGCTCCTCCCACGTGTCGCTCGCCGGATCATAGCGGTGCACGTCGGCCAGATTGAGCGCCGCGAAACCGGCCTGGCCTGCGAGCACATAGGCGTATTGGTCGTTGGCCACCGTGATGGGGTGGTGACGTCCATTGCCCGTGGGCGAGGACAATTGCACCCATTCCTGGGCCAGACCGAAGTGGGACATCGCCAGCAAGGCGAGCAGGGAAACAAGTCGAATCATGAATCGTCGTGACAGCAAAACAACCGATGAAACCCCTTTGGGTTGCGCTTGGAGGAAATCTTCCGTCCACAGCAATCATCTGACCTTCCCGCCGTTGCTTCCACGAAGGTGCCGTTGCCTTCCGATTCACCACCCACCATGACCCGTCTCCCCCACTTCCTCCCCGCCCTCGCCGCCGTGCTCAGTGTCAGCATCCTGTCCCTCGCCTTTCTCGTGGCCAAAAACAGCCACCGCATCTTCAGCAGTGCGGCCAGCGACATCGAGGTGACGGGCTCGACCTCGCAGGACTTCGAATCCGATCTGGCGGTCTGGCAGGGGCAATTCCACCGCAAAGCGATGGACCTCAAGGAAGCCTACGCTGCGATGAAGGCCGACAAGGAGGTGGTCCGGAATTTCTTGCTCCAACGGGGCATTCCCGAGGAGGACTTCGCCTTCCTCGCCATCGACATGGACCAGAAGTTCAAGTCGGTCCCCCAATTCAACGACGAGGGCGACCTCGTCCACCGCGAGCAAGTCTTCGATGGCTACAAGCTCACCCGCGGCTTCAAGGTGACGTCGAACGACATCGACCTCGTCGAACGCCTCTCCCAAGAAGTCACCGAGCTCATTGAGGACAACGTCTACATCACCTCCTACCCGCCCAAGTACTTCTACACCCAGCTCGGCGAACTGAAGATCCAGATGATTGCTGCGGCCTCAGCCGACGGCCAGATCCGCGCCCGCACCGCAGTCGAGGGAGGCGGTGGCGACTTGGGCGACCTCCTCGAAACGAGCATCGGCGTCTTCCAGATCCTCGGCACCAACTCCGACGAGAGCTTCAGCTGGGGCGGCACCCTCAACACCTCCAGCAAATACAAGACGGCCTTCGTCAACGTCAAGCAGCGCTACGCCATCGAATGACGACCAAAAAAGCAAAAGTCCCCCAGCCGTTGGGGCTGAGGGACTCTCGATTTGGGTTGGCGGTCTGGACGAGACTCGAACTCGCGACCCCATGCGTGACAGGCATGTATTCTAACCAACTGAACTACCAGACCGGGTCTTTCGACCTCCACCAACGGCTTCCCGTCAGCGGGGGCGCAAATATACGGATGCGCCTAGAATTGGTTGCAAGTGAAAAGGAAAATTTTCTCGGATGGCCGGGCGTGGTCAGCGCTCGAAATCCAGCTTCATCAGGTCCCGTCGTGTCAACACGCTGAGCTCCAGCTTTCCAGAAGGCCAGCTTCGTGCATCCAGAACCAGCTCGTTTTGGCCGGGTGCCAGCAGCCAGGATCCACTGCGCAGCACCTTCCCTTCTGGGGTGGCGACTTGGTACAGCACGAAATCCTCCTTGTCCATGTCGACGGACAACAGGACACGCTCTGGGCGAGAGTCCGTGTCAATGGCCATCCGCTCCAGGATGTGGCGCTTGCCGACGGGGTCGTGATGGTATCGTGCCTTGGGCAACGGAAGCTCACGGTCGATGACCGCTTCCGTGCTGAAAGCCAGTGCCGGCGACAGGACGGCTGCAGATGCAGCAACGCGGGCCGCGCGGCGAATGAGGAAATGGGTTGACATGGCGTGCCTTGCAGGCGGTTGTGAAGGCGGCCAAGAAAGCACAGACCTCGGAGCCTGACAAGAAATCCACGACCTAAATTGTTGATAACCCTGACAACACACTGATTTCCAGTGTCAAGATATCAACATCACCCCATCCGTTGGCGCTTGAGTAGATAGGCGGTCAAGACCGGATTCACGCCTTTGGCGATGTCGACTTCGACCCAGTCGATGCCCGCACTTCCGCACCGCACGTCCAGTTCGCGGCGCAATTCCGCCATGCGGGCCACGTACTGGTCCCGGAGCTCGGCTGGATTCGCCCGGACCTCTTCCCCCGACTCCAGATCGATGAACGTGGTGGGGCGGTCGGCAAAGTCAAAGCGCTGCTCGGTTTGCTCGTCGAGCACATGAAACACCACGACCTCGTGCTTGGCGTGGCGCAAATGGGCCAGGGCCGCAAACACAGCATCGAGGTCCTGGCTCCTGTCGAGGAGGTCGCTGAAGAGAACCACCAAGGACCGCTTGGGCGTGGCCTCCGCGATCGTGTGCAGTGCTTCCACCGCGGCGGTCTCTCCCCCACCCTCTCCGACGCCGGCGAGGGTCTTCTCCAGCTCTGCGTAGAGCAAGCGATGGTGGGCCACCGTGGAGCGCGCCTTGTGGTGGGCTTGCAGGTCGCTGTCAAACAGGCTGAGTCCCACAGCGTCGCGTTGGCGCTTGAACAATTCAATCAGGCTGGCGGCCGCGTGGGTGGCGAACTTGATCTTGTTCATCCCCGTCTCCGGCGTGACGTCGGCGGGGTAATACATGGAGCCACTCGTGTCGATGACAATCTGGCAACGGAGGTTGGTCTCCTCCTCGTAGCGCTTCACATAAAGGCGGTCCGACCGGGCGTAGAGCTTCCAGTCGACGTGCCGCATGCTCTCCCCCGGATTGTAGAGTCGGTGTTCCGCGAACTCCACGCTGAATCCATGGTACGGGCTGCGGTGCAGGCCCGTGATGAAGCCCTCGACCGCCTGTTTGGCGAGGAATTCCAACGAGCCGAGCTGGCGGAAAGCGTGGGGTTGAAGGTCAATGGGCACGGTTCTCTCAAAGATAGCCCGACGAAAACGCCCCGCTGAGGGCGGGGCGTTTCCAATGGGATGGGGTTGGCACTCAGGCCATCAGCTTCTCGAGCTTCTCGGTCAAAACGTTCTCTGGGACGGCACCGACGGACTTGTCGACCACCTCACCGTTCTTGATGAAGACAATGGTGGGGATGGAGCGCACGCCAAACTTGCTGCTGATTTCAGAGTTGCTGTCGACGTCGACTTTGCCGACGACGGCTTTTCCTTCGTAGTCTCCAGCGATCTTCTCGACGACGGGACCGACCATGCGGCAAGGGCCGCACCATTCTGCCCAGAAGTCGACCATCACGGGCTTGTCGCTGTTCATCACGACTTCCTCGAAGTTCGCTTCGTTGATTTCAATGGCCATGGTTGCAATAGCTATGTGTAGTTGTCAAAAGTAACCGCCTCTTTTGGCCTGTGGTTCACTGCTTGGGGCACAGGCTTCCCCAACTTATCCACCGACCACTTTGTAGGCCACCCCGTCCATCTCGTCCAAGCGGCCCAAAAGCTCCGGCGACAGCTCCACTTTCTTGCTGCGGGAAATCATGTCGAGGACGTTCTCTTCGTGGTGGAGTTCGACGGTCACGCCCACGCCCCCACTGTGGAGTTCAAGCAGGTCGCAAATGGCTTCGGCGCGTTCTGCATCGAGGCGGTCCACCGCGAGCTGGAGCCGGAGTCGACCGGCCAGCTTCTCCAGCACGTCCGAGAGCAGTTCGATGCGCAGGATCTTGAATTCGAGCTCTTCCGCACCGCGGAATTGGCGCATCTGCACCTTCCCTTTGACAAACAGGAACCACCCCTCCACGCAGAAGTCCTTGAACTTCAAATAGTCGTCCCGCCAGAGCGCGACCTTGTGGGAGCCGTGGTAGTCCTCGAGCACCATGCCGCCGAACGGCTTGCCCGTCTTGGTCATTTTGTGGTAGGCTTCCGTCACCATGCCGCCGAAGGAGATGGTGCGGCCCCGAGCCGCCGCGAGGTCGTCCAGGTTGCCGATGCCACCTGGGGTGCAGAATTGCTTCAGCTGGACCTTGAACGTGTCCAACGGGTGGCCGGAGATGTAGACGCCGACGATGTCTTTTTCGCGGGCCAGCTTGTCGAAGGCCGGCCATTCTTCGCAATTCGGAATGGGCGGCTCCGGAATGTCCATGGCCCCGCCATCGCCCCCAAACAAGGAAGCCTGTGAGGAATTGGCGCTCTCCTGTGTGGCTTGTCCGTAGCGGATCGCAAGCTCAATGGTCGTCCGCCCCTTGTGGTCCTGGGCGAAGCATTGGGCCCGGAGAATGGGCTTGGCGAATCCATCAAACGCACCGCCTTGGGCCAGCGATTCGAAGACGCGCTTGTTGCAATCCTTGAGGTTGACTTTGGTGGCGAAGTCGAAGATGCCTTCGTAGGCGCCCTCTTCGCGGCTCTGGATGATGGACTGAACGGCCCCCTCGCCCACGCCACTCATGGCCCCCAGCCCAAACCGGATGGCCCCCTCGGCGTTGACGGCAAACTTGAAGACCGACTCATTGACGTCGGGCCCCAGGACGGGCACGCCCATCCGACGGCATTCCTCCATGAAGAAGGTGACCTTCTTGATGTCGGACATGTTGTTGGACAGCACCGCCGCCATGTATTCCGCCGGATGGTTCGCCTTGAGGTAGGCGGTCTGGTAGGCGACCCAAGCGTAGCAGGTGGAGTGCGACTTGTTGAAGGCGTAGCTCGCAAAGGCCTCCCAGTCCTTCCAGATCTTCTCCAGGGTCTCGGTGTCGTGACCGCGCTCGTTGCCGCCCTCCAGGAACTTGGGCTTCATCTTGGCAATGAGGTCGCGCTTCTTTTTGCCCATCGCCTTCCGCAGCGTGTCGGCCTCGCCCTTGGTGAAGCCCGCCAGCTTTTGGGACAGCAGCATGACCTGCTCCTGATAGACGGTGATCCCATAGGTCTCTGCGAGGTACTCCTCGCAGGCTGCGAGGTCATAGGTGACCGGCTCCTGACCGTGTTTCCGCCGCACGAACGACGGGATGTACTCCAGCGGTCCTGGGCGGTACAACGCGTTCATGGCGATCAAGTCCGCGAACTCCGTCGGCTTCAGGTCCTTGAGATAGCGCTGCATGCCCACGGACTCGTATTGGAAGATGCCCACCGTCTCTCCGCGCTGGAAGAGTTCGTAAGTCGCCGTGTCGTCCAGCGGGAAGGCTTCGGGATCCAATTCAACGCCACTCCGACGTTGGACGTTGCGGACGGCGTCCTTGATGATGGTCAGGGTTTTGAGCCCGAGGAAGTCCATCTTGAGCAGGCCCGCATCCTCGGCGACCGAGTTGTCGAATTGGGTGCACACCATGTTGCTGTCCTTGGCCGTGGCGACCGGGACGAACTTGGTGATGTCATCCGGGGTGATGATGACCCCGCAAGCGTGGATGCCGGTGTTGCGAACCGACCCCTCGATGACGCGGGCCTTCTTGAGCACCTCCGACTCCAGCCCGGCCCCATCGTGGATGGCCTTGATGGCATTGACGGCATCGAGCCCTTCTTGCCCGCGCAACTTGTCCTTGAGGGCCTTGTCGTCGAGCTTGAACAACTTGGCCAGCGAAATGTCCGGCATCTGCTTGGACAACCGGTCGGCATCGCCCAGGGGCAGCTCCATCACGCGCGCTGTGTCGCGGATCGAACTCTTGGCGGCCATCGTGCCGTACGTGATGATCTGGGCCACCTGATTGGCGCCATATTTCTCGATCACGTAGTCGATCACCTTGCCCCGCCCCTCGTCGTCAAAGTCGATGTCGATATCGGGCAGGGACACACGGTCAGGATTGAGGAAACGCTCGAACAGGAGGTCGTACGCGATGGGGTCGACGTTGGTGATGCCCGTGCAATAGGCCACCGCAGATCCCGCGGCCGAGCCGCGGCCGGGGCCCACGCTCACGCCGAGGTTGCGCGCTTCAGTGGTGAAGTCCTGGACAATCAGGAAGTAGCCCGGGTAGCCGGTCTTCTCGATGGTCTCCAGCTCGAAGTCCAGCCGCTCCCGGATTTCGTCGGTGATCTCGTCATAGCGGGCTTTGGCGCCTTCGTAGGTCAAATGGCGCAGATAGGCATTCTCTCCCCGCTTTCCGCCATCGACCGCGTCTTCCGGGTGCACGAATTCCGCTGGAATGTCGAACGCCGGCAGCAGGACGTCCCGCTCGAGCTCGAAGGCCTCACAGCTGTCCACGATGTCGCGCACGGTCTCGAACGCCTCGGGCACATCCGCAAACAAGCGGTGCATCTCTTCCGGTGACTTCAGGTAGAATTCGTCGTTCGGCAATCCGAATCGGAATTCCCGTCCCCGGCGTCCGAGGTAGCGTTTGGGCTGGCTCACATTGGCCGCGTCCTTCACGCACAGCAGGATGTCGTGCGCATCCGCCTCGTCTTTGGTGGTGTAGTAGCTGTTGTTGGCGGGAACGTACCGGACGTTGTGCTTCCGGCAGAGGCCAAGCAGGAAATCATTGACGACTTGTTCTTCCTCGATGCCGTGCCGGTTGAGCTCCGCATAGAAGTTGTCGCCGAAGTGCTCCTTCCACCACAGGAAGGCCTCCTCGGCTTGGCGGTCGCCCACGTTGAGAAGCAGGCTCGGCACTTCGCTGAACAGTCCGCCGGTGAGGACAATGAGGTCCTCCTTGTATTCGAGCAGCAGGTCGCGGTCGATGCGGGGGACGTAGTAAAAGCCGTCCGTGTAGGCCAGCGAACAGAGCTTGGCCAGGCGGTGATAGCCTGCCCGGTTCTTGGCGATGAGGACAATGGGGTATCCGTCGTCCTTCTGTGAGCGGTCGGCATGGTCGCGGCAGACGTTGAGTTCTGCTCCTACGATGGGCTTGATTCCGGCCTTGTGGGCTGCGCGGACGAATTGAAAGGCGCCCATCATGTTGCCGTGGTCCGTCACAGCCAGTGCGGGCATGCCGAGCTCGGCCGCCTTGGCCGCCAACACTTCCACGCTGGACGTGGCCTGCAGTACGCTGAATTGGCTGTGGACGTGCAGGTGGCTGAACGGAATGTCTGCCAACGCCGCCGTGTCGGTTCCAGCCTGCGGAGGAGTGGCGGTGGTCGCTTGGGCCTTCGGTTCGGGGCCGGGCTGATCAAAGTTGGCGGCCTCCAATTCCGGCGCCTCGTAGCGCACCCCATCCCCGGTGGGGAATCCATCGCGTTGGATGACGCCGCGTTGAACCAAGGCGAAGAAGCACTTCGCCGTCGCGTCAACGTCATAGGCCGCGTCGTGGGCATCGCCGAAGCCCATGCCGAAGAGCTTTTCGTGCAACTCCGTCAGGGTCGGCCACTTGAATTTGCCGCCCCGACCGCCAGGGATGGCGCAGAACTCGGTGGCCTCATCCTTGGAGTCGATGCGGGCCTTGTCGGTAACCTGTTCGGCCGCCTCGCCCATGCGGATGTACTCCGCTCCCATGATGTTGACGTCGAACTCAATGTTGTGGCCCATCACGTACTCGGCACGCTCGAGGTCGCGGCCAAACTCCTCCATCACTTCGGACAGTGGCAAACCCACCTCCGTGGCCCGCTCCGTGGTGATGCCGTGCACCTTGGCGGAGTTGTACGGGATGGTGAACCCGTCCGGCTTCACGATGCGGTTGCCGCGGGAGACCAATTGGCCATCGGGCGTGTGCAATTGCCAAGCCAATTGGACCAGGCGGGGCCAATTCTCACTGTCCGTCAGCGGTGCGTTCCAATCCCGGGGCAATCCCGTGGTCTCCGTGTCGTAAATGAGAATCATGACGGGCCAAGTTCGTGGATTCTCCGGTCCGAATGACGGTTGTGGAAAGGTGGTGGATTGAACATCTCTCGCCTTCGCTTGCTTCTCACTAGTACCGCATGACGAGTACGACCCCCCACCCTTCCGACGGCCATTTTGACCAGGCAGAACGCCTCGGTGACGACCACGTCGGCACGTCCGTCGACACCCCCTTGCGTCCCGATGCCTTCGTGCTGAGCGACGAAGAGAAGATGGCGCGCATCGAGCCCTTGTTCCGTGAGATCATGGACACCCTTGGCCTCGATTTAACAGACGACAGTCTGTCCGGCACCCCGCGCCGTGTGGCCAAGATGTACGTCCAGGAAATTTTCCGCGGATTGAATCCGGCCAACCATCCGTCTTGCAAGACGTTTGACAACGCGTATCAATACGGGGAGATGTTGGTGGAGCGGGACATCACCTTGAACTCCACCTGCGAGCACCACTTCCTGCCGATTCACGGCAAAGCGCATGTTGCCTACATCTCCTCGGGACGCGTCATCGGGTTGAGCAAAATCAACCGCCTCGTGGACCACTATGCCAAGCGCCCTCAGGTGCAGGAACGGTTGACGCGCCAGGTGGCGGAGGCCCTGAAAGCCATTCTCGAGACCGAGGATGTGGCTGTGGTCATGGACGCCAAGCACATGTGCGTCTCCAGCCGCGGCATCGAAGACGAGGGCAGCTCCACCGTGACGGCAGATTACCACGGTGCATTCAAACAAGAGAGCGTCCGCCGGGAGTTCTTGGGGCATCTTCGCGGCTGAACCCCATCGCACCTTCGATTCCATTGTGGATTCACGGGTTCTTGGCTATCTTCGCCGCCCATTTTCAAGCATCAACAACTGGGTTTCGGACCCTTCTAAAACGTTTTTCACATGGCCACACGCCTCCGCCTCCAACGCCACGGTAAGAAAGGCAAGC
Source organism: uncultured Flavobacteriales bacterium (assembly GCA_937967465.1). GTDB lineage: Bacteria > Bacteroidota > Bacteroidia > Flavobacteriales_D > Sanyastnellaceae > UBA8752. The sequence continues at coordinate 27,429 of CALBSW010000117.1, forward strand.
CCTTCTACCACATTGTCGCCGCCGACGCCCGCGCCAAGCGCGACGGTCGCTTCATCGAGAAGATCGGCACGTACAACCCCAACACCAACCCGGCCACCATCGACGTGGTGCACGACCGCGCCCTCTACTGGTTGCAGGTCGGTGCCGAGATGAGCCACACGGCCCGCGCCATCCTCAAGTACAAGGGTGTCGTCTACCACAACCACCTCTTGAATGGTGTCAAGAAAGGCGCCCTCACCGAGGAGGAAGCCAACAAGAAATTCGAAGCCTGGCTCCATGAAAAGGAGGGCAAGGTGAACCAGCAGGCCAGCAAGGTGGCTGCCGCCGCTGAGGAAGCCCGCAACCAGGCGTTGGCTGCTGAGAAGGCCGTCAACGAAGCCCGCGCAAAGGAGATTGCTGGAAAGCAAGCTGAGCTCGCCGCGGAAGCCGCTGCCGCTCAGGCTGCTGCTGAAGCCGAGGCCGCTGCTGCAGAAGCGCCCGCTGAGGAAGCCGCGGCTGAAGAGGCTGCTGCTGCTGAGGAAGCGCCCGCTGCTGAAGAGGCTCCTGCCGCTGAGGAAGCGCCCGCTGCTGAGGAGGCTCCCGCTGAGGAAGCGCCCGCTGAAGAGGCTCCCGCTGAGGACGCCGGTGAAGAAGAAAAGACCGAGGAGTAATCCTGCGTTCCACCCAACAGAAAGAAAGGCTGCCCATGGCGGCCTTTCTTTTTGTCCCAACTTCGCCCCCATGAGCGCTGCACCCGACATGTTTGTCCTCGGCAAGACCCTCAAGCCCCACGGGCTCAAAGGAGATGTGGCCGTCAAGCTGGATGTGGACATCCCCCAGAATTACGTCGGACTCGACATGGTGTGGGTCAAGCGCCAAGGCACATTGGTCCCCTACGCCCTCACTTCCGTGTCCGTTCGGCCCAAGGTGACGGTGGTGCACTTTGAAGGCGTGGACGACGTCGATGCCGCCATGTCGATGTCGGGCCATGAACTGCTGTTGCCAGCAGCGGCTTTGCCTGAATTGAAAGGACTTCAATTCTATTACCACGAAGTGATCGGCTTTGAATTGAAGGATGTCACCCACGGCACGCTCGGCGAGATTGTGGATGTCATGGATCTGCCTGGAAACCCCCTCTTCAAATCGATCCGCGATGGGAAGGAAGGGCTCTTTCCGATGACCGACAGCGTCCTGCGCCAAGTCAACCGCGACGAAAAAGTCGTCCTGTTGGATTTGCCCGAAGGAATGTACGATCTCTACTTCGGCGCGGGCTCCGGGCCCGATGAGGATTGAATTTGGCTGGAGTCTGACATGAAGTGCGTCGGACTGCTGCATAACGCGCCGCACTTGGCTTCAGGCCAAACCCCAGACGCAAAGTGAAGAAGTCCGCCAGACGCTTCTCCCATTCCCTTTCCCCTGCAAATAGCTTGGAGGTGTCCCAAACGTGGTGACGCACTTCAAACCCGGAGCCTCTCGGTGACGCGCTCAGTCCGATGCTCCACAACACTGCAGCTCTTGACGACCAAGGCCCCCTTCATTGCTCCTGACTCCGCGGAGGTTCAATCCACGACAGCGAAGAAAAAGTCGCCCAAGAAGAAGCCGGCCCCGAAAGCCAGCGACTCCAAGCCCTCCAAGACCAAGGGCATGACAAAGGTCTTTGTGCTGGACACTTCTGTGTTGCTGCACGACCACAACAGCCTTCAGAATTTCGAGGACAACCGGGTGGCCATTCCCATCACCGTGTTGGAAGAACTCGACACCTTCAAAGTGGGCAACGACACCAAGAATTTCGAAGCCCGGGAGTGCATCCGCATTCTGGACCGGCTCAGCAAGGACCAATCGCTGCAGGACTGGTTCCCACTGGAGAATGAGTCGGAAGGACTCCTCCGGATCATCATGTGCGATGACCAGCACGAAAGCGGGCTCAGTGCAGCCACCATTTTTGACAAGAAGACCAACGACCACAAGATTTTGACGGCGGCGCTTCAGCTGCAACACGACGCGCCCGACATGAAGGTGGTCCTCGTCTCCAAGGACATCAACCTCCGGCTCAAAGCGAAAGCGCTCAACCTCCCGGCCGAAGACTACAAGACCGGAAAGGTCAAGGACATGAAGCACCTCTACACCGGCAAGACCCTCATTGAGGGGGTCGATGGCGAGGTGGTGCGCAAGATGTACGTCAGTGGCCAAACGCGGAAAATCAGTGTCCTGGGCAAGGAGCGCCGGAACAACCACTTCTACATCATTCGCAACTGCTCCTCCTCCGCGATGGGCTTCTTCAGTGAGTCCAAGAAGACCATCGAGCGGGTGGACAAGAGCTACGCTTATGGCATCAAGCCCAAGAATGCGGAGCAGGCCTTCGCCTTGCACGCCATCCTGAATCCGGACATCCACCTGCTGACCATCAGCGGCGTTGCCGGTACGGGAAAGACCCTGCTGGCCCTGGCCGGCGCGCTGGAGCAGAAAAACCGGTTTGACCAGATCATTCTGGCCCGCCCCATCGTCCCGTTGAGCAACAACGACATTGGCTATCTCCCTGGCGATGCCGAGGAGAAGGTCAACCCCTACATGCAGCCCCTCTGGGACAACCTGAACTTCATCAAGAGCCAGTTTGGTCAGAACGAACGGAAATACCGGGCCATCGAAGAGATGCGGACGCAAGGCAAAATCACCATTTGCCCGTTGGCCTACATCCGCGGGCGGAGCTTGTCGAATGTCATTTTCATCGTGGATGAAGCCCAGAATTTGACCCCGCACGAAGTGAAGACCATCATCACCCGGGCAGGGGAGAATTCCAAAGTCATCCTGACCGGAGATGTGCGGCAAATTGACACGCCCTACCTCGATGAGCAGTCCAATGGCATGAGCTATGTGATCGACCGGCTCAAGGGACGCGATTTGTACTGTCACATCACACTCGACAAAGGCGAACGCAGCGATCTCGCCAACCTGGCCAACGAACACCTCTGAGGGACGGTTGGCTTTTTCGACACCGACAAACCCGGCGCGCACACCTGTGAACGCCGGGTTTTTCGTGGGGCGCCATGGCGTTGGTTCGGGCCTGAACAATCCCAACCCTCATGCGCATTTCCCACTTCCTTCCGGCCCTCTCCTTTTCCCTCTGCAGCCTTGGCCCGCTGGTCACCCTTGCCCAAATCAACACCCCCCTCTCCTCCCCCTGTCGCAGCGACTTTGATGGAGATGGCCATGTGGACATGGCGGACATGCTCTTGATGCTGACCGATTTTGGAGAAACCTGCGATTGGGGCGGTGCCGACAGCGGAGAATGGCCCCTCATCCAATTCTCGGAACTCCACTACAATCCGGCCTCCTCCCAAGGATCGGATGCGCAATATGAATTTTTGGAATTGCACAACCCGGGACCCTCAGCCGTGGATCTCTCAGGCTGGTCCGTCTCGGAGGGGCTCGCATTTGATTTTCCCGACAGCACTTGGATCGCCCCCGGAGGCTTTCTGGTCCTGACCACAGCCCCGCTGACCTATCAAGGCTTGGGTTACCCAGTACTCGATTGGGGCACAGGTGGCCTCAACAACAGTGGTGAACTGCTCGCCTTGCGCGCACCAGACGGTGCTGTGGTCGAGTCCGTCGAATTCAGCGACAGCGGAGACTGGGACACGGCACCTGACGGCCAAGGGCCTTCGCTGGAGCGCTTGCATCTGGACATGGACGCACACCTGCCCGAAGCGTGGTCGGCGTCCATTGGTCATGGTGGCACGCCTGGGGCCACCAACAGCTTGTGGCTGGACTGATCAGTCCGCGGCCGACAGCACTTGCTGGACACCGTCGACGACCAACTCGAGTGGGTCTCCGGACAACACGGTCACGCGTGTGCCATCGCGCTGGACCTCCACAAACAGACGGCGCCCCCTGAATTGAAGGCGGAACGAGTAGCCCTCCCACGCTTGTGGCAACATCGGCTTGAAATGCGGCACACCATCAACGACGCGGAAGCCCCCGAAACCTTCGATGACGCTCATCCAAGTGCCGGCCATGCTGGTGATGTGAAGGCCTTGATACGCCTCCCGGTTGTAGTCGTCAAGGTCGAGGCGGGCTGTGCGGAGGTACATCTCTACGGCCTTTTCTTCCATCCCCAGTTTGGCGGCCAGGACCACGTGAACGCACGGACTCAGGCTGCTTTCGTGCACGGTGCGCGGCTCGTAAAACTCGAAGTTCTCGCGGTGGGTCTCCTCATCGAATTCAGATTCGAAGAAGTACAGTCCCTGCAGGGTGTCCGCTTGCTTGATGTAGACCGAGCGCAGAATGCGGTCCCAGCTCCAATGCTGGTTGATGGGGCGCTCCGCGTCATCCAAATCGGCCGCCATGGATTGCGCTTTGTCCATGAAGCCGTCCTGCTGGAGGAAGACGCGCGTTCCCTCGAGCAAGGGGTAGTACATGCGGTCTGCGATGTCCAGCCACCGTTCGGCTTCCGCCTCATCGAACTGCCAAAGCTCTGCTTGGTTGGCCAACGCATCCGGGGCATGCTCCCGCATCCAATCCAGCGCAGAGGCGCCTTGGCGAAGGCACCATGCCGCAAGGCGGTTGGTGTACCAGTTGTTGTTGACGTTGTTCTCGTACTCGTTGGGTCCAGTCACGCCCAGGATCACATAGGCTTGCTTGGCTTCGGACCAATTGACACGCTGGGCCCAGAATCGCGCCACACCGAGGATGACCTCCCAACCGCCTTGGGCGAGGTAGGCCTCATCTCCCGTGTAGCGGATGTAGTTGTGGATGGCATACACCATCGCGCCATTTCGGTGGATCTCCTCAAAGGTGATTTCCCACTCGTTGTGGCACTCCTCCCCATTCATCGTGACCATGGGGTACAAGGCTGCGCCGTTCTTGAATCCGAGCTTGCTCGCATTCTCGATGGCACGGTCCAGGTGCTGCCGGCGATAGACCAGCAGTTGGCGGGCCACCGTCTGAGGGTGGGTGCCCAGGAAGAAAGGCAAGCAATAGGCCTCCGTGTCCCAGTAGCTGGCGCCACCGTATTTCTCTCCGGTGAAGCCTTTGGGGCCGACGTTCAATCGGGGGTCGTCGCCGGTGTACGTCTGGTTGAGGTGGAAGATGTTGAAGCGGATGGCCTGCTGGGCCGCATCGTCGCCTTGGATGGTGATGTCGGCATCGTCCCAGATTCGAGACCAGGCCATGGCATGGTCTTGTCGGGCTGCGCTCCAGCCTGCCGCCTCGGCATCCGCCGCCTTGGTCCGGGCCACTTCCGCCAATTGGGCTGCGTCGTGATCAAAATCCCGAACCAGCCCGACGTGCTTTTCGATCACGAACGCCGATCCGGGCTCAAAGGCACTCTGAAAGCGGACGTTGTGTCCGTGGGGATGGGACGTCCCTTCTCCTTCCAATGGTGCTCCATTGTGGCTCGCAGACGTACGGTAGGCGTGCCCCACGTGGAATTCCGTCTTGCGGGTTTTGACAACCAAATGGCCGCCCTCCCCGTTGCCACCTGCCTCGAGATGTTCCCAGAACTGCTCCTCCCAGTTGGCATCCTCATTGGACACATTGCCATCGAGTACCGCATCAATCTGGATGTCGCCTTCACCGGAAAGGACGTCAATGGCCATCCTCACATGGGCCGTCTCCACATCGGCCATGCTGCAAAAGCGCTGCGCTTGAACGCGCAACCAAGCGCCGCCGACTTCGACTTCGAAGGTCCGGGTCAACATGCCGATCTGCATGTCGAGCTCCCGATGGAAATGGCGGGGCGCGTGTTGGTGAAGGTCCAGTTGAACCCCATTCACGGTCACATGGATGGACGTCCAGTCCGGTGCATTCAGCACCTTCGCGAAGTACTCCGGATACCCGTTCTTCCACCACCCCACCTTGGTTTTGTCGGGATAGTAAACGCCACCGACGTAGCTGCCACGCAGGTGGTCGCCGGAATAGCTTTCCTCGTGATTGGCCCGCTGACCGAAACGGCCATTGCCGATGCTGAAAATGGATTCGGAGCTTCGCTGGCGATCGGGATGGAATCCCGTCTCCACGATTTTCCAAGGGTGGATGTCCAGATAACGTTCCATGGTTGTCTTCAGGAAAGTCGGTCGACCAAGTGGTCCACCGTGAATCCGTCGAATCCCTGCAAGGTGAAATCCGCCTTGGGCAGCGCGCCTTCAGGACCGACCCCCACGACACGGAAGCCACCATTCAAAGCGGCGTCCACACCAGACAAGGCGTCTTCAAAGACCACGGTCTTGGACGGGGCAGAATTCAATGCGGAAGCCCCTTTGAGGAACACTTCAGGGTCGGGCTTGCTGAAGGTGATGCTGTTGCCGTCGACCACCGCATCAAAGCGGTCTGCGATGCCACAACGGTCGAGGATCAGGGGCGCATTCCGGCTGCTTGAACCGAGCGCCACGCCCTTGCCTTTCGCCCGAAGCTCGTCCATGAAAGCCACCACGCCAGGGAAGAGCTCATCTGGCGTCATGCCGGCCACTTGCTCGAGATACCAGGCATTCTTGCGGTCCATCAGCCGAACCTTCGTGTCGTTGTCCAGCTCAAGGTCTCCCTTGCGCAGGATGTACTCCAATGAATCCACACGGCTGACCCCTTTGAGCTGGTCGTTGTCCGAATGGTCGAAGGACACCCCCAGTTCCTCTGCAAGGCGCTGCCATGCAGTGAAGTGGTATTTGGCGGTGTCCACAATGACACCGTCGAGGTCAAACAGACAGGCTTGAAGCTCGAACGCCATGGTCAGGATTGCAGGGCTGGGAGAATGTGCTTGAGGTGATAGGACGCCAGACCGTCGATGGGCTTCTTGATGATGGCGCCCACGGTCACTCCGCGTTCCGCGCAGACGGCCTTGAGCTCGTCCTGGAAGTGATAGGCCACGCTGCCAATGAAGTGCACAGGCTCCTCACGCCAGTTGGAAAAACACTTGACATGAACATCCACAAATGCCTCAAAACCTGCTTTTAACCAGGCCTGAAACAGCGGCTGCGTTTTGTGCTTACCAATGAAGGTCATGAAGCTCGCGAGAAAGACATTCGGGTCTGGCTCGAGGTAGACCTTGTTGATGATGTCGTCCTTGGAGAGCCCATAGGTCTGATCGAAATCTGCCGCAACCTCCGCTGGAAGGTGGTGGTAGAGTTTCGCGGCCAGCAATTTTTTGCCGTGCCAGCTTCCGCTCGCCTCATCCCCGAGGATGTAGGCCAACGCCGGCACTTCTTCATGAACCTTGTCTCCGTCGAAGTGACAGCTGTTGGAGCCTGTCCCAATGATGCAGGTGACGCCTGGTCGGCCGTCGTAGGTGCTGTACGCTGCACCGACCAAATCGTGGTCCACCAAGACACTGGCTGCCGGAAACACCCGCTGGAGGCCTTCTTGAATGATGGCGCAGAGTTCGGGAGTGCTTGAACCAGCGCCATAGAAGAACACGTGGGTCACCTCATTCCCGAGGCGTTGGACATCGGCGTTGTTTCCCATGACCTCCTCCACCACATCCGCGGTGTGGAAGTAGGGATTGAATCCCATCGTGTGGAATTCGGCCAATTCCCTGCCGGATTCGTCCAGGAGTTGCCAGTCGCACTTGGTCGACCCGCTGTCCGCTATCAGGACGCGCATCAGCCGATGCGTTGGACGAGGTCAGCGACGCGGCTGGAGTAGCCCATTTCGTTGTCATACCAGCCGAAGACCTTGACCACATTGCCCATGGCGCTGGTCATGCCGGCATCGAAGATGTTGCTGTGGGTGTTGCCCACGATGTCGACGCTGACAATGGGATACTCGGTGTATTCCATGATGCACTTCATCGGCCCCTCTGCGGCCGCCTTCATGGCCGCGTTGACTTCCTCTGCGGTCACCTCGCGGCTCAGCGTGGCCACCAAGTCCGTCACGGAACCAGTCGGGGTTGGAACACGGACAGCACAACCGTCCAGCTTGCCCTTGAGCTCCGGCAGCACGAGACCCACTGCCACGGCGGCGCCGGTGGTGGTCGGGATCATGCTCATCGCTGCGGCTCGCGCGCGGCGGAGGTCGCTGTGCGGTGCATCCTGAATGCGCTGGTCTGAGGTGTACGCGTGGATCGTGGTAATGTAGCCCTGCTCCAATCCAAACGTGTCGTTGAGGACCTTGGCCATCGGGGCCAAACAGTTGGTCGTGCAGCTTGCGTTGGACAAGATGACGTCGTCTCCGTTGATCACGTCATCATTGACACCGAGGACCACGGTCTTGATGCCGCCCTTGGCCGGTGCGGAAATGACCACCTTCTTGGCGCCGGCAGCCACGTGCTTGCCTGCTCCGTCCGGGTCGCGGAAAACTCCTGTGCTCTCGACCACCACATCGCAACCGAGGTCACCCCAGGGCAATGCCGCCGGGTCGCGCTCCGCACTGACCGCCACGGTCTTCCCATTGACCACGAGCTGACCGCTCTCCACGCGCACTTCACCCGGGAAGCGGCCGTGAATGCTGTCGTACTTGAGCAGGTGAGCGAGCGTGTCCACGCTCGTGAGGTCGTTGATGGCAACGATGTCGACGCCCTCCTTGGCGAGGAGCTGGCGGAAAGAAAGACGGCCGATGCGGCCGAATCCATTGATGGCAACCTTGGTCATGGTGTTGGGTTTGCGTTCAAATGCTGAGAATTTGGGCGACGCGAAGTTCTTCGTCGAGCCCTTTTGATTTGCTGTTGATGGCTTCGGAGAACGGAGTGTAGACGACCTCGTCGTTGACGATGCCGGACATCACTGCCGTTTGTCCGGAGATGAGCGCCTCGACGGCCCCCACCCCCATTCGACTGGCCAGGACCCGATCGAAGCAACTCGGGTCTCCTCCGCGTTGAATGTGTCCCAGGACGGTGACCCGGGTGTCGTACTTATTGTACCGGGCGTGCACCTTGGCGGCGATTTCCATGGCACCGCCATTGGGGTCGCCCTCGGCCACGATCACGATGGAACTCGTCTTGTTGGACTCCTCGCCCTTCTCCAGAATGGCGATGAGGTCGTCGATGGACATGTTGGCCTCGGGGGTCATCACTGCGATGGCGCCCGTGGCGATGCCCGTTTTGAGTGCGATGTAACCGCTGTCACGGCCCATCACCTCGACGAAGAACAGCCGGTTGTGGCTGCTCGCCGTGTCGCGAATCTTGTCCACAGCCTCCACCACGGTGTTCGTGGCGGTATCGTACCCGATGGTGTAATCCGTTCCTGCCAGATCGTTGTCGATTGTGCCGGGGATGCCCACCACCTTGATGCCGTGCTCTTCCTCCAGCTTCATGGCGCCGGTGAAGGTGCCGTTTCCGCCGATGACCACCAGGCCATCGATGCTGGAATCCCGCAAGACGCGGGCGGCTTTGGAGCGCCCTTCGGGTTCATAGAAATCCATGCACCGCGCACTCTTCAAAATGGTGCCCCCACGACCCAGAATTTTGGCCACGGAGCGGGCGTGCAGCCGCTTCAGGTCGCCTGTGATGAGGCCCTCATAACCTTGGAAGATGCCCGTCACTTCAATGCCATGAAATACGGCGGCGCGAACCACTGAACGGATGGCGGCATTCATTCCAGGTGCGTCGCCACCGCTGGTGAGGACGCCGATGCGTTGAATCGTGCTCATGAAGGAGCGCGAAGGTACATCGGACACTGCTCAGAGTAAATTGGTGTACTTTTGACACCAATTGATGCCTGCCGACGTCTCCTCACCTACCCATTCCCCGAAAAACGCTGCGTTTGACCTCAGCGTGGACAACGTGGTTTTTGGCTTTGACGGAGAGCAACTGCAGGTCCTTTTGATCCGTCAAGGCCTTCCTGGAGTGGACATGGCCCCGGACCGGTTCCACATGGCAGTCCCAGGAGACCTCGTGTTTCCGGAAGAAGGACTCGACCAAGCCGCGCACCGCATCCTCTCCAACCTCACGTCCCTCGACGGCATTTACCTGAAGCAATTTCGCGCTTTCGGGGCCCCAGAACGTGTGTTCGAGGAAAAGGACCGGGAATGGTTGACCCGCATGCGGCCTCACCCGGAGCGCCGGGTGGTGACCATTGGATACTATAGCCTCGTGGCCATGGCCGAGTACAAGCCGCGCCCCAGCAGTTTCGCGAGCCGCGCAGAATGGTGCCCTTTGAGCGATCTGCCGCGTTTGGCCTTCGACCACAACGAGATTGTCAAAGCTGGGCTGCTTCAACTCCGTGAGGACGTGGCCCGACAAAGCGTCATCTTCGAGCTGCTTCCTGAAAAGTTCACCTTGGGACAGCTCCAGCGCCTCCACGAGATCATCTTGGACAAGGACCTGGACAAGCGCAACTTCAGGAAGAATGTGAAGCGCATGGAAGGCGTGGTGCCCCTCGATGAAAAACAAGAGGGCGTGCTGCACAAGCCTGCCCAACTCTACACCTACGTCCGGCCCGAGTAAGGCCACGGGACGTTGGTGTATTTTCGACACTTCATCTCCAGCCACTGTGCCGGACACCTTACACAGTTCATGAGACACCTCCTCCTCCTCGCGGCGGCTACATGGGTTTGCACCACTTCAGCGCAAGTGGTGTGGACGGAACCGGCTTTCCCTTCCATCGACGATCAGGTCACGCTGTATTACGACGCCACCGAAGGCAATGGGGAACTCTCCGGCATCATTCCGGTGTACATCCACACCGGCCTGATCACCTCCACCAGTTCGACGCCCACCGACTGGCAATACGTGAACATGCCTTGGGCCAGTACCGACCCGCAGTGGGTCATGGACTACGAGGGCTCAGACCTGTGGAGCTACGACTTCGGGGGACAGACCTTGGCCCAGTTTTACGGTGTCGGCGGCGGCGTGGAGGCCGAACAGCTCGCCATGGTGTTCCGCAATGGCACCGGCTCCCTGGTGGGACGCGACACCGATGGCAGCGACATCTTTCTGCCACTGAGTGGCGGAGGGTTCGAGGCCGTCTTTCAGCAGCCTGCAGATCCCAGCGTCATCGTCGTTTCCGGTGCATCGGTCCCCCTTGCGGCCAATGCCTCTGACATGGCCCACCTGACGTTCACCGTGAATGGCGACACCATTGCAGAAGCCATCGACGCCACGGAACTCACTGCGGATTTCACCCCCACGGAAGAAGGGACCACCACCGTCCTCTTCACGGCTGACAACGGCATGGAAACGGCCACAGCTGAGGTCCAGCTGCTCGTCTTGCCCGCCAGTCCCAACGTCGCGGCGGCCCCAGCAGGCACCCAGGATGGTCTGAACCCCTCCGCTGACGGCACCTCCATCGTGCTGCAGCTGTTTGCTCCGGGCAAGAGCCACGTGTTCTTCGTGGGCGACTTGACCAATTGGGCCATTGAGGAAGACTTCATGATGAACGTGACGCCGGATGGCCAACGGTTCTGGATCGAGTTGACCGGCATCAACCCGGCGCAGGAATACCGGTATCAGTATCACGTCATGCCCAACGACGACCGCTTTCCAGACCCCTATGCGGAGAAGCAACTCGATTACTGGAACGACCCCTGGATTCCTGAGTCTACTTACCCCTTCCTCATTGACTTCCCTGTGGGATTGACCAACCAGGCCCCCGTCAGTGTCTTCCAGACCGGCGGTCCGGAGTTCGAGTGGACCGATGGCGACTTTGAGCGCCCAGTCCAGGAAAACCTCGTCATCTACGAGCTGCTCGTTCGTGATTTCAGTGAAGAGCGCACCTTCCAATTCCTGCTGGACACTTTGGATTACCTGAGCTCGCTCAACATCACCGCCCTCGAGCTCATGCCCATCAACGAGTTCAACGGCAA
>CALBSW010000118.1 GCA_937967465.1 uncultured Flavobacteriales bacterium
CAATGGACTCCCCATCACCATAGTCACCGCCAGAGGCGACGAGGGTGTCGTTGACAGTGAGCGTGTAGCCACCCGGGGCGTAGATGCCATCGCCAAAGCTGTCTGCGATGGTGAATGTGTAGCAGCCGGCGGCCGCGCAAACCGTCTGTTCTTCCGTCACACCGTCAGTGGTGTAGGGACCACCCGACGCGATGAGGGCTCCGGCGTCATCGGTGAGGGTCCAGGTGATTTCATCCGGGTAAATGTCCGTGGTCACACTGACCACGATGGATTCGCCGGGGCCGGTGCAGGAGCCGTCGTCGATGGTGGCATCCGCATCGTAATTGCAGCTCTCTGGGTCCGTGCAGCCGTAGCAGCTGAAGTCACAGCTGCCATTGTCTTCCAAGGCGTCCGGGTCGTAGTTGCAGGCGGTGTTGTCGGTGCAACCGAATCCTTCGCCGACGCAGAACGTGGTCGATTCCGAGTCGCCAAAATCGCCACCCGATGCCACAACGCTGCCGTCGACGGTCAAGCTGTAGTCGCCGATGCCATAGGCGCAGCAAATGCCGTCTCCAAAGCTGTCGGAAATGGTGAAGGTGTAGCAGCCGTCACCCGCACAGAAGGATTCCGTGATGGTGGTGCCTGCGGTGTCGTACGGACCACCGGAAGCGACCTCTGCGCCCGTCGAATCGGTGAGGGTCCAGGTGGTCTCGCCAGGGAAGTTGTCCGTCAGAATGGTCAAGACGAAGTCGAGCCCTTCGAAGAGGCAGGAGCCGTCGTCGAGGATGGCGTCAGGGTCAAAATTGCAGGCCGTGCTGTCGGTGCAGCCACCGCAGGTGCTGTCATCGCCCCCGCACACACCGCATTGGTCAAGCTGGAGGCAGGAGCCGTCATCGACCACAGCCGCCGGGTCGAAGTTGCACGCCGTGCTGTCGGTACAGCCGCCGCAGGTGCTGTTGTCTCCGGCGCACACGCCGCAGAGGTCGAAGTCGGCACAGGACCCGTCGTCGATCGTGGCATTCGCATCGTAGTTGCAGCTGTTGGAGTCGGTGCAGCCTTCCACCACACCGCCGATGCACACCTCGTTGACGGTGATGTCGGCGACGTACGTCACGGCACCACCGGCGGAGTAGCCGTTGATGAGCTGGATCGTCCAGTCTCCGCTTCCGGTGAGGCCAGAATTGCTGAGGTCAACAGAAGCGGTGTAGACGCCAGACGCGTCGACGGCCCAATCGCCAGGCCAGACGGTGGAGTAGTTCCCCAAGTCCGTGCATCCGGCCGACACTGTGGCGCTGAATCCGCCGAATTCGATGCAGTTGCCGTCCGGCGAATTGATGACCACAAGGAGGTCAGCAGGCCAGCTTCCAGCGGAAGAAGTGTAGTCGAGGGTGATGTCGATGCCCGTTACTTCACCTGTCCCCGTGAAGGTGGTCGCCGTTCCCGCTTGACCACCGGACAAGGTCTCGGTCAGGCTGAGGTCGGTGAAGCAATCGCAAATGCCGCCGACAGGAGGGTAGGTGCAGGAAGCGTCGTCAATGGTGGCGTCGGGGTTGTAGTTGCAGGCCGTGCTGTCCGTGCAGCCGACACAGCTGGTGCCGTCGCCCGCGCAGATGCCACACTGGTCCACGTCTGCACAGGAGCCATCGTCCACCGTGGCCTCCGCGTTGTAGTTGCAGAAAGCGGGGTCGGTACAACCGAAGCAGCTGAAGTCGCAGCTGCCGTCATCGGCCACGGCGTCCGGGTTGTAATTGCAGGCGCCGGCATCCGTGCATCCGAGGACGATGTCGCCCACGCACACTTCCGTGGATTCCACGTTGGTGAAATCTCCGCCTGAGGCGAGGATCACACCATCTTGGGAGAACTCATATCCGCCGTTTCCATAAGCGCAGCACATGCCATCTCCGAAGCTGTCGTAGACGTTGAGCGTGTAGCACCCGTCGCCGACACAGGAGGTCTCCACGACCGTGCCGCTGCCGCTATACGGACCACCATTCCAGACGACGGTGCCGGCCGCATCCACCAACTCCCAGGTGGTTTCTCCCGGGTAGCTGTCGAGCGTCAAGGTCATGACGACATCCACGCCTTGGGAGTCCAAGCTGAAGCTGCTGCTGGCCGCATCGTTGGATGTGTTTTCGTCGGTGCCGCCGTTGGGCGCAGAGACGGCGATGTCAAAGGTGTGGTCCCCATCTCCTGGCGTGAGGGTTGGGAGCGTGATGGTCTCAGACTCTCCAAAGGCGAGACTGCCGGTCCAACTGAAGATTTGGTCTGCACCGCCATCGACCGAGTAGGTCAAGGTGGCCGAGGTCAAGTCCACTCCGCCGTTGTTGAACAGGGTGACTTCCGGTGTGACGTCCGTGGCGCAGGAAAAGCCCGATGGCTGAGCGACATTGAGGATGGAGGCGTCGAGATCGAAGTCCGGGACTGCCGGCAGACAACCATTGGAGCTCAGCAAGCTCACGCGGGTTCCACCTGGGGCAAAAAGGGCTTGCATGCGGTCCGCTTGCCCCTGAGAGAACACATTCATGCAGGCATCGTCGCTGTAGTCCATGTAGTTCTGGACCATGTCTTCCGACCCGCAACTCACACTGCCGAGGGCACAGCCGTAATTGGCGCCATCCGATTCAGGGGTGTCGGCGACAAAGTCGTCGGTGCCACAAGGGCCATCGCCCCAGATGTGGCGGAGGTTGAGCCAGTGTCCCACCTCATGGGTGGCGGTGCGACCGAGGTTGTAGGCGCCGGCACCCGCTCCGTTCAAGCCCACGAACTGGTAGCCGCAGACAATGCCATCCGTGGCTGCAGGCCCGCCCGGGAACTGCGCATATCCGAGCAATCCGCCTCCGAGATTGCAGACCCAGAAGTTCATGTAGTCCTCCCGAGGCCAAGCATCAGAACCGCCCGCACTGCTGAACTTCACATTGTCTGAGGTGCCAAAGCTGCCCACCGTGGTCGGCACCCGGAGAATGCCGTCCGAGGGCGCACCATTGGGGTCGCGCGTGGCCAGGCAGAACTCGATTTCCGTGTCTGCCGCCTGCGGCCAGAGGTTGTCTTGGTCCGCATTCAAGCGGCGGAAGTCGTCGTTGAGCACTTGAAGCTGCTCCAGGAGCTTCGAGTCGGGGATGTTCTCCGCATCGTTGGCATAGACCACGTGGAACACCACGGGAATGGTGACCACGACCGGTTGCATTTGCGCACCATTGGCTCGGGCCTCTTGACGGGCCTGCACAAATGCAGCCGTCTGCTTCTCGAGATCGCTGTGTCGCTTGGCGTAAGCGGCATCCAGTCCCATCAGCTGGACGTGCTTCTCATGTGCGGCGCATTCGCGCTGGGCAGGAGCCGTTGGTGTCTTGGCTTGGGTCCAGACGGTGGAAGGGGCGCTCAACAACAGGGTGAGCACGAGGAGGCAAAAGGTTCTCATGGTGAGGAGTAAAAGGCAGTCTCACAATGTCACACAAATTCTCCAAACCGACTACTTATTATAGGTCGTGTCTTCTCTCACTTTTGTCGACGGGTGCATTGCGGAGATGTTGTTTTGGTGTAAATTCGCCGTCCGCAAGCGAGAATAGCTCAGTTGGTAGAGCACAACCTTGCCAAGGTTGGGGTCGCGAGTTCGAGTCTCGTTTCTCGCTCAGTCAAGAAGGACTTCCGAAAGGAGGTCCTTCTTTGTTTTCAAGGCCTTCGGTGAAGTCAGGACTTGGCCAGCAGCGCCGAAACGATTCGGTCGGCAGCCCCGCGGTGGGCGAGGACCCAAGCTTTCGCGGCCTGCCCAGCTTCGCGGCGTTGCACGTCATGCTCGGTGCTTGTCCATTCTGCGATCCAATCTGCCAGTCCGCCCGGGTGCAGGTGAATGGTCAAGGCACCCGCGTCGTGGAGTCCCGCGATTTCCCGGAACCCTTCGACTTTGGGGCCAACGGCCACGGGAAGGCCATGGGCTGCGGGTTCCAGGGTGTTGTGTACCCCTGCTCGCCATCCACCGCCGACGATGGCGAGGTCAGCGAGCCGGTAGGCATCGCGGAGGCATCCCATTTGATCGAGGACCAATCCCGTTGCCCTTGGAAACGCGCCCGAGGCGCAGTCAGAGGCCCGCACGACGTCGGCCTCGGAGCACCATGCATCCACTGAGGCGCCGGTGATGTCGTGTGGCACCATGACAAAGGCCCAGCCTGCAGGCCAGTTCTCACGGGCGATGCGCAGGGCATCCCATTCCCCGGGCCAGCCACTGCCAATGAGCAGGAGCCGCCGCTCTCCCTTCCACGCCTCCATGCGCTGAAGCGTCTCTTGGACGGCCGGGTCCATGGGACGATCGAGGGCTTGGAGCACCCGGTCTGCCCGGGGGTCGCCGGTCACGGAGCAAGACAGACCGAATTCCGCAAGTGTGGATTGGGAAGCGGCATCTTGAACATGGAGGGAGTCCAATGTGGCGAGGTGCTGCCGGACCCACCATCCCCAGCCGTTCATGGGGTGCCGGCCACGATCGAATCGGGCGGCGACGAGGTGGATGCGAGTGCCGTGTTGGCGGAGGGCGCGCAGCAGGTTGGGCCAGAGTTCGTACTTGACCAATACCGTGTCTTCAGCATCCAGCAGGGCTGCGAACCGACGGGTCTCGGAGGCCCCATCCCAAGGGAGATAGTCGATGTGGTCTGCGGCGGACTCCGTGATGGCTTCCCGGCCTGAAGGGGAGAAGAACGTGAGCAGAATCGGGCGGTTTGGCGCCTGGGCTGCCAGGGCATCGAGCAGGGGTGCGGCTTGCTCGTACTCGCCGACGGATGCGCAGTGCACATGAAGCCAGCGGCCGGTCTTTCCCGTTGCGATGGCCGCGGCTTTGGCTGCCCGAATGCGCGCCATCCAACCGTGTCGTCCCCGCACAGCGAGCCGGGCCTTCCGGTGTCCGAAGGCCGATGCGGCCCGCAGCAGCCACCAGGCCAGGGTGATGCCGATGCTGTAGAGCCCGCGCATGCTCAGTAGAAGTAGTCGAGGGATGTGGTGCGGGCTTTGAGCCGCAGGATCCAACCGGCAAAGACCCCGACAGCCCGGTCTGCGCGCGGTCCGACATCGGTGGTGCCGGTGTCCGCATTCCAGGTTCGGTTGGGCTGCAGCCGGCCGAGCCACGTTTCCAGACCGAACTGGAACCGGGCCTGCCCATTGGGACTGTGGTATTCGAACCCGGCCCTTGGAAGCAGCAGCCAGCCGCCGGTCAACCGATCATAGCCGGCCAAATGGGGTTCGTCGAGTTGGGTGACCCGGTTGCCGCGGTTTTGAAAATGGACCTTGTGCTCCCAGAATCCGGCGCCGAGTTCCGCAATGAACCCCGTTTCCGGGTGGCGCCCCCCGCTCTTCCATTTGCGGCCGGCCGTGACATGGAAAACCGTGCCGCGTTGTTGGGCCGTGACAAGCGCGATGCGCCCTTCATTGTCCACGATGTGTCCGTTGGGATCGACGAGGTTCTGAAGCAATCCGGGTTCGCGAACATCCGCTCCGGTCTGGAAGCGGTAATGCAGTCCGAATCGCCAACCGGATGCCGTACTGCGTCGGATGCCCATGCCGACGGTATTGGACAGGCCGAACCGGTCCGCCAAAGGCCCGGCAGGCGCCTGTCCGCCGACATGCAGAATCAGTTGGGTTCCCACCACCGGGGCGGTGGCATTCTCCCCCGGATTCACCCCATCGGACTGTGCGCGTCCTCCCGAGATGAAGGACAGTGCGGCAGCGAGGAGGACGAGATTCCGGAACATCACAGGGGAAAGCTCAATCCGACGAGGAAGCCACTCAAGAGCAGTCCGCCATTGAGTTGGGCCATGAGGGTCCAGTCGTCCAGTTCGTATCGGGCCCCGATCTGGCCAGCAAGCTGGAAACCGCCAATCGCGTTGCCGCCGTAGTTGCCCGGTGCCGCGCCGACTCCGGCCCACTTGTAGTTGTGGACGTACCACCCGAGTGTCAATCCGGCGAACAGGTCGAGGTCATCGGCGTCGAGTTCGATGAAATGGTAGTTGCCTTGGAGCCCGAGGCCGAGGTATTGGTGGGTCCAACTGCCGGCACTGCCGTTCTCTCCGTAGGATTGAAACGAGGCCATCAGCGCCGCAGAGAAATGGTCGTCAATGGTTTGCTCCACGCCCGCATACACCGGGAGTCCGCGCGTGCTCAAACCGAATCCCGCATGAATCAGGTCGTACCGGTCGCCGGAGTTCAGCTGAACCTGTCCAGCGGCTTCCTGTTGAAACCCTGTGAGGCCCACCATGAGGAGGAGCACACAAAACACCCCTTGAATCGGGCTTGATTGTCGACGAATCATTAAAAAATGTCGATAAAATTGACTAAATTGAAAGCGAATGTGTGATGTATCCACGGCCATTCCGCAGGTGCAAGTTGAGCACGAGGGCCCCTCTTGTGCAGGCTTTCGGTTGAATTTGTCCGCCCCAACGTGGGGAAGAACGGCCATTCAGGGCGTGTTCGCATGCGCCATGTTGTGGATGTTGTCCCCCCTTCAGGCGCAAGAGAGCCTGGATGTGGCCGTGGTGGTGGAACCCGGACAAACCCTCTCGCCCGGTTGGATTTTGGTGTCTCCTCGGGTGAGTGCCAATCAGACGTATCCCATCATTGTGAACGGTGCAGGCGAGGTGGTGTACAACCAGTTGACGCCCCTTCACGGATTCAACTTTGACCAGAATCCGGACGGCCGGTTGTCCTGGTTTTCCACGTTGATCGGAGAATGGCACGTGCTGGACAGCAGCTTGACCACGACGGAGTCGGTCATCTTCAACGGAGCGAGTGAGGACTTTCACGACCTGGAGTTGAGGGCGGACGGCACCCGGCTGTTGATGGGAAAGGAAAATGTGGTGATGGACTTGTCCGACAGCATTCCTCCCCCCGAGGATCCGGAGAAGGCGGTCATCGATTGCCTGCTTCAGGAACAAGACGCAGAAGGCAACGTCACTTGGTTTTGGCGGGCCACCGAGCACATTCCCCCAACGTGGTGCTCCCACTGCAATTGGGAGGCGAGCCTGATCGATGCCTACCACCACAACGCCTTCGAAACCCAGGCGGATGGCAACATTCTGCTGTGCCTGCGCAACATGGATTTGGTCGTGCTCATCGACCGGCAGACAGGCGGCATCCTGTGGCATTTGGGTGGGCCGGAGTCCGACTTCGCTTTTACGGAAGCCAATGGGGCATTTGCCCAGCAACACGATGCCCAGCTGCTGCCCAATGACCGCATCCTGATCTACGACAATGCCACCGGCAGCGAACCATTGGTGTCACGCGGCGTGGAGTATCAGCTCAACCTCGAGGCTGGAACGGCGACCCTCCTGCAGGAGTGGCCCCATCCAGAAGGCAGTTTCGCATCTTCCCAAGGCAGCATCCAGCGCCTCGCAGATGGGGGCACTTTGATTGGTTGGGGCAATGCGTTGAGCGATGAGCTGGGCGGCGGCAGTGCGAGTGAATTCGCCCCCAATGGCGCTTTGCGGGGCACCATTTACTTTCCCGGGGGCAATGTCAGCTACCGCGCCCGGAAGGTCCAAGCGGGCGCCCTTCCCCTGCACATCGGGTGTACCCATCCCGAAGCCTGCAATTTCTCGGAAGAGGCGATCGTGGATGAGGGGTGCGTCTTTGTGGGAAGCGCTTGCGATGACGGCGATGTCTGTACGGTAGGCGATGTGATTCAGGCCGATTGCGGGTGCGCGGGATTCCTGCCTCCGCCATCCGGGGAAAGCCAATGTCAGGATCCGGTGGCGTTGAATTTCAATCCCTGCTCCGCGCTGCCCTTTGACGATGGCAGTTGCCAGTATGCCGTGACATTCCGCCTTGATGCCTCCCAATCGGGCAGCATTCCAGAAGAGGTGCAGCTTCAATTGTCAGGTTTTGCGCCCCTGCAGATGGCGCCGGGCGGATTCGGAACGTGGACGGCGGATGCCATCCTCGAATCGGGAGAATGGAGCTTCGGCTTCCTTGCGGATGGACAAGGAGACGGCGTGGTTCGCACGTTGGACTTGACCTTTCCGGCATCCTGGGACGGGGGTGAAGTCCGGGCTTGCTTGGGGTTGGAGGCCTCCGCCTGCCCAGGGTGCACAGACCCGGATGACGCGGCATTCAGTCCTTTCGCTGTCGACGATGTGCTCTGTGGGGCCGGTCCGACGGGGTGCACGGTGCCAGGAGCGGACAATTACGACGCCACGGCCTTCTTCGACGATGGCAGTTGCACGTTCCAGGCAGAGCCCGAATGCGCAGTGGACTTGACCGGAGACGGCATCATCGGGGTGTCAGACGTCCTCTTGCTCTTGACCTACTTCGGCCTTCTCTGCGACTGACCCTCAGTCCTCGGCGAGACATTCCAGTCGGAACCCGACGCCGTGCAGGGTGTCGAGTCTCACGGTGGGGTCAACCTTCAGGATTTTGCGCAACCGGGCGATGTAGACGTCCATGCTGCGGCCCACAAAGTGGCCGGATTCTCCCCAGACCATGCGGGTGATGAGGTCCCGTTCTGTGGTGCGCCCGATGCGCTGCATCAACAATTTCAGCACGTCCCCTTCTTTTCGGGTGAGGCGTTGCTCTCCACCTGGCCAGTGCAGGAGATAGGACTCCGGGTCATACCGAAGCGTGCCCGCCTCCAAAATCCGCGGGCCGTCGTCCTTGGCTTGACGCTCGGCGCGTTTGATCAGCGCTTGGATGCGCAGCAGCAATTCTTCGTTGTTGAAGGGCTTGATGACGTAATCGTCAGCCCCTGCCCTCAATCCGCGCACGCGGTCTTCCACCCGATCCCGCGCGGTGAGCATGAGGATGGGCAAGTCGGGGGACACGCGCCGCAGCTCCTGTGCCAGTTCGAATCCGTCTTTGCCAGGCAGCATCACGTCGAGTACGGCGAGATCAAAGCCCCCTTTTGCAAAGGCAGGCATGACTTCCCGTCCGTCGCGAAGCAACTCCACCTTGTGACCTTCGAGGCGAAGCAGGTCATGGAGCAACAGCCCCAAGCTGGGGTCGTCTTCCACGAGCAGGATGTGGGCCGGCAAGCTCATGCGGCGCGGTGGAATTGAACCCGGAACAAAGACCCTCCACCGGGCCGCGGCAGGCATTCAACGGTGGCGCCGTGGGCATCGAGAATGGTGCGCACATAATGCAGTCCGAGTCCAAAGCCTTTCACGTCGTGACGGTCGCCGGTGGGCACGCGGTGAAACCGTTCGAAGATGCGCTCTCTGTGCGCCTCCGGCACGCCCACACCGCGGTCGGCGACGTCGAGCATGCCCATCCCAGTTTCGGGATTTGTTTGGAGCCGCAGCTCCAGATCGGGTGGGGCATCTCCGCTGTAGCGCACCGCATTGTCCAGCAGGTTGCGCAGCACCCCGACGAGGTGGGTGCGGTCTCCCACGATGGCGTGGTTTGCTGCCCCGTCGGCGATGGCGACGGTCAACCGGCCCTCCTGTTGTTCGAGGGTGGGACGGATCGAGGTTTCGGCGGTCTGGACCCAATCGTCCAGCCGGATGCGCTCGCGTTCCAAGACCTGCGTGCTCTGATCGAGCACGGCCATTTCCATCACCTTGTCCACCTGCCGCCGCATGCGGAGGTTCTCATTGAGAATGAGCCCGAGATAGCGCTTTCGAGCCTCCGGGTCACCGCCGATGTCCTCCCTTTGAAGCAATTGTGCCCCCGATTCAATGGACGCTATGGGCGTCTTGAATTCGTGGGTCATGTTGTTGATGAAGTCCTCCCTGACCTCGGACAGCCGTTTCTGTCGCAACACAATCACGACGGCATACACGAAGGTGCCCAGCACCAGGATTTGAAGCAGGCTCGCCAGTATCCAGCGATCGAGGGACATGACCACATCCGCCCGGCGGCCAGTGAACCGGATGCCGAAATAGTGGCCGTCCTGATCGAACCGCGGTGGGCGGGGTGCATCGGTTTCGGCCCCTCCGACCCGGCCCCCATAGACGATGCTGTCGCTGAAGCAATCGTAGATCGCGTAATCGAAGGGAACATCGAGGGCGGCACTTTCAAACGATTCGCGGAGCAGCGATTCCAGGAGATAGGGGTGCAGGGTGTCGTTGAGGTTGGCCACGAAATAGTTCGAGGCTTCCTGGCGAACGGGTTCGACCACGGCACTGTCCCCGCGCATGGCCTGGACGCGGTCCACGACTTCCGTGAGGGCGATGACCACCCGGTCATTGAACTCCCGTTCGCCAAGATCAATGGCTTGGCGCAACCAAATGAGTTGCAGCACGAGGGTACCCCCAATGGACAGGAGGCCGGTCACGATGAGCAGTCGAATGCGTTGTCGCGTCACTCCACGAAGGTACGCGGGGTCGGTGGGGCGGGTTTCGTAGATTCGGGCCGTGTCCAAGAGCGTTCCTCTCATTGCTGCCCTGTGCTGGGGCATGTTGTCCAGTTTGGCCGGTCACGCCCAAGAGGCGGTGGAGCTGAGCGGGTCATACCAAGGGGAGAACCTCCTCGTGGTCAATGAGACCAATCCCGATGGGGTGGGATTCTGTTGCTACGAAGTGCGGGTCAACGGCAGGTTGACCGCAGATCAGGTCAATTCGCACGCGTTCGAGATCGACTTGAGGGGCCAGGGCATTGCGCTGGGCAAGGGGGTGGCCATCCGGCTCATGCACCGTCCAGGGTGTGCCCCGCGCGTGTTGAATCCGGAAGTCATCGCACCGTCCCCGGGATTCGAATTGGTCGACTTCAAGGTGGTGCCCACTGGAGAGGTGGCCTGGACCTCCGCGGACGAGCGGGGCCGAATGCCCTACGTCCTGCAGCAGTTCAAGTGGGGCAAATGGGTCGACGTCGTCCGCATCGATGGGCAAGGGGGAGAAGGCGAACGCCATTACCAAACCCGCATCCAACCGATTCGCGGTGAGAACTTGTTGCGGTTGACCCACCTCGCTCCGGATGGGGCCCTCGCCATCAAAGGGGAGGCCGGCTTCTTCGCAGAAGTGCCCGAAGTGGCATTCGAATACGACTCGAAATCGGCCACCATGCGCTTTTCGGAGCCCACCCAATACGAGATCGTCGACCAATACGGCACGGTCGTGTTGAGCGGTCATGGTGACAACGCCATCCTGCGCTATCTTGCACGTGGCGAGTATTTCGTCAACTTCGGCGCGCGGTCCGAGACCTTCAAGAAGCGCTGAGGCCCCGGTTCGACTTCGAACCCCTCATTTCCAGTCCATCGCGACATGCCCACGACCCCGACCACTGCGGCCTTTGACGGCCTGACCTACAACAGCCGCCGCGCCCACATCGCCATTCCCGAGTACGGACGCGTGGTGCACGAGATGATCGCGCACTGCATCACCATCGAGGACAAGGCCGAGCGCACGCGCTGTGCCACGGCCATCGTGAGTGTGATGCGCACGTTGGTGCCCGGCTCCAAGGAGATGACCGACCACGAGGAGAAGCTGTGGGGTCACCTCCACATCATGGCCGATTGGCAATTGGACATCGATTCCCCGTTCCCGGTTCCGCCCAAAGCAGAGGAGGACCCGGGTCCCGAAGCCCTCGCCTACACTCAAATCGGCAAACGCCCTTCGTTCTACGGGCGCATTGTCGAGGATCTCATCGCCAAGGCCATCGCCATGCCCGAAGGGGAGGAGCGCGCAGCCCTGGCCATGATGATCGCCAACCTGCTCAAGCGGCAGTACCTCACCTGGAACAAGGGCGCTGTGGAAGATGCCCTCATCCGGGCGCAGTTGCGCGAGATGTCCGGTGGCGTACTGGACGTTCCAGCCGAAAAGGAGCTGGTGTCCTCGAGTGAGATTCTCAAAAGCAAGCGGAAGACCTCCAACAACTTCCGCCAGCACCGGGGCGGCAAGCGCAAGCGCTGAACCCCGTCGGCAGGACCGACCCCGTTTTGAAGGGATCCGCCTGCCCCGGTGGCCTTGTCGAAAACCCCTGACGCGCCCGTTCGATGCGGCCGTCTCCCGAGCCAACTTGGGAGGCAAACACCGATTGCATCATGGGCACATTCGTCATCGAAGGAGGGCATCCCCTCAATGGATCCATCACGCCCCAAGGGGCCAAGAATGAGGCCCTTCAGGTGGTCTGTGCCGTCTTGCTGACGGCGGAGCCCGTGACGATTTCCAACCTGCCGGACATCGTGGATGTCAACCGGCTCATCGACCTGCTCTCCTCGATGGGGGTCAAGGTGGAGAAGCTGGATGCGGGATCTTTCCGTTTCCAGGCCGATGACGTCAACCTCGATTACCTCGAGAGTGCCGAATTCCGTCAAAAAGGCAGTGGGCTGCGCGGCAGTGTCATGGTGATGGGCCCCTTGCTGTCCCGGTTTGGCAAGGGCTACATGAGCAAGCCCGGCGGAGACAAAATCGGCCGCCGCCGGATGGACACCCACTTCATTGGATTCGAGAACCTCGGGGCGACGTTCCGGTACGATGCTGGCGAAAGCTTCTACCGCGCCGAGGCGCCGGATGGATTGAAGGGCAGCCACATGTTGCTCGACGAGGCCTCGGTGACGGGCACGGCCAACATTGTCATGGCCGCGGCCCTCGCCAAGGGCACCACCACCATCTACAACGCCGCGTGCGAGCCCTATTTGCAGCAGCTCTGCAAAATGATCAACCGCATGGGCGGCCGGATTTCCGGGGTTGGATCCAATCTCCTCACCATTGAGGGCGTCGAGTCCCTCGGTGGATGCGACCACCGTTGTCTGCCGGACATGATCGAAATCGGCAGCTTCATCGGCATGGCGGCCATGACCCAGGGCGAGCTGACCATCAAGGACGTCAGTTGGGACGATCTGGGCCAGATTCCGCGGGTGTTCCAGCGCATGGGCATCCAAGTCGAGCGCCGGGGTGAGGACCTGTATGTGCCGTCCCAGGCGCACTACGAGATCGACACCTTCATCGACGGGTCCATCCTGACCGTGGCCGATGCGCCTTGGCCGGGCTTCACCCCCGACCTGCTGTCCATCCTCCTCGTCACCGCCACCCAGGCCCGGGGCAGCGTGTTGGTCCACCAGAAAATGTTCGAGTCCCGCCTCTTTTTCGTGGACAAGCTCATCGACATGGGGGCCCAGATCATCCTGTGTGACCCGCACCGCGCCACCGTCATCGGCCTCGACCGCAAGGCGCCATTGCGCGGGGTCACCATGACGTCACCGGACATCCGTGCAGGGGTGTCGCTCCTGATGGCTGCCTTGAGCGCAGAGGGCCGCTCCACCATCCATAACATTGGCCAGATCGACCGCGGTTACCAGTACATCGAGCACCGCCTGCGCGCCTTGGGCGCCCACATTGAGCGCCTCGCAGACTGAGGCAGGTCTGCCCGCCGTTCAAACCGTAAATTGTCTCTTCAAATGCGTTCTCTCACCCTCCCCCGTTTTTCCGTGGCCCTGACCACGGCTGTCCTTGCCCTCGCGCTTTCAGTGTCCGCCCAAGATGAGCCCCGCATCGGGTCCAGCGTGGGCGACCTCGCACCAGAGCTGATCCTTCAAGGGGTCGACGGAGATCAGGTTCGACTCAGTGACCTCCGCGGTCAATTGGTGTTGGTGGACTTCTGGGCCAGCTGGTGTGGCCCGTGCCGCCGCGAGAACCCCAATGTGGTGAACGCTTACAAGAAGTACCGGAAGGCCAAGTTCAAGTCGGCCGATGGTTTCACCGTGGCCAGCGTTTCTCTGGACCGCAAGCAGGAGAGCTGGGAAAAGGCGATCAAGCAGGACGAATTGGATTGGGATTGGCACGGCAGCGACCTCGCCGGATGGGACAGCGAAGCCGCCGCCCTGTATGGGGTCAGCAGCATTCCCATGAGCTTCCTTGTGGATGAGAACGGCATCATTGTCGCCAAGAACTTGCGGGGCATGGAGCTCCACATTCAGATCGACCAGCACGTCGCCAAGCTCTGACACGCCTGACAGGTTCGGTCGCTGCGACTGACAGCCGGTCGTGCACCCTGTCACGATGTCTGTCCCGCAAGGGATGGCACGTGCATTGGACAGGGTGGTGCAAATTCGCAATCCCATGCTGCACGCCATGAACGAGGAGGAGCCCCTCCACACCGCAGACACCCAGGACACCGCGCCCGAATCCGAAGAGCAGGAGGCCCAAGCGCCGAATGCTGGGGAGTCCCATGCCGACGGCGCCGAGTCCGGCGGGGACCCTGCGCCAAGTGAGGCGTTGACCGAAGAGGAAGAGGCCTGGCGGGACAAGTACCTGCGACTGTATGCCGAATTCGACAATTTCCGGAAGCGGACCATGCGGGAGCGTGCCGATTTGGTGCGCAGCGCCGGCCGCGACCTGAGCGAGGCGATGTTGACCGTCCTCGACGACTTCGAGCGGGCCGAGGCCGCCGGCGAAGGGCAAGACCTCGCCCAGATTCAGGAAGGGTATCGGCTCATCGGACAGAAAATGCGAAGCATCCTCGAAGCCCGGGGTGTACAGCGCATGGAAGCCAAAGGCGCCGAATTCGACACCGACCTCCACGAGGCCATCACCCAGATCCCCGCACCCAGCGAAGATCTCAAGGGCAAGGTGGTCGACGTCGTGGAGCCCGGTTACAAGCTTCATGACAGCGTACTCCGCTTCGCCAAAGTGGTGGTCGGCAACTGATCCAGAGCATGTCCAAGCGCGATTACTACGAAATCCTCGGCGTCGACCGGGGCGCATCGGAGGCCGACATCAAGAAGGCCTACCGGAAGCTGGCCATCAAGTACCACCCCGACAAGAACCCCGACAACGCGGATGCGGAAGGGCGTTTCAAGGAGGCAGCCGAAGCCTATGAGGTTCTGAGCGACCAGCAGAAGCGGGCCAAATACGACCGCTTCGGCCATGCCGGTGTGGGCGGTGCCGCAGGCGGCGGTGGTGCCGGCATGAACATGGACGACATCTTCAGCCAGTTCGGAGACATCTTCGGCGGTGCTTTTGGAGATGCGTTTGGCGGAGGCGGCCCCCGCGGTCCCCGTCGCACCAAAGGCTCCAACCTGCGAATCAAGGTGCAGTTGACCTTGGAGGAAATCGCCGAGGGCGTGACCAAAAAAGTCAAGGTGTTCCGGCTCGTCCAGGCGGAAGGCGTCGAGTACGACACCTGCCGGCAATGCAGCGGCACCGGTCAGGTGCGGCAGGTGCGCAACACCATTCTCGGTCAGATGCAGACCGCATCCACCTGTCCCTCCTGTGGCGGACTGGGCCGCAGCGTCAAGTCCAAGCCGAAGGATGCGGACCAACACGGTCTGCGTCGGGAGGAGACGGTGGTGGACATCGAAATTCCCGCTGGCGTGGAAGACGGGATGCAGCTCAACCTGCGCGGCAAGGGCAATGCAGCCCCGGCAGGCGGCATTCCTGGCGACTTGCTGGTCCAGATTCGCGAAGCCGACCACGACGACTTCACCCGCAACGGACGCAACCTCCACCTCGACCACCACATTTCCTTTATCGACGCGACCCTCGGGTCCCAAGTGGAGATTCCCCTGCTCTCGGGCAAGGCCAAGATTCGCATCGAACCCGGCACGCAAGGCGGCAAGATTGTTCGCCTCAAGGGCAAGGGGCTGCCCTCCGTGGACAGCTACGGCCGAGGCGATTTGCTGGTGAACCTCAACGTGTGGACCCCCCAGGAGCTCACGGCCGAAGAGCGAAAAACCTTGGAAAGCTGGCGCGAAGCGGCCAACTTCCAACCCAATCCGGACGCCCGCGACAAAGGATTCTTTGACCGCGTGCGGGACATGTTCAGCTGATGACCCACGCTCTCGAGATCGCGCAATTGGAAAAGGCCTACGGGGCCCAGCGCGTCTTGAAAGGCGTCAACCTGAATGTCAAACCGGGCTCGATCATGGGCCTGCTTGGCCCGAATGGGGCAGGAAAGTCCACGCTCATTCGCAGTGTCATGGGCATTGTCGAGCCGGATGCCGGCTCCATTCGGATTGGCGGCCAGCCCTGGTCACGTGAAGCGGTTCGCGGGGTAGGGTACCTCCCCGAGGAGCGCGGTTTGTACAAGGACATGAAGGTGGGTGAGCAGGCCGTGTACTTCGCCCGGCTCAAGGGCATGGACAAAGCCGATGCTGTCCGGGCCTTGAAGGGCTGGTTCGAGCGCCTTGAAGTGGCCGGATGGTGGGACCGAAAGGTCTCCGACATCTCGAAGGGCATGGCCCAGAAAATCCAGTTCATCTGCACCGTGGTGCATGAGCCAGCACTGCTCATTCTCGATGAGCCGCTGAGTGGGTTCGACCCCATCAACGCCCGCCGGATCATCGATGCGGTGCGGGATTTGGCCGAATCGGGGACGTCGATCTTGCTGTCGACCCACGACATGCCGAGTGTGGAGCGCCTCTGTGACGAGGTGGTCCTGTTGCATGGAGGGGAAGTGGTCTTGTCCGGACAGGCAGACGTCCTCCGCGAAGAAGGATGGGCCGGCGAACAAGAAGTCGTCTTTCGTGGCAATGACCTCGCGTTCACCAACGCACTGGGCGCCATGGCCCACCTGGACCACATCGAGCCCGATGTCGCGGACGGCGTGAGACGGGCCCACCTCCGGCTCCGCGACCCCGCTCAGACTGCCGGTGTGCTGCAGGCCCTGTCTTCTTCTGTGGATGTGCTGGAATTCGTCAAGGTCCGACCCACCATGGAGTCCCTGTTCATCCAAGCCGTGAATGCGGCGGGGTCCAACACCGAGGCCGCATGAGGGGCGGATTGCTTGGCGCGGTGATCTTCCGCGAGTGGCGTACGCGGGTGATGAAGAAGAGCTTCATCATCGGCACCTTGCTCATGCCGTTTTTGATGGTGGGTTTTGTGGCGGGGGTTGTCCTGCTCTCCGACAGCACCGAACAGGAGCACCGGGTTTTGGTCGAAGATGCCCCCGGCCTGATCACCCGGTTGGATGCGGCATCGGGCCAGTATGTGCCGCGGTGCCCGGGATGTTTTCCGGAGCGCGCCAACCACGTTTACCGATTTGTCCGTGAGGCGCCGGCAGACAGCGTGTGGCAGTCGGAGGGCTACACCGTATTGATCGAATACGACGAATCCGTGCTGCAGAACCAGGCGGGCTATCTCGTCTACGAAACCTCGCCAGGCATGGTGGCCAAGCGCTACATCGAGCGGGACCTCAGCCGCGCCATGGAGCACGCACGTGTCTTGGCCAGCACCGATTTGGATTGGGCAGCCTACCAACGGTTGAAGCTGGACCTGATCCTGGTGGACCGCGAAGTGTCGGAAGCGGGTCGCGTCGAGGGCGGCGGCGAAGAAATTCGCGGGGGCATTGGGTTTCTCTTCAGTGCCATCCTGTTCTTGGTGCTCGCTGTCTACGGCGGTTTGATCATGCGGAGCGTGGTGGAGGAGAAGTCCAACCACGTGATTGAAGTGCTCATCGCAGCGGTGCGACCGGAGGAGCTGCTGCTTGGCAAGGTCATCGGTACCGGGGCCGTGGCACTCACCCAGTTGGTGGCTTGGAGCGTGTTGTCCACGGTTGCCTTTTCCGCATTCCAACTCTTCTTTGACAGCGGCGCCCTAACCCCCGGAGGTGCCATGTCCATGGGAGAAGAGGTGCCTGTTGACCTGTTGACGGTCATGGCCGAGAACGAGTTTACTGCAATCCTGTTGGACATCCAGTGGGGGCTGATGGCCCTGAGTACCATCGGGTTTTTCGTGGGAGGGTACCTCCTGTACGGCAGCCTGTATGCCGCCGTGGGCGCTTCCGTGGCTTCCGAACAAGAGGGTCAGAGCATGGTGGTCCCCATCATCTTGCCGCTGATGTTCGCCTACATCGTGGGCAGTGGCGCTTTGCAGAATCCGGAGATGGCCGCCTTCACGGCCTTGAGCTGGTTTCCCTTGACGTCACCGGTGATGATGCTGGTTCGCGTCGCCGTGGGTGTGTCCTTGTGGGAAGTCATCGGGTCGTGGCTCCTGCTGTTGCTGACGGCGCGGGCGACACTGTGGCTGGCGGGCCGCATCTATCGCCACGGCGTCTTGCACGACGGAAGTCAGACGGGGTGGAAGTTGATTGCCCAGTGGGTCAGGGGCCATGGACGCTGAGCACCGACACCGGGTCGCCATCGCCGATTGCGGCACCAACACCTTCACACTGCACATTGCCCGAATCACCACGGAGGGGTGGACCACCGTGTTTCAGCAGCGGCGTCTCGTGCGGCTGGGGGCGGACAGCTTTCGGACCGGCCGGCTTGCACCGGACCGGATGCGCCGGGGCTTGGACGTGTTGTCCTCCTTTCGCGAGGCCGCGCTGAACCTGGGAGTGACCCACCTCCGTGCGGTCGGGTGCAGCGCACTCCGAGATGCCGCCAATGCGCCAGATTTCTTGCGCCGTGCTGCGGATTTGGGGTGGGCCATCGATGTGATCGATGGAGATCAGGAGGCCCACTGGATCCACCTTGGGGTGGCCGATACGGTCCCGCTGCATTCCTTGGGCAATCGCGTCGCCTTGACCTTGGACATCGGCGGGGGAAGTGTGGAATGCGTGGTGTGGGATCGGGAGCAAGTGTTCGGGCGGTACAGCTTGGACATGGGGGTCGCGCGCCTGACCGATTGGATCAAGCCAGCCGATCCCTTGCGGGCCTCCGATGTCGCGTCCCTGAAGAAGATCGTGGATGCCGCATTGGACCCGGTCATGTCCGACCTCGGTGACCGACAGCCGACCGTGCTGGTGGGAACCAGCGGTGCGTTCAACGCACTCGCTGCGGTAGAAGATGCCGATGCCGCCTGGCACGACCCGAGGATCGCCGATGCATTGCCTTTGCCCACCTTGAAGTCGAGGTGCCAAGCCTTGTCCAAATTGTCCAAAGCGGCTTTGCGCGACACGCCGGGCATCCACCCCGACAGGGTGCCGTACATGGCCTTGGCCTGCGTGCTGATCGACCATGTGCTGGACCGCTTCCCGACCATTGAGGAAGTGCGCCGCTCCCGCCACACCGTTGCGGAGGGCATTCTGGTGGAAGCGGCCCGCGGGATGTCCAATGGTCTGTCCTCCGAATGGCACGCTGTGGATGGAGGGGTGGAGGAAGATTGACCTACATCGGCGATTTTCGCACCATGGCCCGCATTCTCATCATCGACGACGAACGACTGATCCGGCACGCCCTGCGCGACATTCTCGAGTACGAGAAACACGAGGTGGTCGACGCGGAGGACGGCGACAGTGGCCTGAAAGCCGCGCTGGAAGGCAAATTCGACGCCGTGTTCTGCGATGTCAAGATGCCCGGCAAGGATGGCATCGAGGTCGTGGAGGCCCTCGCGCTCAAAGGGGTGGCCACGCCCGTCATCATCATGACCGGCCATGGCAGTGTGGAACTGGCGGTCCAAGCCTTGAAAGCTGGAGCGTACGATTTCATCGAGAAGCCGCTGGACCTCAATCGGGTGCTGGTGGCCTTGCGCAATGCCACGGACCGCGAGGAACTCCGCAAGGAAACCGTGGTGTTGCGCCAGCGGAAGCGCAACGGAGATGGGCACGAGATGGTGGGGCGCAGTGCCGCCTTGGAAGACATCCGCGGCATCATCGCCAAGGTGGCGCCCACGGATGCCCGCGTCATGATCACGGGGGCCAACGGCACGGGCAAGGAGGTGGTGGCGCGCCACATCCATGCCCAGAGCGCCCGGAAGGCCGGGCCATTTGTCGAGGTCAACTGCGCCGCCATCCCTTCCGAGCTCATCGAATCTGAGCTCTTCGGTCACGAAAAAGGCGCGTTCACGAGTGCGGTCAAGCAGCGGAAAGGCCGGTTTGAGCAGGCGCAGGGTGGCACGCTGTTTCTCGACGAGATTGGGGACATGGCGCTTCCAGCCCAAGCCAAGATGTTGCGCGCCTTGCAGGAAAAAGTGATCCAGCGCGTCGGCGGCGACAAGAACATTTCCGTGGACGTGCGCGTCCTGGCTGCCACCAACAAGGATCTGGCCACAGAAATTGCTGAAGGCCGGTTCCGGGAGGACCTCTTCCACCGGATCAACGTCATTCCGATTCACCTGCCGAGCCTGGCGGAGCGCAGTGAGGATGTGCCGCTCTTGGTCGAGCATTTCCTCGGCGGGGTAGCCGCTGATCTCGGTGTCTCTGCGCCAGTCTTTGACAAGGCGGCATTGAAGGCCTTGGCCAAGGCGCCTTGGCGCGGGAACATCCGGGAATTGCGGAATGTGGTGGAGCGCCTCGTCATCCTCTGCGGGGAGACGGTGACCGCCGATGATGTCCGGCGTTACGTCACGCTGGACTGATCCCATAGGGCGGCTTCATCAAGGTCAAGTTGTTGATGGGGAGTCAGTTGGAGGCAACCTTGTACAATGGACACCGTCTACCTTGTGTAAGCAAAGCCCCAGCACATGGACATCAGCCAACGCGCCGTACTCATTGTTTTCCTCGGCATGATCGCAGCCAGTGGCGCCGCCCGTCTCTATGACAAGGCTGGCCAACCGTTCTGGCATGCCTTCGTTCCAGGCCTCAACCTGGTCGCCTTGATGCGCATCGTGGGGCGTCCGGAGACGCACGCACTGTGGGTGCTCGTCCCAGGCGTGAACCTCTACTTCCTTGCGAAGTGGATGGTGGAACTCGCCCAAAGTTTCG
The DNA here is from genome assembly GCA_937967465.1 of uncultured Flavobacteriales bacterium. GTDB lineage: Bacteria > Bacteroidota > Bacteroidia > Flavobacteriales_D > Sanyastnellaceae > UBA8752. The sequence continues at coordinate 20,464 of CALBSW010000118.1, forward strand.
GCAAGCACCACTGGATCGACCACGTGTTGGTGGTGGTCTTCAACGCATTCTACGTCCTCAACCTCGGACTGGCGTACAGCGAAGAGTACCAAGGTCCCGTCTACGACAAGCAGGCTGGCACGGCCTTCGCCTGATTACCCTTTGAACAGGGACCGGGCTGCCTCGAGCGCATCCGGAATCCCATCGGCATTCTTGCCGCCAGCCGTTGCGAAGAACGGCTGACCGCCGCCCCCGCCTTGGATGTGGCGGCCCCATTCCCGGACGAGCTGTCCGGCGTTCCAATCCTTTTCCTTGGCGAGTTCCTCGGTGATGAGGCACGTGATGGTCGGCTTGCCACCTGAACGGCTGCCGAAAACGGCATACAGGGGCGCCGCCTCTGCCTTGAGTTGAAAGGCGATGTCCTTGATGGCGCCCGCGTCGAGCGGAACCTCCGTGACCAACATGCCGGGCGTTCCTTCACCGCCGGGCCGCTCAATGTCGGCGACCAGCTGGCGCTTGATGGCCATGGCTTGTTCGCGTCGGTGGCCATCCACTTCCTTCTGGAGTGAGGCGACCTTGGTCTGAAGGTCCTCGATGGCGCCGACCAGGTCGGACGGTCCCTTCAGGGCTTCAGAGGTGCGTTGGAGCAGGTCACGTTGGGCCACGGTGCCGGCCACTGCGCGCGCACCAGTTTCGGCTTCGATGCGGCGAATGCCTGCGGCCACGGCGCTTTCCGAGGTGATGCGGAACAATCCGATCTCACCGGTGGCGCCCACGTGGGTGCCGCCACACAATTCGACGCTGGACCCGAAGCCGATCATGCGGACGGTGTCTCCATACTTCTCGCCGAACAGCATCATGGCGCCTGCCGCTTTGGCCTCTTCGAGGGGGATGTTCCGGCGCTCGTCGAGGGCGCGGTTCTCCCGGATGGCCGCATTGACGCGGTTCTCCACCTCGAGCAATTCCTCCGCAGTGACCTTCTGGAAGTGGCTGAAGTCGAAGCGCAGCGCGGCATCCTTGACCAGGGATCCCTTCTGCTCGACGTGGGTGCCGAGCACGCCGCGCAGGGCTTCGTGCAGCAGGTGGGTGGCCGTGTGGTTCAAGGTGGTGTCCCGTCGCTTGTCACCGTGCACACGGGCCTTGAAAGTGGCCGTGGGGTCGGCGGGGAGCTGCTCCGCGATGTGGAGAATGAGCTCGTTTTCCTTGCGGGTGGTGAGGATGGGGAGGGAGGATCCGTCGGGGGCCTCCAGAACACCGGTGTCCCCGACTTGTCCGCCACCTTCGGGGTAGAAGGGGGTCAGGTTGAAGACGAGTTGGTAGCGCGTCTTGTTCTTGACCTTGACCTCCCGCCAGCGGGTGATGCGGACGTCGGCCTCCATCCGGTCGTAGCCGATGAATTCTTCCACCTTGTCGTCCTCGAGAACGTTCCAGTCTCCCGCTTCGACCTTGCCGGCTGCGCGGGAACGGTCCTTTTGACGTGCCAAGGCGGCTTCGAAACCAGCTTGATCGACCTCCACGCCGTTTTCGGCACAGATGAGGGCGGTCAGGTCAATGGGGAAACCAAAGGTGTCGTAGAGTTCGAAGGCGGCTTCACCGTCCAGGCGCTGTGCCCCCGAGATTTTCTCGTCCAAGCGCTGGATGCCCTTGTCGAGGGTGCGGAGGAAGCCCTCTTCCTCTTCCTTCATCACCTTGGCGATGAGGGCCTGTTGGGCGCGGAGCTCAGGGAAGAAGTCCCCCATGTCCGCCGCCATGATGTCGACGAGTTCGAAAAGGAATGGCCGGTCAAATCCGAGGAAGCTGTAGCCATACCGTACGGCGCGGCGCAGGATGCGGCGGATGACGTAGCCGGCTCCCGCGTTGGAGGGGAGTTGGCCGTCTGCAATGGAGAAGGCCACGGCGCGCACGTGGTCCGCGCACACCCGCAAGGCCACATTGACCTTGTCGTCTCCGCCGGTGTAAGGCTTGCCGGAGGCTTTGGACAGATGGCCGATGAGCGGCTGGAACACGTCGGTGTCGTAGTTGCTCTGCTTGCCTTGCAACACGGCGGCGAGGCGCTCGAAGCCCATGCCGGTATCGATGTGCTTGGCGGGCAAGGGCTCGAGGGAACCGTCCGCCTTGCGCATGAATTGCATGAACACGAGGTTCCAGATTTCGATGACCTGCGGGTGGTCTTGGTTGACCAGCTCGGCGCCTGGGACAGCCGCCCGCTCCGCCGCGCTCCGGATGTCCACGTGGATTTCCGAGCACGGTCCGCAAGGCCCGGTTTCTCCCATTTCCCAGAAGTTGTCCTTCTTGTCGGCGGGCAGAATGCGCTCGGCTGGAACGTGTTTCAGCCAGATGTCCATGGCCTCCTGATCCAACGGCAAGCCGTCGCCTTGGTCTCCTTCGAAGACGGTGATGTAGAGGCGGTCCTTGTCGATGCCGAACCGGTCGGTGAGCAATTCCCACGCCCAATCGATGGCCTCCTGCTTGAAGTAGTCGCCGAAAGACCAGTTGCCCAGCATTTCGAACATCGTGTGGTGGTAGGTGTCGACGCCCACCTCCTCGAGGTCGTTGTGCTTGCCGCTGACGCGCAGGCACTTCTGGGTGTCGGCGACCCGGGGCGACTTCGCCGGACGGTTGCCGAGGAACACGTCCTTGAAGGGGTTCATCCCCGCATTGGTGAACATCAGCGTGGGGTCATCCTTGAGCACCATGGGTGCGGAAGGGACGATCTCGTGGGCCTTTTCTCGGAAGAAATCGAGGAACGTGCGGCGGATGTTGGCGGCGTCCATGGGTCCGTGTTGTGGCGTTCTTCACACGCCGTTGTGGAGGGTAGGTTCTGTGAAAGCCGCGTCAGTCGCGGGTTTGCGGTTGTGAAAGTAGGGACTTTCCCGTACTTTTGCACCGGAATTTTCGGCCATGCGGAAGCACCACATTCGGTTCAATCAGGACCAGCTCCGTACGGAGGTGGTGCCCTTCACAGCGCGGGATTACGTGCGCTGGATCCTTGGTCGCACCCTGTTGTTTGCGGGTGTGGCCTTTGCGGCCATCCTCGTTTTTGACCGCTATTTCGAGAGCCCGAAGGTGCGGAGCCAGAAGCGCCAAATCGAATTTCTCGAATCCCAATTGAGCACCATGGAAGGGCAGGTGACCGAGATGTCCGACGCCCTTGGAGAACTGGTGGAGCGGGATGAGGTCATCTACCGGAACATCTTCGGCGCCGAGCCTTACCCGCCGCACTTGCGCAACCCGGGCATTGGCGGAACCGACCGTTACCGGGACCTCCGAGGCTTGGACCAAAGCGAACAGGTCATCGCCCTGCGGCAGGACATGGCCGAGCTGGAGCGCCGGATTTTGGCACAGGGAGAAAGCGTGGGGGAATTGGTCCAACTCGCCGAGAACCAGGAGGAATTGCTTCAAAGCATTCCGGCCATTCAGCCCGTACGGAACAGCGATCTGAAGCGCATGGCGAGTGGCTACGGTTATCGCATTCACCCCATCTACAAAGTGCGCAAAATGCACTGGGGCATGGACTTCAGCGCCCCGACCGGCACCGAGATTTTCGCCACCGGAAACGGCAAGGTGGTCGAGGTCAAGAAGAAGTACAACGGCTACGGTCACCACATCAAAATCCAGCACGGTTTCGGCTACGAGACGCTCTACGCCCACATGTCCAAGATCTTGGTCCGGAAGGGCCAGCGTGTGGAGCGGGGTGAAGTGATCGGTTTGGTCGGGTCCACGGGCACCTCGGTGGCGCCCCACCTGCACTACGAAGTGTTCAAGGAGGGCAAGCGCGTCAACCCCGCCCATTACTATTTCAACGACCTGTCTCCCGAACAATACGAGACGTTGTTGGCCGCGTCGGAAAACGCGAACCAAAGCTTCGACTGAGTCGATTTGGCCTGAACCTCCTGCGGGGCGCATCTTGCAGGACATGGCGACCAAACGTTACTGGACCATCTCCGAAGTGGCGGAGCAATTCGACGTGAACACGTCGCTGCTGCGCTATTGGGAGAAGGAATTCAAGGCGTTGGACCCCAAGAAGCAGGGGAGTGGAAAGCGCGCCTACACGGCCCAGGACATCGAAATCATTGGGGTCCTGCACGACCTGCTCAAGGGCAAGGGCTACACCATCGATGGCGCCAAGCGACAGCTCAAGCAGGCCTTGAAGGAGCACCGGCAAACCGAGGCTTTGCGCCAACGTCTGGAAGCGATCCGAGCGGAGCTGTTGCGCCTCGCTGACGATGTCGAGCGCGGTTCTTGAGCCGGGATTGTCGCTTCAGAGGATGCGGTTCTGGAGCAAGTAGTCCTTCACGTATTCGGTCACCCCGTCTTCCAGAGAGGTCATCTCACGCGGGTAGCCGATGCTTTGGAGTTTGCCCATGTCGGCTTCCGTGAAGTACTGGTAAGTGTCGCGGATGTCGATGGGGGTGTCAATGAAGCCGATGTTCTCCTCGACGCCGAGGGCGTTGAACGTGGCCCGGGTCAAATCCAGGAAACTCCGCGCTTGGCCTGAACCGAGGTTGTACAAGCCGCTGTCCTTGCGGTGGTGCATCAGCCAGTGGCAGACATCGACCACATCGCGGACATACACGAAGTCCCGGAGCTGCTCCCCGTCCGCGTAATCCTCGCGGTGGCTTCGGAACAGCTTCATGCCGCCGGTCTCGCCGATCTGGCGGAAGGCGTGCAAGACCACGGAGGCCATGCGGCCTTTGTGGTATTCCCCCGGACCATAGACGTTGAAGAATTTGAGTCCGGCCCAGAAATAGGGTGCCCGGCCAGCCTCGGCCTCGGCCAGTGCCCATTTGTCGAATTCCTGTTTGCTGTCGCCATAGGGATTCAGCGGCTGAAGGCGGTCCACGACGTCGTGGCGGTCGCTGTAGCCGTGTTCGCCTCCACCATACGTGGCGGCACTGGAGGCGTAGACCAGTGGCAGGCCCAGTCGGGTGCACAGTCGCCAGATGTCCTGGCTGTAGTTCAGGTTGAGCCGGTCAAACAGCGCCCGGTCCTGCTCGGTGGTGTCGGTGCGGGCACCGAGGTGAAAGACGAACTGCACCTGGTTCTCATTCGCTTCCAACCAGGCGGGGAAATCCGCGCGGTCCACACGCTCCACGCAGGTCCTGTTCTCGTGATTTCGGGCCTTGTCGGGCCGGGACGAGAAGTCGTCCACGAGCACCAGGTCGTTGAATCCTTCGGCGTTGAGTCGCGCGGCCAAAGCGCTTCCAATGAACCCGGCGGCCCCCGTGATGGTAATCATGGGACGAAAGTACCTTCGCGCCCCTTCCCATGAAATACGTTTACGTCACCCGCCGCGCCCGATTCAATGCCGCCCACAAATTGTGGAACGACGACTGGTCGGAAGAGAAGAACCTCGAGGTCTTCGGCAAATGCGCCAACCCCAACTGGCACGGCCACAATTACGAGATGCACGTGACGCTCAAGGGCGTGCCTTCGGAAGAGACGGGATACTGCATGGACCTCAAGGATTTGAAGGACATCATCAAGGAGCACGTGGAAGAGCCTCTGGACCACCGCAACCTCAACTTGGATGTGCCGTGGATGAAGGGCATCAAGACCTCCACCGAGAACCTGCTCATCGCCATCTGGGAGCAGTTGGAAGGCCCCATCAACGCCACGGGGTGCACGTTGCATCACATTCGGCTGTACGAGACGGAAAACAACTACGCCGACTACTACGGCGGCGAGTGAGGGGCAAGGGCCCGTGCGGGCTACCTTCGCCGCATGCCGCTCTACCACCGGGAAGACCACTATGACGCCGCGGCCATCACGGAGATGGCCGCCCACTATCGCGCTGTGATCGAGGCCATCGGGGAGGACCCCGATCGGGAAGGCCTGGTCAAGACGCCCGAGCGCGCGGCCAAGGCGCTCGCCTTCCTCACGCAGGGCCAAGGGGCCGATCCCGCCGACATTCTGCGCAGCGCCCTGTTTGAGGAAGACTGCGAAGAGATGGTGCTCATTCGGGACATCGAGGTGTTCTCCCTCTGCGAGCACCACATGCTTCCCTTCTTCGGAAAAGCGCACGTGGCCTATCTGCCGCAGGGCAAGATCACCGGGTTGAGCAAAATCCCCCGGGTGGTGGACGTCTTCGCCCGTCGGCTTCAGGTCCAAGAGCGGTTGACCCGGCAGATCCGCGACTGCATTCAGGACACATTGAATCCCAAGGGCGTGGCGGTGGTCATCGAGGCGCGCCACCTCTGCATGCAAATGCGGGGGGTTGAGAAGCAGCACAGCTTGACCACCACCAGTGCATTCACGGGGTCATTTCTGAACGATCCCAAAACCCGCAAGGAATTCATCCGATTGATCGACACGCAAGGCGCGTGATTCGGACAGGATTGCCCATTTTGCGGGCATGACACCTCAAGACCCTCCCCGCCTGTTCAACGGCGGATCCCGTCAGGCCGATTTCCAAAGCAGCGGCACGCCGCTTGTGGCCGACGAGCGCGGCTTCATGAACGCCGTCTTCGGCTGGATGGCTGGCGGCTTGGCCATCACGGGCGCTGTGGCGTGGTACTTCGCCACGAGTGGCGCCATCTCCATGCTCTTCAACCCAATGGGCGGCATGTCCATGACCGGTTGGGTCGTGACCCTGGCGCCGTTGGCTTTCATCCTCGCGATGAACTTCGGCCTGCAGCGGATGAGCTCGGGCACGTTGGCCCTGCTGTTCGTGGCATTCTCCGCCTGCATGGGCGCTTCCCTCAGCAGCATTTTTCTCGTCTACACGGGATCCAGCATCATGCAGGTCTTCGGCATTACGGCCGGTACGTTCCTGACGATGTCCATCATCGGGTACACCACCTCAACCGACCTCAGCCGTTTTGGCAGCTTGCTGTTCATGGCGCTGATCGGCATCATCATCGCGTCGGTGGTGAATTGGTTCCTGGCTTCGTCGGCCTTGGACTACGCCATCAGCATTGGCGGTGTGCTCGTCTTCACGGGCCTGATCGCGTACGACACCCAGAAGCTCAAGCGGATTGCTGCGGGTGTCGAGTACGGGAGCGAGACCGGTAGGAAGCTCGCATTGTTGGGGGCCACGAGCCTCTACCTCGACTTCGTCAACCTGTTCCTCTTCCTGCTGCGCCTGCTCGGCCGCCGGGACTGAGTGCAGCATCCGAACATGAAAAAGGCGGCCTGTTTGGGCCGCCTTTTTTCATTCCGTGAGGAAGATTTTGACGGGATCGCCAAAGTCGTTGGGGTCCCATTCCGTGACACCGTATTGCATGCTGCCCGCCAAGGTGGTGTCGCTCACCCGTCGAAGCACGAGGCGGTCATGTGGGGCTTGGGTGTCGCCATCCGTGCAGTGGATGCGACAGTCGATGATGTCGGTGTCCAAGGTGTAGAGGGTGCTGCCCATCAGGTCCAACGTCAGCTGGCCTTCGCTGAATGTGGCGGCGTGGCCCATGTCGACCCCCTGCCAGGTGAAGCGGTAGGCGGTGTCCAATGCAATCCCGAATTCGGAGAGGTCCTGCCAGCAATCCGGCAGATTCATCGGAACAGGAGAGCTGGCATCCAAGGGACAGTCGCAGCTTGGCTGCACCGGCACGCATGGTTCCTCTGGATCCGGGGTGCAACCCAGGATGCAGGCCACAAGAAGCCCAGCAGGCAGAGAGGCACACCGCACGCCGATGGCCATCAGCGCACCATGAGACGCTGGGACCAGAGTCCGCGGCCTTCGACCTCGAGGGTCAGCACGTAGGCGCCAGCCACCAGCGGTGCGGCGTCGAGGAAGTGCTTGCTGACGCCTGCGGGGAGCTGGCCGTCGAACAACACGGCGACTTCACGCCCGGCAGCATCGCGCAGGGCGATGCGGCCCTCAGCGGCCCGGCGGAGTTCCACGGGCACGCAGGTGATGGCGGAGGCGGGGTTCGGGAAGGCGGGCTGGAAGCCAGCGAAGTCCGTGGCGCCGTCGAGGCCATTGACCACAATTTCGCCCACACGGAACTGCCAGTAGCCTTCCGGTGCGGGCATCGGGCGGTCCTGCACCTTGCCGCTGACGGACGTGCCCTCCACGTAGTATTGAACCACGGTCCCTTCGGCCTGCGCCGGAATGTCGGCGGACCACATGTCATCCGCGCCCGCGGTCATGGCGACCTCGGCGTATTCCGTCTCGCCTTCCGTGCGCCAGAAGAGGCGGGCAGAAGCGATGCCGGAGCGGTGCTGGACCAAGGCTTCCACCGGGTAGGGGTTGACCGTGTCTTCGGTGTCATCGAGGGGTTGGTGGCTGATGAGCAGCGGGTCCTCCACGCCCACACTGTGCGTGATGCAGTGGATGGCGCCACTGGCGGAGATGATTTGGTTGCAGTCGATGCCGACGACATTGTAGCCGGGCAAGGCCGCCTCGTAGATGGCGATGGCTGTGGTGTCGTACTCCTCGTAGTAGGTCGGCATGAGGATGGTGTTGTTGACGAACACCGAGTTGGTGTAGGTCATATAGTCACCGCCTTCGTCGGGGTATCCGCCGCCCCAGCCCGGCTCCGGGGGAGAGGGGATGCGAATCACGTCGTACGGGGTGCCGAACACGCTGTTGTGGTTGGCCAGCACGTATTCGAGGTTGGCCTCGATCTGCGGTCCGTCCGCCACGCCTTCCGGGTACTCGGCCATGAGGATGGTCTCTTCATCGAGCAGCTTCATGTGCATGTCGATGTGGTGGATGCCATCAAATGGCAGGTTCTCCATCCGCACATAGGTGTGCAGGCCCATGAAGTCGGCCAGGATGCCTTCGATTTCCTCGACGCTCTGGTCGGGGTATTGGGTGCCCCACCAGGTGTTGCCGCCGCTGTTCTCATCCACGATGAGGTTGGAGGCGAATCCAGTTCCGAAGCCATCGCTCATGAAGTTGCCCCCGGTGTTCATCAGGTCGTAAGGGTCTGCGGTGGTCTCGTAGAGGTCGATGCCCATCTCGTCTGCGATGACTTGGGGGGAAGCGTCGTCATCCGGGCGGGGACGGTTGTAGATCCAGTCGACGATGATCCGGTCGTCCACACCATTTCCGTACACGGTGTTGGGGCCGTAATCGCGGATCCACACCGTGTTCATCGGGTTGTCGATGATGGTGATGTTGTCGAGGCTCGCGGCCGGACCTCCATTGTTGTTGGAGGTGAGGTAATCCTCCACGTCGTCGGCGTAGCTGGTCAGGATGATGACCTGACACTCTTGGGCGGCGTTCACGACGATTTGCTTCTCAATGGCGCTGTAGCCTTCCCATCCCACGCAAAGGACTTCGATCTCTTCCCATTCCGCCATGGTCCGCAGGTTGTCGAATGCAGGCGGGGTGGTCTCCCCGCGGGTGACAGGGGCATCGAAGCTGTGCGTCTCGAAGTACTGGACCTCTCGGGCATCGATGCCGTGGGAGAGGGGCGCGTCGAGGCGCTGCGCCCATGCTGCAACAGGGAGGAGCAGGGCAATCAGGAGGAGGCGGGAGGCGGAGAACGGTTTCATGGTCTCAGGTTTCGGATGTCAAGGTAACGCGGCCCCAAAGCAAAAGGTGGCCCCGGGGCACAATGCGCCGAGACCACCTCTTGCAAAAGCGGGTGTTATTGCTTGAAGAAGATGGGCAGGGTGATGGTCGTGGCGACCGGCTGGCCGTCCTTCATCGCGGGAGACCAGGCCGGCATGGCTTGGGCGGCAGCGATGGCCGCACTGTCGAGCGCGGGGTGCAGCGGCTTCTTCACGAACACATTGGTCACCTCTCCGGTTTCGGCAATGGTGAATTCCACAAAGACTTTGCCCTCTACACCGTCGGCCTTGGCGGCTTCGGGATAGGTGACTTCGCCGGCGATGAATTCCATGACCTTGGCGGCTCCGCCGGGAAATTCAGCGGAAATGACTTCGCCGGGGGTCGGGGTTTCCTCCTCTTGGGTTGCAGGAGCCTCGCCCTCTGCACAGGCGGTGAGCATGCTCAGATACAGGGCCATGGCGGACAGGCCAAAGGCGTTGCGGGTGAATCGAATCATGGGGCCAAATTAACCCGCTCCGTGGACCATGGCATCGAGCAAGCGCCCCACCGTCAACGGATCGATGTGGTGTGCGCCTTCAAAGGTGTGCAGGTGCACCGCATCGGGATGGCCACCGGCCTCTTTCCAATTCTCCTCAGCAGTCTTGAACTGCGCCGTGTGATCGGTGATGTAGGGGTCCTCGGAGCCGACGATGAGGTGCAGGTCCGGCGCTTGGTCCAATTCGCCTTCCATCGCCTTCAGGTCGGGCGGGATGACCCCGCTGTGGGCAATGAGGCCATCCCAAGAGTGGGCGCCATGTTGGCCCAATGCGGCCCAACGCAGCGCGGTCGCCGCCCCTTGTGAGAAGCCGAGCAGGACCTGCGGGCCTTTGCGCTCCGGGTCGAGTTTCGTCCGCAGTGCGTCGAGGGCGTTCACGTAATCCGCGATGTCGTCGAGCCGCGCTTCCCGGGTCATCCAACTGGCGCCCACCCGGCCTTCCGTCCCTTGGAGGTAGAAGCGGTGTGCGCCTTCCGGGGCCACGACGGTCCAGCCTGCCGCGCGTTGGGGCTCAAACTTTCGAATGAAGTACTCGGCCAATTGGCCATAGCCATGCAATACATACAGGACGCCACCGTGGTCGCGGTCGGCCTCGGGTGTCAAGGACCACCACCGGGTCGTCCGGGAGACCTGCATGGTGTGGGACGTGGCGGGCGTCACCAGGTGAGGTTGAGGTTGGCCGAGCCAAAGGCCGGACAAAACGTGGAGTCGATGAAGATGCCGTCGGGCTGTCCGATGAGGGCCACTTCCAAGTCGGCACCCCAGGTCATCCAGCGGTCTCCATGCATCAGGCAGGACCAGCTGGAGTCGGCACCCACTCCCTCGAGCACCACGACATCGGTCGGGCAACAGGCGCACGGAAAGTCTTCGCCCAGGTTGAAGGCCAAGCGGTCCGTACTGTCCTCTGGGGCCAGGCTGGCGAGCTGGACATGGAGGGTGCACACCGCATTCATGGCCACGTCCACTTGGGCGGGTTCGCCGGGCAGAAGCTCATCGGGGTCCAAGGTGCCGGCCGCGGTGAAATGGCCCGCAGCCTCGGAGGTCCAGCGCAAGCTGTAGCTGCTTCGGCGGGGGAATTCCGTCGAAAACTGGCCAAGGCCATCGGATTCCGCAGCCGCGACTTCCTCCTCGGCTTGCAACGCGCCGTCCTCCACAGCCCGCTCAAACAGGATCCAGTCCGCGCCCGCCACGGGCTCTCCGGAGGGCGCCGTGCGGATTTGCCCCTCGACTTGCAATTGCATGCCCTCGGTGGAGCGGTTGCAGCCTGTGGCGATCAGCACAAGGAGGGGGAACATCCAAACGCAACGGCACATTACAACACTTCGAGTTTGGCAAACTTCAGCAGGAGTTGCTTCTGGCCTGCAGAGGGGAAGAAGACGGTGGCCTTCACGTTGGGTTCCTCGCCCTCGAGCTTGAGGACCTTGCCTTTGCCGAATCGGGCATGCTTCACCTCCACGCCAGGTGCTATTGCCCCAGAGGCGGCCGGCGCCGCACCAGCAGAAGGTGCTCCACCCGGCGCATTGGAGACCTTTTTCATGCCCGGCTTGGGGGGCACGCCCCCGCGGTTTCCGGAGGGCATGGGCTTGTAGAAGGAGGTTCGGGCCGAATTGAAGTCGAAAGGCTCAGGGCGCTTGGCACTCACCGTGGGCAGGTTGAGGTACTGTTCGTCGATTTCCTCAATGAAACGAGAAGGCTCGTTTTGGATGAGTTGGCCCCACCGATAACGGGTCAGGGCGTAGCTGAGGGTGGCCCGTTTCTCGGCGCGGGTCAGCGCGACATAAAAGAGGCGGCGCTCCTCTTCGAGTTCTTCTCTCGTATTGAGCGCCATCTGACTGGGGAAGAGATTCTCCTCCAATCCCACCACATAGACGTAAGGGTACTCCAACCCTTTCGCGGCATGGATGGTCATCATCGAGACCTTGTCGTCGTCACCATCGTCCTGATCGGCGTCGGTGAGCAACGCCACATCCACGAGGAAGTCCCCCATGGTGCGGATGGCGTCGGGGTTGGTGGGGTCCACCTCCTCGGAGAACTCCTTCATGCCCGCCAGCAGCTCTTCGACATTCTCATACCGCGCCACGCCTTCGGGCGTCTTGTCCTTGTGCAGCTCGCGGAGGAGGCCGGTGTGCTGGGCAATGTGGTGGCCGAGGTCGAAAGCGTTGGCCGTCTCGAGGCGGGTGGCAAACCCTTGCACCATGGTGGCGAAGTCCTGGAGTTTGCCCCAGGCCGCTCCTTTGATGTCTTCCGGCTTGCGCAACGGATCCTGCAACACGTCCCACAGGGAACATTCGTGGTGGGCAGCAGCCACGGTCAGCCGGTCCATGGTGGTTTTGCCGATGCCCCGGGCCGGATAATTGACCACGCGCTTGAAGCTCTCGTCGTCGGCCGGGTTGGCCGTGAGGCGGAAGTAGGCAATGAGGTCCTTGATTTCCTTTCGCTGGTAGAAACTGAGTCCACCGTAAATGCGGTAGGGGATGTTGCGCTTCCGCAATTGCTCCTCGAACGCCCGGCTTTGGGCATTGGTGCGATACAGGATGGCGAAGTCTTGATGCTGGGCCTGCTCCCTGGACCGCGTGGTCATGATGGAGTCCGCAATGTGGCTGCCTTCGTCGTTGTCGCTGAGTGCGCGGTGCACATCAATCTTGTCTCCGTCGTCGTTGCCGGTCCAGACTTCTTTCTGGATCTGATCCTGGTTCTTGGCAATGATGGTGTTGGCCGCCTCGACGATGGTCTTCGTGCTGCGGTAGTTCTGCTCGAGCTTGTACACGACGCAGTCAGGGTAGTCGCGCTGGAAGTTGAGGATGTTCTGGATGTTGGCCCCGCGGAAGCTGTAAATGCTCTGGGCGTCATCCCCCACGACGCAGACGTTCTCCCGGGCCGCACCCAACTGCCGGATGATGAGGTATTGGGCGAAGTTGGTGTCCTGATACTCGTCGACCAGGATGAAGGCGAATTTCTGCTGGTACTTGTGGAGGAGGTCCGGAAAGTCCCGCAGGAGGACATTGGTCTTGAAGAGCAAGTCGTCGAAGTCCATGGCGCCGGAACGCTGCAGCCTCTTGTTGTATCCGGCATAGATCTCCGCAATCCGGGGACGTCCCGATTGCTGGTCCTCCCCCATGATGTCGGGGTTGGTGGCATAATCCTGCGGGCCGATGAGGTTGTTCTTGGCACCGGAGATGCGCCCGTGGATGGCGTTGGGTTTGTAGAGTTTGTCGTCCAAGCCCAGCCCCTTGATGACATCCTTGATGACACTGCGGCTGTCCTGTGTGTCGTAGATGGTGAAGTTGGACGGGTAGTTGATCCGGTCGGCTTCGATGCGGAGGATGCGGGCGAAGACGGAGTGGAAGGTGCCCATCCAGATGTTGCGGGCTTCCGATTCGCCGACGATCTTGCCGATGCGGCCCTTCATCTCGCGCGCAGCTTTGTTCGTGAAGGTGAGGGCGAGAATGGAGAAGGGATCGACGCCCTGGTCGATCAGGTGGGCGATGCGGTGGGTGAGCACACGGGTTTTTCCGGAACCGGCTCCTGCCACCACCATCATCGGGCCTTCAATGTGCCCTGCTGCCGCCCGTTGGGCGTCGTTCAATCCCGCCAGCATCTCCATGATTCCAAAAGTAGCCGGATTGGGTTGGCCGGCTCCGATCGCAGTCCACGAAGGGCCGTGGAATCATCTGCACAATTCGATGTTGGAATTCCCGTCATTTCACGTAGTTTTGCACCCCCGTTGAAAAATGGGGCAGGGCATGAATTGTCCCTGAATGTTTGAAAAAGACGCAGATAAGAAGCAATGCCGACGATCCAACAGTTGATCCGCAAAGGCCGCACGGACAAGGTGTACACCTCCAAGTCCGCTGCACTCGACTCCTGTCCTCAGCGACGGGGTGTGTGCGTGCGTGTGTACACGACCACTCCTAAGAAGCCGAACTCCGCCATGCGGAAGGTGGCCCGTGTCCGCCTGACCAACGGCAACGAAGTCAACGCTTACATCGGTGGTGAAGGCCACAACCTCCAGGAGCACAGCATCGTGCTGGTTCGCGGAGGTCGTGTGAAGGACCTGCCGGGTGTGCGCTACCACATTGTTCGCGGTGCATTGGACACCGCCGGTGTGGAAGGCCGCAACCAGCGTCGTTCGAAGTATGGAACCAAGCGCCCAAAGAAGTAATCTGTCATGCGCCGTAGACAAGCAAAAAAGCACCCGCTGATTCCGGATCCCCGGTTCAACGACACGGACGTCACGTACTTCGTGAACAACCTCATGCTCAAGGGCAAGAAGAGCACTGCCTTTGACATCTTCTACACGGCCATCGACAAGGTGACCGAGCGCACGGGCGAAGACGGCCTGGAGCAGTGGAAGCAAGCAGTGGACGCCGTGACCCCGAATGTGGAGGTTCGCAGCCGCCGTGTGGGTGGTGCCACCTTCCAGATTCCCCAGCCCATTCGCGACAGCCGCAAGCGCAGCATGGCCGTGAAGTGGATCATCAGCTACGCCCGTCTCCGCAACGAGAAGACGATGGCAGACCGCCTGGCCGCTGAGATCATCGCCGCCAACAAGGGCGAAGGCGCCACGTTCAAGAAGAAAGAAGACACGCACCGCATGGCAGAAGCCAACAAGGCCTTCTCCCACTTCCGGTTCTGACCCCAATCCCCGACCCACGAAACCATGTCCAAGAGGGACCTCAATTTCACGCGCAACATTGGCATCATGGCCCACGTCGATGCTGGCAAGACCACCACGACGGAGCGCATCCTGTACTACACCGGCATCTCCCACAAGATTGGTGAGGTGCACGATGGTGCAGCTACGATGGACTGGATGGAGCAGGAGCAGGAGCGTGGCATCACGATCACGTCCGCTGCGACCACGTGCTTCTGGAAGTTCGAAGACCAGGACTACCGCATCAACATCATTGACACCCCGGGTCACGTGGACTTCACCGTGGAGGTGGAGCGTTCCCTGCGCGTGCTCGATGGTGCCGTGGGCCTGTTCTGCGCCGTGTCCGGTGTAGAGCCGCAGTCCGAGACCAATTGGGGTCTGGCGGACAAGTACAATGTCCCGCGCATCGGTTTCGTCAACAAGATGGACCGTTCCGGTGCCGACTTCTTCAACGTGTTGGAGCAAATCCGCGAGATGCTCGGAGCCAACCCGGTTCCGCTGCAGGTGCCGATTGGTGCTGAGGACGACTTCAAGGGCGTGGTCGACTTGCTCACGGGCAAGGCCATGGTCTGGAACGAAGAAGACAAGGGCATGACCTGGACGGAAGTTCCCGTCCCGGACGACCTGGTCGACACCGTGGCTGAGTACCGTGAGAAGTTGGTCGAAGCTGTGGCTGAGCAGGACGACACCCTCATGGAGAAGTTCTTCGAGGATCCCGACAGCATCACGGAGGCCGAGATGGTCGCCGCCATCCGCAAGGCCACCATCGCCATGGACATCACGCCCATGATGTGCGGCTCCGCGTTCAAGAACAAGGGAGTGCAGACCATGCTCGACGGCGTGATGCGCTACCTCCCGTCCCCTTATGACATTGGCGAGATCGTCGGTATGAATCCCGACAACGAGGAGGAGCAGGTGGTTCGCCACAGCGATCCGGACGAGCCGTTCAGCGGCCTCGCGTTCAAGATTGCGACGGACCCGTTTGTCGGCCGCCTCTGCTTTGTGCGGGCTTACTCCGGCATCCTGCCTGCAGGCTCTTACGTCAAGAACACCCGCTCCAACAAGAAGGAGCGCATCAGCCGCATCTTCCAGATGCACTCCAACAAGCAGAACCCGATCGACCAGCTCGAAGCTGGAGACATCGGTGCTGTGGTCGGTTTCAAGGACATCCGTACGGGCGACACGCTCTGTGCTGAGGGCCACCCCATCACGTTGGAGAGCATGACCTTCCCCGACCCGGTGATCGGCATCGCCATCGAGCCGAAGTCCCAAGCGGACATCGACAAGCTCGGCAACGGCCTCGCCAAGCTCTCCGAGGAGGACCCGACCTTCCGCGTCCACACCGACGAGGACAGCGGTCAGACGGTCATCTCCGGAATGGGTGAGCTTCACCTTGACGTCCTCGTGGACCGCCTCAAGCGCGAGTTCAAGGTGGAGTGCAACCAGGGCCAGCCTCAGGTGGCTTACAAGGAAGCCATCTTCGGTACCACGGATCACCGTGAGGTTTACAAGAAGCAGAGTGGTGGTCGCGGTAAGTTCGCCGACATCATCGTCAAGATCGGTCCGTCCCCGACGCCGGAGGAGGAAGGACTCGTCTTCAAGAACTCCGTGAAGGGCGGTAACGTCCCGAAGGAATTCGTCCCCTCCGTGGAGAAGGGATTCAAGGACGCCATGGTGACCGGTGTTCTCGCCGGCTACCCGATGGACAGCATGTCGGTCGAGTTGGTGGATGGTTCTTTCCACGCTGTGGACTCGGACCAACTCTCCTTCGAGTTGGCCGCCAAAATGGCGTACCGGAATGCAGTCAAGAGCTGCAGCCCCAAAATTCTTGAGCCCATGATGGCCCTCGAGGTTCGCACCCCGGAGGAGAACATGGGTGATGTCATCGGCGACCTCAACAAGCGCCGTGGCATGGTGGAAGGCACCGACGAGCGCGGTGGCAAGACCATCGTGAAGGCCAAAGTGCCCCTGAGCGAGATGTTCGGTTATGTGACCGACCTGCGTACGCTGACCTCCGGTCGCGCGGACAGCAGCATGACGTTCAGCCACTACGCCGAAGCCCCGACCAGTGTGGCCGAGGCTGTGATCGCAGAAGCACAAGGAAAATAAGTCAACGCCAGATGGCCCAGAAGATCCGCATCAAGCTGAAGAGCTACGACCACAACCTGGTCGACAAGTCTGCCGAGAAGATCGTGAAGACGGTCAAGTCGACGGGCGCCGTGGTGAGCGGTCCGATTCCGCTCCCGACGCACCAGCGCATCTATACCGTGCTGCGTTCGCCGCACGTCAACAAGAAGTCTCGCGAGCAGTTCGAGCTGAGCGCCTACAAGCGTCTGCTGGACATCTACAGCAATTCTTCCGCCACCGTCGACGCGCTGATGCGCCTCGAGTTGCCGAGTGGTGTGGAAGTCGAAATCAAAGTGTGACATGCCCGGATTGATTGGAAAAAAGGTCGGCATGACCAGCATGTACAGTGAGGCGGGCAAGAACCTGCCCTGTACCGTGCTCGAGGTGGGACCCTGCGTGGTGACCCAGGTCAAGACCGAAGACAAGGATGGCTACGCTGCCGTGCAAGTGGGTTTTGGTGACCGCAAGGAAAACCGGACCAACAAAGCCATGGCCGGCCACTTCAAGAAGGCGGGCGTTCACGCCCGTCAGGAGCTCGTGGAATTCCAAGGTTTTGAGCAGGACTACAACCCCGGTGACGAGGTGAAGCTCGAGGACGTGTTCCAAGAGGGAGAGTTCGTCTCCGTCGTGGGGACCAGCAAAGGCCGCGGTTTCCAAGGTGTGGTTCGCCGCCACGGCTTTGGTGGTGTCGGTCAGGCTACCCACGGTCAGCACAACCGGATGCGCGCCCCAGGTGCCATCGGTGCAGCCTCTACGCCGGCTCGTGTCTACAAGGGCATGCGCATGGCAGGTCAGATGGGCAACACCCGTGTGACCATCGAGAACCTCGAAGTGCTCAAGGTCATGTCTGAGGAAGGTCTGCTCGTCGTGAAAGGGGCTGTCCCCGGTCACAAGGGCGCCACTGTCATTGTTCGCAAGCCTGAAGCGTAAGTCATGAAAGTCCCTGTTTACAACATCGAAGGCAAGAAGACCTCCAGCAAGGAGTTGAGTGCGGACGTGTTTGGCATCGAGCCCAACGACCACGCCATCTACCTGGACGTCAAGCGCTACCTGGCCGCCCAGCGTCAGGGTACGCACAAAGCCAAGGAGCGCGCTGAGATTCAAGGTTCCACCAAGAAGATCAAGCGTCAGAAGGGAACGGGCGGTGCCCGTGCCGGTTCCATCAAGAACCCGCTCTTCGTGGGTGGTGGTACCATCTTCGGCCCGCGTCCCCGGAAGTACGACATCAAGCTCAACAAGAAGGTGACCAAGCTGGCCCGCAAGAGCGCTTTGACCTACAAGGTCAAGGAAGAAGGGGTCCGCATTGTCAAGGGTCTGTCCATGGACGCCCCCAAGACCAAGGAGCTCCTCAGCACGTTCGACAAGCTTGGCTTGGCGGACCAGAAGACCCTCGTGGTCGTCCCGGAGTTGAGCCGCGCCCTCTACCTGAGCAGCCGCAATCTGCCCAAGCACCGCGTCATGACGGCCGGTGACCTGAGCACCTATGACATCATGAACTGCCGCCAGATCGTGTTTGTGGACAACGCCCACGAAGTGATCACCGGCCTTCTCACCGCCTGAAGTCATGAAGAACATCC
>CALBSW010000119.1 GCA_937967465.1 uncultured Flavobacteriales bacterium
GCGCAGCGGCACGGGCCATGGCATCGGCCACGGCTTCCGGGGACATGCCGTCCACAGACTCGGCCGGCATCTCATAGGAGGCACCGAGTTTGGAGAGGTCGTGCACATTGGTGGTGCGCTCGACGGAGGTGCCCATGGCGTACTTGTTGTTCTCGACCACATAGATGACCGGAAGCTTCCACGTCATGGCCATGTTGAAGGTCTCGTGGAGCATGCCTTGGCGCGCTGCACCGTCGCCGAAGAAGCAGACGGTCACGTGGTCCTCCTTGCGGTACTTGTCGGCGAAAGCGATGCCGGCCCCGAGGCCGATCTGCCCGCCCACGATGCCGTGGCCGCCAAACAGGTTGCGCTCCTTGTCGAACATGTGCATGGACCCCCCCTTGCCCTTGCTCGATCCGGTCTTGCGTCCGTACAGTTCCGCCATGACCACTTTGGGGTCAGTGCCCAGCGCCAGCGGATGGGCGTGGTCGCGGTAGGCCGTGATGACCCGATCCGTCGGGCGAATGGCCTCCACCATGCCGGCGAGGATGGCCTCCTGACCGATGTAGAGGTGGCAGAATCCGCCGAATTTCTGCTGGATGTAGAGGTGACCGCAACGCTCTTCGAAGCGGCGCATCAGCAGCATGTCACGGTGCCATTTCAGATAAGTGGCCTTCGGGAACGGCGCCTTGGCCGTCTTCTTGGCCGCCGGCTTGCGGCGGGTCGAGGTCTTCTTTGCAGGCGTAGAGGTGGTCATTTTGCCCAATTTGCGAACGGCAAATATAGGCCGCACGGCCTGCTTCACAGGCACCTCATCGGCCCAACAGGACCACGGCGTGGGCACTGATGCCCTCCCCTGTTCCCACGAAGCCCAAACGCTCGGTTGTCGTGGCCTTCACCCCCACCCGATCCACGGGGATGCCAAGCAGGTCTGCGATGCACGCCCGCATGTTGTCAATGTGGGGCCTGAGCTTGGGCGCTTGAAGGCAAATGGTGGCGTCCACGTTGACCACTTCCCACCCCTCGGTGCAGACCTTGGCGACCGTCTCGCGCAACAGAATTTTGCTGTCGATTCCCTTGTAAGCCGGGTCGGTATCCGGGAAATGGGCACCGATGTCCCCCATCGCCCGGGCTCCGAACAAGGCGTCGCAAATCACATGCAGCAGGACATCCGCATCGCTGTGCCCCACTGCTCCCACTTCTGCGGGGATGCGAATGCCGCCCAGCCAGAACTCCTCCCCGGAGGCCAGCTGATGGACGTCATAGCCATAGCCGATGCGCAAGTCCGGAACGGGCATGCGCAATCAGAAATTCGCGGGATCGTCGTCGTCTCCCCCTCCAATCACATCGTCAAATGCGAGGCGCAACGAGAAGCGGAGCGTATTGGCCAGCGGGTTCTGCTGGGTGGTGGCGATCAGGTAACTGAGGTCGATGTCGAGCACCGTGTACTTGATGCCGGCCCCGAGCGTGATGAACTGACGGTTGCCTTTGGTGTAGTGCTCGAAGAAGTAGCCGCCCCGAACTGCGAAGACGCCGTTGTAATCGTATTCAATGCCACCGCCGAGGTTGATTTCGCGCAATTCCTCGCGGAACACACTGCCGGGCTCCACCAAGTAGGTCCCGTCCCCTTGACGCTCCACAATGCCCGGTGCGTCATAGAAGCTCTGAATGATACCGGAAGCCACACCCACGTTGGGATCGAAACCGCTGACGATGATGTCGTCGTCGTCCCCTTCGCCGTACGCCGGCGCCGTGGGAACCAGCAGCTTGTTGGCGTCCATGGTGAAGGTGAGGTGGTTGTAGTCGTCCAGAAAGACGGTCGCGGCAACGCCTGTCTTGAGGTTGGTGGGAATGAAATCCCGCTCAGCCGTCTCGGTGTAGCTCATCTTGGCGCCCACATTGGACACGCACACACCCCAGTTCATGCGGCCATCGCGGTCGCCGAACTTGACGTTGTCATTGGTATGGAACACGCCCACATCCACTGCCACTGAACGGCCTGGACGGCTGTCCGCTCCCAGGATGTTGGTGCCCCCCGTCAAGTTGGAGTGGATGTACCGCGCGGTGAATCCGCCGCTGAATTTGTCTCCGAACTTCTGGGAGAAACCGAAGTCGAGGGAGAATTCATTGGGACTGAAATCCCGGATGGCGGTGCCGTTGACATCCGTGAACGTGATGTTGCCCAAGGAAAAGTAACGCAGGGCCATGCCGACGGCTTGGCGCTTGTTGAGTTTCCGGGTGCCGCTGAGGTAGGCGAGGGACATGTCATCCACCAGTGCACGCAACCAAGGGGCGTACCCCATGTGGGCCTCGAAGGTCTGGTCCGTGAAGGCCATGCGCGCCGGATTCCACGCCATCGCAGCGCCATCAGGCGTGAGGGCGACACCGGCATCTCCGAGAGCGCCGCTCCGTGAATCCGGGGCGATCATCAAAAACGGAACGGCCGTGGTGATGGTGTTCAGCTGCAGTTGTTGGGCCGTTTCGACCTGGGTCAGCTGGGCCTGCGTCTTCGGCGCCCAAAAGAGGCCGAGGCCGAAGAGGCAGAAGGAGAGGCGAAGGGAAATGCGGGTAGCCATGAGGTGCGGCGAAAATAAGCGGACGTGCAGTATTCTGGTTCAATGAAGCAAGACGAGTCGCCCTGTTTGGGAAGCTTGTCTTCCTTCCGGGGTCCGAACATCGAGGCGGTAGAGGTAGGTGCCCTGTCCCAAAGCCGCGCCTTGGTTGGATTCGCCTGACCAGTGCCACCCGTCGACCCGATACCCGGTAGGTGTCTCGTTGCGTTCACCGTGCCAAACGACGGTTCCGCGAGAATCGTATATGTGCAGCTCCAATCCGAGGTCGACACAAGCTTGGTTGTGGTCAAAACGGAAGGTGGTGCCCTGAGAACCCACGGGATTGGGATAGTTGATCACATTGTCCAAGAAGACATTGAGATCCGAGACCACCACAAAGTCCAAACTGGCTTTTGCGCTGTTGTTGTGGACGTCCCACGCCTTCAGCTCCAGGGTGTGCGGCCCTTCTTCCAAATCTCTGAACGGATACACCACTCGGCCGCTCTGGTAGGTGTCGAGGTCGCTCGCATAGAATTCATTGAGGACCACCGACGTGCCACCGTCGAGGGTCGCCTTGAGGTCGTGACCAATGCCATTGCCGACCGTATTCAACCCCTGGTCGTCCCGGAGTCGGGCGAAGAGGACCGGATTCGGATCCGTGGTTCCCCCATTCACAAAACTGGTGTCGTTGAGGTAGAGCTCGATGTCGGGACCCACATTGTCGAGAACGGCATCTTCGGACACCCCACCGATGAAGAGGTCTTCGGTGTAGCCGTGTGCATCCAGCTCACCGTCCACGGCATAATAGCTGATGCGGCCACGTGCGGGGTCGTAAGCGATGTCCCGCGGCACGATGAAGTCAAAGGAGAAGACGCCCCCTTCGGCCCGGACCGCTCCGGTGTAGATGCGGTTCCGCCACTCCGAGTAAGTCACACCGCCATTGCCACCGTCGTTGTTCAAAGTGGTGACCTCCGAGCGCTGGTCGTAGACCGTCGGGTAGACAAAACCGTTGAAATCGGTCATCGGATTGCCGGCCGCATCCGCCACGTAGCCCTTGACTTCGACGTATTCCAAGGCGCTCAGGGTGTCGGCGACCGCGTCAATGGGCAGGGCATTCACCTCGCTGGTGCGCACCTCCGCTTGGGGGGTGGCAAACTCGAGCGCCACATCACCCAGCAGCGTGAAGTTGCGCTTGTTGGACGACGCTCCTGCGGCCGGGTGATTTTTCGTCCTGCGCAAAATGTCGCCGAGCCGCTGCCGCTCACCCGCGGGTGCGTCGAAGACGACGGCGAAGAAGGCGGAATTCAGCTGCTCATTGGCATAGCTGTACACCACGCGGGTGGTGGTCATCATGGCGATGGCGCCCCCAGAGGGATTCATCACCATCATCTCCCCCGCTGTCTCCAGATCCGGGTCGTCAAACCGGGCGAGCTCGCAGGTCGCCGTGAAGAAGAGCGGCATGCGGTCGAGGTTGTCCCAAGCTCCGATGGTGGAGGTATTGAGCACCCGCTCATGGGCCCAGCCCCGCTCACCACCGTGCCCGATGTAGTTGATGAGCAACGCACCGTCGCGCACCTGGCGGTCGATGGCCTCCTCCACCTCCGGGTAGCGCTCGCCCCCAGGCGTGGCCACTTGGGGATAGGCGTCCATGAAAATGCGCTGGATGTCGAAAGCACCGTGGTCTTCCTCCACCCCGTTCGCGTGTCCGATGCTGTAGAGGGTGTGTCCGGTCTCGGTGGCTCCACCGTTGCCGTCGAAATCGTCGGCGACGAAGCAGATTCGGTTGCGCCAGGGACCGAACGGATTGCCCTCCCCTTCGCCTGGCAGCCCGCCCTGCAGACAGGCGGCCCCATCCGGGTCTGGATTTCCGCTGGAATAGGCGACCACTTTGGCCACGGCATCCCACGCTTCATCCAAAGTCGATGCCGGGATTCGACCGATGCCGATGTGGAGGGTGTCGGTCAACCTTTCCGAGGCGCCGTCGGACAGGAATCCGAAGTAGTCGTCCGTCACATAACTCTGCGTGGGGGTGTGGCTTTGGGCGCTCTGGAAAGTGATCAGGGCGTTTTCGAACCGCGGCAAATTCCGGTTTTCAAACGTGCCATCCCCAAACAGCTGCAAGTATTTCGGTGCCGCCGCCGGGTTGCCCTCGGCCCGGTCGTACAGCATCTTCATCAGCATCTTGATGGCCGTGGGATCGACCCGGCCGGAGCTGAAACAATCGTAGATGAAACTGGGCTCCAGCACGGCGGTGGACAGTCCCTCGTCGGCATGGATGGCGGCGAGGCTGTCGGCTGCCGGACGCAGGCCAGGCGGGGTCACGATGACCAATTCCACCTGCGGCAAACCGTGGATGTCGGTGTTCTGAACCGGCCCGACCGGGGTGGGTGTGTAGAATCCGGAACCATTGCCCGCTCGGAATGTCCGGATGTCGCTGTATTCCACCCGAAAGCGCAGCGTGCCGTCCACGATGTCGAATGGAATGGCCGTCGGATTCTGCGCATCGGTCACATCCCAGACACGTTGCACGGAAGACGCGGAGGACACCGCCCATTCCACGATTCTGCCGGGTGCTGCTTCGGTTGCCCGAACGAATTCCTGCTGGGAGCCACCCGACATGTTGGCCTCCCGCGTCCCGCTGATGCGCACGTAGTCCAACCACCCCTTGGCATCGGCGACCTGGGCATCCAGTGTCAGGCCGACCTGAACCAAGTCGGAAGAGGGCGTCCACTCCCAATCTCCAGCCCCGACCCGCGCCTGACTCACGTAAGTCTGAGACCCGGTCACAGGCGGAAGGATGGTCCAACTGCTGTCCCCGAGCACCACGTTGTACGGGCTTGCTGCGCCGACCGACCGGCCCATGAGGCGGATTTCGAGCCGCGCCGGCTCAGGCAGCACATCGGGCACCTGAAACGGAATGGTGTGCGTGGGATTCTGATCGAAGACCTCCCCGTAAAAATTCCGGCCGCTCCGGATGATGGTCGACTGCTCCAGCTCGTGGAATTGGTGGAAATCGGTCACCCCCAAAACCGTGTCCACGTCTCCTCCGAGGGCGGGTTCCTGGGCGATGCGGACGGGAGTCGGATCGTCCACTCGCAAGAAGTACCATGCCGTGTCGGACCAAGGATTCAAGCGGTGCTGCCAACGCTGGACGGCCGCATCATAATGCCATTCCTCCGGTCCGTCGCCCATGAACACGAAATGGTCGCTGCCGTCGAATTGGCCATCGCCGTCGTCGACCATGTCAATGGGAACCGGCACGAGATCCAAGGGACGGGGGGCCGCATTGTCGATGGGAAGCGCATCACCGCCGTGACCGTAAAGATTGACCCGCGCGGGATCCACCGTGCTGGGATCCAACCCCAATTCGGACAACAATGCCACGTCAACCTTGTGAAATCCCGTTTTGGTGGTGGCGATCCGGTACCACTCGCCCTCGGCCAGTGCGCTGTGCTCTGGCCACACGTAGTCGAATTGGGCCACCAGACCCGCGGACATCCCCACCATGAAACTGGCCAGCCCCCATCGCCGTACAACACGTCCAACCCTCAGAATACAGGGTTGGGGCAACGAAAAGGGTCGATGGTTCGTTCGGTACATGGAAGAGTCGAAATCGCGTGCAGCGCCAACGCCGACAGGGCATTGGTTATTGCTTTGGCACAAAGATGCCGGTCAATTCCCACAAGTTTGTAATTTTCACGACCTTATACACGAGACTCCGGTCTCGCGAAACCGCATGGCCATGAAGCTCCCCAAGCCCAGAAAATCCGGCGCATTCCGTGCGTCGAGCCTGCCAGTGCTCGCCCTGATGCTCGCTTGCATTGGTGCGTTTGCACCGCAGTCTGCGTCGGCGCAAGACCCGGAATTCACCCAATTCTACTCGAATCCGGTGTACCTCAACCCGGCTTTTGCAGGCACGGCCCGTTGTCCCCGGTTTGTCATGAACTACCGGAACCAGTGGCCGGCCATGAGTGGCAACTACGTCACTTCGGCCGCAGCTTACGACCAGCACATTCCGAGCATTTCTGGCGGTCTGGGTTTCATCGTGATGAACGACCGCGCTGGCCGCGGCACGCTGAGCACGTCCCGCATCAGCGGCATTTACAGCTACCAGCAAGCCGTCAGCCGGAAGTTCTCCATCAAGGCGGGCTTCGAAGCGACCTATTTCCAGAAAGCCCTCGATTGGAGCCAGCTCACGTTTGGCGACATGATCGATCCGCGGAAAGGCTTCATCTATGAAACGCAAGACCAGCCGCGCGGCGGCAAAGTGAGCCAGGTGGACTTCAGCGCCGGCATCATCGGCTTCAGCAAAAAGGTGTACTTCGGCTTTGCTGCACACCACCTGAATGAACCCAACGAAAGCCTCGTGGTGGGCGTCAGCCGCCTGCCCATGAAGCTGACCGCACACTTTGGCGCCCTGCTTCCGCTCGACGGCGACTCCAAGTATGCCAGTGCCTTCATCTCCCCCAACATCCTGTACCGCCGCCAAGGCGAATTCCAGCAGATGAACTTCGGAGCCTACGTCAGCAAAGGCCCGATCGTCGGTGGAATTTGGTACCGCGGCATCCTCGGTACCCAATATCGCGACGCGTTCATCGTTACGTTGGGGATCCAGAGCGATGTCATCAAGTTTGGTTACAGCTACGATGTGACGGTCTCCGACCTGACTCCGGCCACGGGCGGATCACACGAGGTGAGCATGGCGCTCAATTTCGATTGCCGCGCCAAGCGCATCAAATTCCGCAGCCCGCCCTGCCCCGGATTCTGAACCCATTCCCTGCAAGGAAATTCCAATAGAAAGCGATGCAAAAGCTTCCATCCATCCTCCTCCTTTCCTCCGCTGTCCTCCTGTCTGCGGTCCTGCTCTCCTCCTGTAGCGGAGGGGCTTCGGGATCCACCGGCTGGGCCTACAATGACTCGGAGAACGGAGGCTTCCAAAAGCTCCCCTACATCGGACAGGAGACCGGCCCCGGCCTCGTGTTCGTGGAAGGCGGCACGTTCACCATGGGCCAAGTCGAAGACGATTTGACCGGTGCATGGGACAACATCCCGCGCCGCGTGACCGTGAGCTCGTTCTACATGGACGAGGTCGAGGTGACCAACTTCTACTGGCTCGAATACCTGTTCTGGCTGAACCGCGTGTACGGGGACGGCTACCCGGAAATCGTGCAGCGGGCCAAGCCCGACACCCTCGTCTGGCGCGACCCCCGGGCCTACAACGAGCCTTACGTCAACTACTACCTCCGCCACCCGGCCTACCGCGATTACCCCGTTGTGGGTGTGTCCTGGTTGCAGGCCAACGATTTCTGCAAGTGGCGGACGGACCGCGTGAACGAGCAAATCATGGTTCGCGAGGGCTTCCTCGTGCACAACCCGACGGGACAGGTGGACGACAGCTACTTCAGCACCGAAGCCTACCTCGATGGACAATATGAAGAAGCTGCGAAGGCTGCGGATGGCATCAAGGACCTCCGTCCAAACGGGGTCGGCTACCGCAACGTGGCCATGACCGATGGCATCCTGCTGCCGGATTACCGCTTGCCGACCGAGGCAGAGTGGGAATACGCCGCGCTCAGCTTGATCGGAAACAGTGGTGAGGAGCTCATCACAAGCCGCCGGACCTACCCCTGGGATGGACACTACGTCCGGAACGACGACAGCCGCGGCAAGTTCTACGGAGAAATCAATGCCAACTTCGTTCGCGCCCGCGGTGACTACATGGGTGTGGCCGGTGCATTGAATGACAACGCCGACGTGACGGCGCCGGTCTACAGCTATGCGCCCAACGATTACGGCCTGTACAACATGGCTGGCAACGTCAGCGAGTGGGTCATGGACGTCTATCGCCCCGGAACGCTCCAGGACGCACAAGAGTTCCGTCCTTTCCGAGGCAATGTCTTCTCCACCAAGCTGCTCGACAGCGAAGGGAATGTGACCGACAAGCTGGATTATGTCGAATATGACATCCCTGGCATCGAGGTGTACATCGCGAACTACGAGGAAGAGACCGAAGGCCGCCTGACCAACGAAGGGCAAAACCTCATCGACAACCTCAAGTCCAAGATGGAAAGCGCCAACGAAGACATGGATGTCAAGCGCGTGGAAGAGGCCATGACCAAAATGGACGAGGCCCTCGACCTCATCGAGGAAAGCGAGGCGCCCTGTGCACCGGACCTGCGCCGTGGCTGGGTGACCAACATCGTCAACACGCCCGGACAGATGCGCTACCGCGAGGTCACGGTCGAGGAGAACCTCGAGCGCCGCAACTACAAGATGGCCGACAACATCGATTACCTCGACGGCGATCTGGAGAGCTCCATCTTCTTCGACCAAAGCGAGGATGCAGACGACCTCGTCTACGACTACGGTGGAACCTCCCTGGTCAATGACCACGTCCGCGTTTACAAGGGTGGAAGCTGGAATGACCGGGTGTACTGGATCATTCCCGGAACACGCCGGTTCCTCGAAGAGGACCAGAGTTCCTCCACCATCGGATTCCGCTGCGCCATGACGCGTGTCGGCTCCCCCCGTGGCAACGCGATGGGCAGCAACTGAGTCCCACGCTCCCCTGTTCATTCCGAACCCCGTGATGGCCCCGAGCCTCACGGGGTTCGCCCGTTCTTGGCCCCATGAAGGCGACGCCCACTTCCGAACTCCTCCAATGGTTCGACCGGTCCAACGGCGTGACCACCGACAGCCGCCAATGCGGCCCCGGCATGTTGTTCTTCGCCTTGCGCGGGGATCGGTTCGACGGGCACGCCTTTGCTGCACAAGCGCTCGAAGCGGGCTGCATCGGAGCCGTGGTCAGTGACGCATCCTTGTCCGGAGACGGGTTTCTCCATGTCGAGGACACATTGACCGCCCTGCAGGACCTCGCCCACATGCACCGTCAGCGGTTTCCGGGCCCCGTTTTCGGACTGACGGGCAGCAATGGCAAGACCACCACGAAAGAGCTGCTTCGGGCCGTCCTGTCCAAGCGATTTGACGTGCACGCCACGCAAGGCAACCTCAACAACCACATCGGCGTGCCATTGACACTCCTGTCCATGCCGGCCGACGTCCCCTTCGCCATCGTCGAAATGGGCGCCAACCACCAAGGTGAAATCGCCCTGCTCTCGCGCATTGCCCATCCGACCCACGGCCTCATCACCAACGTGGGACTCGCCCATCTCGAAGGATTCGGCGGCGTGGAAGGCGTCAAAAAGGGAAAGCAAGAACTCTACGTCCACCTCGCCCAGACCGGTGGGACCGCATTGGTGCCCGCCGACGACCCGGATTTGATGGCCCTCAGTGCACTCGACGGTTTGCAGGTACAGCAGTACCGCACAGCCGACCACCCACCGTTGCTGTGGCGCGACGGTGATGCGCCCGATGCCCCGCTGTTCTGGTCGACCGATGGGACGCGCACCCCTGGGCCGTGGCACGACAACGGCACGCCGATCCCCGTTCAGTTGGAGGGACCTCACCAGTTGGCCAACATGGCCGCCGCCGTGGCTGCCGGCCTCCACTTCGGTGTGACTGCGTCGGACATCTGTTCGGCCTTGGCGGACTTCGAGCCGATCAAACAGCGCGGCGAAACCGTGCAAACGGACCGCAACACCGTCATCGTGGATTGCTACAATGCGAATCCAAGCTCTGTGGAATCCACTCTGCGCGCTTTCTCAGCCGCGCGGCACACGGCTCCCCTCGCCATCCTCGGCGACATGATGGAGCTGGGCGAACATGCCGCTGAAGGGCACGCTTTGACCCGCGACGTGGCCCGGGAGTGCGGCGTCGAGTGCTGGGTCGTCGGAGCACAGTTTGCCACCCATGCTCCTGCCGACCGGACCTTCTCCGACCTGCCCGCCCTGGTGGCTGCGCTGGAGGCCGATGCGCCCCGAGGACGGACCATTCTCCTCAAAGGGTCGCGGTCCATGCAACTGGAGACTTTGGTTCCCCTCCTTTGAGGGCGCTCCACCGCGGCCCGAACTGTACCTTCGCATCCATGGATTTCATCGCGGAATTGAAGTGGCGCGGCATGCTGCATGACGCCATGCCCGGACTCGAGGAACAACTGGCCAAGGAGCAAACCACGGGCTATGTGGGCTTCGACCCCACGGCCGACTCCCTTCACATCGGAAACCTCGTTCCCGTGATGCTCCTCGTCCACCTGCAACGTGCCGGACATCGCCCGATCGCCCTCGTCGGTGGTGCCACCGGCATGGTGGGGGATCCCAGCGGAAAAACGGCAGAACGACAGTTCCTCGACCTCGACATCCTGCAGCACAACCTCGATTGCCAGAAGGCCCAGCTCGAGCGCTTCCTCGATTTCGACGGTCCCGCAGCAGCCCGTGTGGTCAACAACCACGATTGGTTCAAGGACTTCAGCTTCCTCGACTTCATCCGCGATGTCGGCAAGCACATCACCGTCAACTACATGACGGCCAAGGATTCGGTGAAGAACCGCCTCGAGGGCGGCATGAGCTTCACGGAATTCAGCTATCAGCTCGTTCAGGGCTACGACTTCTACCACCTCTGGAAAGAGCATGGCTGCATGTTGCAGATGGGCGGCAGCGACCAGTGGGGCAACATGACCACCGGTACCGAACTCATCCGCCGGAAAGGCCAAGGCCACGCCTTCGCCCTCACCGCACCGCTCATCACGAAGGCCGACGGCTCGAAATTCGGCAAGAGTGAGGGCGGCAACGTCTGGATTGACAAAGCCCGCACCAGCGCCTACAAATTCTACCAATACTGGATCAATGCGGCCGACGAAGATGCCGCCCGGTACATCCGCATTTTCACCCTGCTGGACCAGACCCGCATCGAGGAGATCGAGGCTGCACACGCCGAGAACCCGGGCGCACGCCTGCTGCAGAAAGAGCTCGCCGCCGACGTCACCCGCCGGATCCACGGTGAGGACGACCTCCAGACGGCCATTGCCGCCACGGCCCTGCTCTTCGGCAAGTCCACCGAGGACGATCTGCGCGCCTTGCCAGAAAGTGAGTTGTTGAGCGTCTTTGAGGGCGTCCCGCAACGCGAAGTGTCCCGTGACGCCCTTTCAGCCGGGATCGGCATCATCGACCTGCTCGCCGGTGGCGACGCCCCCTTCCTGGCCAGTGGCGGTGAAGCCCGGCGCGCATTGAAAGAGAACTCAGTGAGCGTCAACCGCAACAAGGTCACCGCGGACAAAGTGGTCACCGCCGACGATTGCATTGGCAGCGGCCTGGTGCTCCTCCAGCGCGGAAAGAAGAACTATTACTTGGTTCGGGTCACCGGCTGAACGCCGCACACCGCCCTTAGCCAAACAGGGCGGCCAACTCGCGTCCCTCCACGAGGTACAGGAAGACCACCAGCAACACGCTGATGACCAGACCGAGGGTCGCTTTGCCCAGGTCGCTGAAAACCATGGGCCACAGACGCGTGCGGTCGAGCTCATTGAGCCGCAAGCGCAAGGCCACCTCACGGCCAGCCAACATGCCCAGGAACACCCACGTCGTGCTCATGGGAACCTTGGCTCCAATGCCGAAGGTGTCGAACTTGAAAATGAGCAGCACCATGCCGTAGAACAGGTCGATGAAGGTCGCCGAGCGAATGTCCGCGGTGTTGGTCTTCACCCGAACGATCTTCTGGATCTCGCCACCGCGCTGGTAGAAGATGTAGCCCAGCATGCCGACCAGCACCACCAGGGCAAACAGGAACTTCCACAGCTCGACCTCGGCAGGATCTCCGAGGTAAACCAGGATGTTGACGAGGTCCTGCGTGAGCCACTGGCTCCAGAGGAAACCGGTCGCCATCCACTGCGTCACGGTCCAGAACCGCTTGTCGCGCAGGAGCCCCTTGTTCTTCTCCATGGGGTGCTGGAGGAAGAACCGCTCGGTCACGCGGCTCAGAGCGATGAACGCCACAATGGCGAAGAGGAAGGCCACGCCATAGCCACCCAGGCTCTTCACGAGCATTTTGGGCAGGGCCTTGGGTGCGAAGAAGGTCAGAACCAAAAAGGTCGTACTCACCGGAATGCCCAGGCGTGTGATGGCCAGCAGAGCCAAGGGGGGCAAGACATACCAGATGGTGATGTTCGGAAAGGCAATGGGCTTGTCCGGATCCTGGAACAGTCCCGCGTACTTGCCAAAGGTGAGGTCGCCTCCTTTCCCGCCGAGGTATTCCCCCAGACCCAGATAGCCCATGGTCACCACGATGGCCATGATCCCGCCGGCGAACAGCCACAGAACCCACCAGGGCTTGTCCTCATTCGAGGTCAGGAAGGTGCCCAGCGTCTGGATGCTGTCGTTGCCCACCACGGAGTAGGCAGCCAGCGTAAAACCAAGCAGGGCAATGGCGGATTCCATCGCCCGCGAAACTAAGACTCGACCTCAAGGCAGCCAAAGAATCCCAAGGCTCAATCCACCATCAGATTGCACCCCCGAACCTCGGCGTGATCGAAGCGGCCAAGCACCTCGAATTCCCTGTAGACACGGTCCGCCCCGGGCCTCGCCAAGTCCTGCGTGGCGAGGAAACAGCAGCTCCCGAGGTTGGCCAGGTCGACCACATCCAATCCGCCGGTGGCGCCGCTCGAAGTCAGGGTCAGCGGGTCGTCTGTTCGCCGCATGCGAACCCGCATCCAAGGCGGCGTCCGGTAACGTCCACCTCCAGTTGACCAAGCCTGGCTCAACAGCTCCGTCATCCCGTATTCGCCCCCCACGTCACGCGCACCGAAATGGGCGCAGAGGTGGGCGTGGACCTCCTCTCGGACCCACTCTTTCCGGCGGCCTTTCATGCCGCCGGTCTCGATCAGAACCGCCGCATCCTCCAGTGGAGGACGTCCTGCTTTCCGCCACACCTCAGCGGCATCCACCAAAGCCCACGTCACCCCGATGAGCACCGGTTGACGACCGGCTTGGCGGGCGCGGTCCACAGCGGCAAAAAGCGCCTCGACGTCGTGGAGGAAAAACCCGTCTTCCACATCGGACTTCGGATCCCGCCAACCTGCCGCGCGCAACTCTCGCACCATGTGGACCAGGCTGCTGTCGGGACGCTCGAGGTAGCCTGGGAGCAAGGCCAAGAGGTCCGCCCCTTGGGCCCCAGGCTCTCCGAAGACCTCGCGAAAAGAACGGATGCTCGACGCCCGATACAACATGGGCGTGTGGACGTGGTGTTCGCCCTGTACCTGCCCGGTGGTTCCGCTGGTCCGAAATACGGCGACAGGTCCGGCATCCGCGACGCCCTCCGTGCGAACTGTACCCCACTTGAAAGCCTCCACCGGGAGGGCCGGGATTTGGGTCCAATCGGACAAGCCTTCGACTTCCTCGGCCGACCATCCCAAGGCGTCGCACCATCGCCGGTAGGTCGGGTTGGCCGACCATTGGAACCGAAATACGTCCAAGGCCAGGGGCGCAAACACGGCGTCGTCCGCGTCGTCCGGCCATTCGGAAATGGCGTGGAGGACCCGGTCGTAGAGCTCCTGGGCATGTGATGCCCTGCTCCTGCTTCCGCCAACAAATCCTGCCTCCGACATGGCGCCCAAATTGCGGCTTAATTTGCCGGCATGTCGACCAGGGTCTGGAGAATTTTCGGAGGGTGCGTGGGGATGTTGGCCTTGCTGCTGATCTCAGGTTGTGAGCCTCCGGTGTCTTTGCCCCCTGAGCCGCACTTGACCTCCATCGACCTCAGCACTGCTGGCGACATCGGAACCTTGGTCATCGGTTTTGAAGACGGCGACGGCAACTTCGGGCTGTCCCCGGCCGACACCGTGGATGCCTTTTGCCCCACTTGTCCCTTTCACCACAACATCTTCTGCGAATACGAGGAATTGCGGGATGGCATCTGGACCCCGGTCCCCCTCGACCCGGCACTGGGTCAAGTCCCCTTCTACTATCGGGCGCCCCGCATTGAGCCTTCGGGCCAGAACAAAGCCCTGCGCGGCACGATCACCGTCGAACTCGCACCACGGTATTACCTCACCTCCGCCTGGGACAGCCTGCGCTTTGCCGTGCACATCGTCGACCGCGACCTGCAGTCGAGCGACACCTTGCGAACGCCGACGGTCCTCAAGCCCTGAAGGTCTCGTTGAATTTGGTGGACAACAGGCCGATGCGCAGCCCGACTTCCTCGAGGAGGTCGCCCATCTCGCTGAATGCCATCCCACTCTCGACCGTGAACCGCCCCTTCCGGATGTCCTCACGGTGCTTGGACCGCATCTGTTCGCGGATGCCGTCCACCTCAATCAAGTTGGACTCCAAGCGGCCCAGATGAAGGTCTGCGGTTTGGAGCACTTCCTGCTCTGATCCGTTCAACTCTCCCAGCTCGGACATGGCCTCGATCAGCCCGTCGAGCATCTGCAAGAGGCGCTTCCGTTGCTTGGGAACGAAATACACTTCGCTTTCCTCACGCTCGATCTGAAGCTTTCTGAAACGATGGGCCAACTCCACCACTTGGCCCATGTCGGCCGTCCATTCGAGCAGGACTTGGACCTGGCGGTACGTCGCTCCGGACAGCTTGTTCCGGGCCAACCGTCCGAGGAAGGCCTTCACTTCTGTTTCGTACCGCGCGCCCAAGTTGCGGTACTCTTTGATGCGGTCTGCGATGCCTTCCCGCTTGTCGGCATCCATTTCTCCCAGCATGCCACGCAGTTCGCGCAACATCTTCAGCGCGACATCATGTTGGCGCTGCGCCTCCCGCTGCGCTTCGAGTACTTGAAGCTCGGGCACGTCCATGCCACTGGCCGTGACCATGGGGGACCGGTATCCCTGCAGACTTTCCCCTGGCAACAGGGTGCGGGCCATCCACAGAATGGGCTTGGGGAAATAGCCAAAGACCAGGCCGATGAAGCCGTTGAAACCGGTGTGCAGTGTGGCAAGGACGAGGGCCACAGCCAAGCCGCCATCCGTGACCGGATCAAAGAACCAGTGGATGCCGTCCAGGACGAAATGCAGAACAGGCAGGAACAACAGCACACCCAACAAGTTGACGAGGGTGTGGCTCAACGCGGCACGGCGTGCCTCCCGGCCCGCCACGATGGAAGCCAAGATGACGGTGGACGTCGTGCCCACATTGGCTCCGAGCACCACCGCTGCGCCCACCCATTCCGTGACCACCCCACCGGCAGCCAACGTGAAGACGAGCGCCAGCATGGCCGAGGAACTTTGCAAAGCCACCGTACCCAGGATGCCAATGGTGACAATGCCCAATGCACCGATCATGCTGCCATCGTCGAAACGGCCGAGGAATCCGGCGAGTCCCGCTTCAGTGATGGGGGGCACGCCTTCTCGGAGCAGACCGAGGCCGATGAACATGAGGCAGAAGCCGATGACCGCCTCGGCGAAGGACTTGTAGCGCCGCCGCCGGGCAAAGAGAAAAGGCAAAGCAGCCGCCAGCATGGGCAAGGCCAAGCCACCAATGGAGGGTTTGTCCACCGTGAGTGCCACCAGCCATCCGGTCACGGTGGTGCCGAGGTTGGCACCCAACAGCACGAAATAGGCTTCCGTCAGGCGAAGCAGCCCCACCTGCGTGAGGCTCACGCACATCACCGAGGTCACGCTGCTCGATTGGATCAACCCCGTCAGGCCCAATCCTGAGAAGTACGCGCGGCTCGGGTTGCGCGTCACCGCAGCGACAGCGCGGCGCAACCTGCTGCCCGTCAGGCGCTGGATGGCCTCGCTCATGACCACCATCCCGTAGATGAACAGGGCCAAGGCGCCAATCAAGGAGAATACCTGCAACAAGGAAGTCATGGTCTCGGGCAGCAAGGTCGCCGAATTCAGCGGGGCCTCAAAACGAGAAGGGGCCGCCAGAATTGGCCGCCCCTTCACAGTTCAGTTGACCGTGCGGATCACTCGCAATCGGTGCCGAATGCACCGAGGAAGATCAGCAGGTCAGAGGTCGTGGTCTGGCCATCCGCATTGAGGTCCGTCGGACAATCGTTGGCGGCCGCCACTTCACAGCTTCCGTCGTCGATCGTGGCCGTGTCGTCGTAGTTGGACGCCTCGAGGTAGGTACAGCCGTAGCAATCGAACGTACAGCTCTCGTCGTCGAAGAGCGCCTGGTCAGAGTAGTTGCAAGCTGTGCCATCCGTACAACCGAACGCCGAGCTGTTGGCCGCACCCGGGGTGCCGTTGTCCACCCAGCTTCCCTGCCAGTTGTCTGGATCGTCGTTGTTGAGGTTGGTGGCGATGAGCTCAAGGGAAGCACAACCGCCGTCGGGGCTCGCCGCGAGAACGTTGCCGAGGATGCTGATCTCTTGGGACGGCCACGGGGAGCCATCGTCGTAGGTCACGGCGTCCACAATGTTGCCGTAAGCGTCCTGCAGTTGTGCAGTGCCCGCACTGTTGCCCCAGTTGCCGTTGTCCATCAGGAAGACCGTGATGCCCATGGCTTCGTAGTTGGACTGGGCGACCAATCCAGGCACGACGAGGAAATAGCTGTCGGCGGGGATGATGGTGCCTTCGGGGAAAGTCAGGGCGAGAGAAATCGACGTCGGGTCGGAGAAGGCGAACCAGACTTCGTAGCCGCTCAGGTCGGCCTCGTCACCCGCATTGTAGAACTCCACGAACTCCCACTCGAAGTCAGGACCCTGGTTGTTGCAGGGGTTGTAGTGGATCTCATTGACGATGACGTTGGGCAACGTGTAGTAGCAGGTCGTGTTGTCCGCCACGGTCACGTTGGCATCGAAGTTCAACGCCGTCGGATCGTCGCAACCGGTGATGACACAGCTGCCATCGTCGGTGGTGGCCTCCGGGTTGTAGTTGTCCGCGACCGGGTTGGTACAACCTGGGATGTTGGCGCAGGAACCGTCGTCCTCGTTGGCGAGCGGCCAGTAGTTCGGGAAGGTGTCGTCCGTGCAACCGAGGCGCACCACGTCAGTGGAATCGCGCGGCTCGATTTTCCAGTTGCCGTAGGCGTAGCCCGTCGGGGCCGTGACCCGGTAGGTGCGGCCGGCTTCCACCACGCCTGCACCGAAGGCGTCATAGGCGCGGTCATTGATGCGGGCAGCACCGCTGCCGTCGTTGACGGACCACTCCTCAAAACCGAGGTCGGGGTTGTCGCACTCCGCAGTCACCGTGACGAGCACCGCCTCCCACTCTTCGAGGTTGACATCGCCAGTGGCGAGTTCCTCAGCGGCCGGCAGGGGGTTGCCGGAGGACAGGATGGTGATGGTCGGGTTGTTGAAGAAGTCGTTGCCGAACCAGCTGTCCGGCGTACCCGTGATTTCCACCTCATCGCCAAGCTGGACGTTGGCGATGGACTCCGGCGTGGCATCCGCACCGCGAACCCAGTATCCAGAGAAGGCCCCGGTTCCGTTCTGCATGGTGAAGGCGGCCTGTCCGCCGAAGGAGCCGTCGTCCGTCAGGTAAACGCCGGTGACAATGCCGGTCGTGGTGACGATTCCGGTGGTCTGTCCCTGGTTGATCTCTTGGATCGTCACACTCGGAATGAAGAGGCAGCTGCCGTCGTCCACCGTGGCGTTCTCGTCGTAGTTGATGGCAAACGGATCGGTACAACCTTCTGTGGTCTCAGCACACAGCCCCGTGAAGTCGTGGCTGTTGTAGCCTTCGAGGCCGTTGTTGAGGGCGTAGTCGTTGTCGAGCACGATCCACTCGCTGTCTTCGGCCGTCGTGCCGGCAGAGCCGAACCAGTCGCCTCCGTTACCAAAGGAGACCTGCGACTTGCGGCGCAAGGTGTGGTTTTGGGTACCGTTGGTCACACCTGCAACGTCCCAGCCGGATCCGGGATCCAAACCGTAGGGCTCACCGATGACGTCAATGAGCTCCCAGTCTCCTCCATTGCCGAAGGAAGCGCCGGCGCTGTAGATGAGGCCCCAAGCGTCGTCTCCGTTGGACAGGAAACCAAAAGTGGCGTCTGCACTGTCCAGCAGGGCGGCATTGGCGCTCGGGTGAACAATCAAGTAAGTCTCACCTGCGCCGATCGACGCGTCCGTCGCGAAGAGGTCATTCCAGAAATCCCACTCTTCTGCAGCCGGGTCGGAGTTGTTCGCGCCGTTCGATTGGTTGGCCAGCGAATACAGCGCAAGGCTCACCGGAGCGGAGGTCGGGTTGTAGATCTCGAGGTACTTGTTGTTGGAGGACCCTTCCGCGTACTCGCTGAAGAACAGGTCGCACGGCTCGCTGCCCGTGCAGGATCCATCGTCAATGTCGGCACCAGCGACGTAGTTGTCGGCGTTCGGCAGGGTGCAACCGTACAGCAGGACATCCTCTTCTGTGCGCGGAATGAGCTTGTAGTTGCCGAAGCTGTAGTGCAGGGGGGCCGTCACCTGGAACTGGGCGTTGATCACCACTTCACCGGTGGCCTGGTGGTCCCAGCCGCGGTCGTCGACGCGCAATTCGCCGGAACCATCGTCGATGCCCCACTCGCCGTTGCCGAGGTCTGGAGAGGACACGACGCCCGTCGACTGGACGAGAACACCTTCCCACTCCTCCATGTCTGCGGCAGCGGTACCGAGTACTTCGGCTGCGGGCAGGTCGTTGCCTTGGCTCACGATGGTCGTGACGATGGGGTTGCCATCCACACCCACAATTTGGGTGAGTCCGAAGTATTCATTGATGGCACCGGTCAGGGCCACGAAGTCGCCCACCGTGACGGCGACCTCCGGGTTGAATCCGAACATGCCGCTGTAGGCGCCCGTGCCTTCCTGGAAGCTGAACAGGCTGCCGTACACGCCGGTCACGATGCCGCTGACCGTCACCAAGGAATCGGTGAACACCGGCGGGTCGAGGGCTTGGCCTTGTTGGATGGTGGCAATGGAGATGGCGCCGTCCACGACCTCACAGCTGTCGTCATCGATGATGGCGTCGGCGTCGTAGTTGTTGGCAGCGGGGTTGGTGCAGCCGAGCTTCTGGAAGTCTCCTGCGTCGCGGGGCTCGATGCTGTTTCCGAAGCTGCCGTTGATGGCACCGGTCACGCGGTAGGCATCGCCCAACATGGCGCCCTGCTCGGTGTAACCGTCGTATCCGAGGTCGTCCACCGTGTGGTTGCCGGATCCGTCATCGATGGTGAACTCGCCGAAATTGTTGACCTCCCCGGTGACGGTTCCGGTCACCTGACAGAGGACGCCTTCGTACTCCTCGAGATTGGCGTCTGCCGTGGACAGCACGAGCGGGGCTGGAAGGGTGTTGCCGCTGTTGAGAATGGTCGCAGAGGCGCCGGTCAACTGGGTGCCGCCGTTGAAGCTGCCGACGGTGCCTTCCACGAGCACGCTGTCACCCATGGCGACTTGCGTGGTGTCGTCGAGCAGGCCGCCACCGACATAAATGAAGATGCCGCTCCAGGCGCCCTCTCCGTCTTGGATGGAGGTGTTGCTGCCATACACCCCGGTGACGACACCCCGCACGAGGACGGTTTGACCATCAAAGGTGCCGTTGTCGTCCGCGCCCATGTCCTGCTGGATGGCGCTGATGGTCACCTCCGTCGGGTAGGTGCAGCTGCCGTCGTCGAACGTGGCGTTGGCGTTGTAGTTGGTGGCCGTCTCATCCGTGCAGCCGCCGATTTCGACGCCGTCCAGCACGCACTGGGACACGAGCAAGGCGATGTCGGCCGCCGTTTGCTCCTGACCTGCATTGTGGTCGAAGCATCCGGTGGCGCTGGAACCGTCACTGTAAATGGTCCAGTTCTCACCCACCCAGAATTCGCCGTCCGGAGCGGTGGTGGTGCGGAGGGCGTAGCCGTCCTCGAATTCGTGACAGGTGTTGGACCCGTCTTCACCGATCACACCAAAGAAGTCGACGATCTCGCCTGCTGCGTTGTACAGCGCAATCTGGTCGTCGCCATTGCTGTCCGCGCTGCCGCCTGTGCCGGCCACGATGTCCGGAGCGAAGCCGTAAGCGGCCGTAAAGGCGTCGCCATTGGACGCCACATAGATGCAGCCCGTGTCATACAGCGTGCCGTAGGTACCGAGGTCCACTACTGAGGATTGCGGCTCGGTGTTGCCGTTGGTCCAACGCTGGAGGTACCACCCCGTCAGGTCGAGGTCCGACCCGGAGCTGTTGGAGATTTTGACAAACCGTGCGCCGGAGTTGTCGGTGGGGTCCGCCAGCATGGAGAGGTATGCCGTCTGGGCGGAAGCAGTGAATGTGAAGAGGGTGGCCAAGGCCAAAAGGAAGCAACGCATCGTATTCGGTTCTGATTTTCCAAGGACAAATCTCGCACTTGAGATGGTTCTCACGACGTGAAAAACAGGGAACTAACCATTCCGTAACACAGAAGCCGATAGGCGTTCGACGAGTGGCGTTCACACCCCCCCGGAGAGAGATAACGCCCTTGAGTTCAGGCGAACAGCGTGCCTTGAACCCCGCGAAACGTGGTGCGGTGGTGGTGGGTGTGCCCATGTTCAAGGATGGCCGCTTTGTGCGCCGGGGTCGGGTACCCCTTGTTCCCTCCCCACCCATAGTGCGGATGCTGCTCCGACAGGTCCTGCATCAAGGCGTCCCGGTGGGTCTTGGCGAGGATGCTGGCCGCTGCGATGGACAGAAATCGCCCATCCCCTTTGATTTCACAGGTGTGCGGAATGGCATGCGGCTTGAACCGGTTGCCATCGATCAACACATGCTCGGGCTGGATTTGAAGACCGTCGATG
Source organism: uncultured Flavobacteriales bacterium (assembly GCA_937967465.1). GTDB lineage: Bacteria > Bacteroidota > Bacteroidia > Flavobacteriales_D > Sanyastnellaceae > UBA8752. The sequence continues at coordinate 21,097 of CALBSW010000119.1, forward strand.
GCCCGGTGCATGGCCAAGTAGGTGGCCTGCAGGATGTTCAGCTTTTCAATTTCTTCTACCGAAGCCCATCCCACACACCAGGCCTCCGCCTCGGCTTCAATGCGTTGGCGCAATGCCGAACGCGCCTCGGGCCCCAATTTCTTGCTGTCGTCCAACCCCAACTTCAACCACCCCTTGCCTTTTTCTCCAGGAATCACAGCCGCCGCCGTGACCGGACCCGCAAGACACCCTCGCCCTGCTTCGTCCACACCGGCCTCGAGCCGGCCATCCATGCGGAACAACTGCAAACCAGCGTGCCTGCTCATGCCGATGGCCGCTTTCTTGGGTCGCCCTCGAGTTCCACACCGACATCGCGCCCCGCCTTCACCAGGCATTGCCACAACAGCCGGGCGGTGCGGTCCCAGCTGAAATCATCGGCCCGCTCCCGGCCGCGCTCAATGAGCGACTCCCGCAATGCGGGTTCCTGCTCCATCCGGTGCATGGCGGCCACCACATCCTCTGGACGCGCGGGATCCACTTCGAGACCCGCACCGGCGGCGACCTCCGGAAGGGAGGTCCGGTTGCTGTGAATGGCCGGCGTACCGGCCGAGAAGGCTTCCAACAAGGGGATGCCAAAGCCTTCGAACCAAGGGATGAAGACCATGGCCCCTGCAGCGGCCAACACCGACGCCAGCTCATCCTGTGGCATCCACCCTGTGCGGTGCACTGCAGCTTGAACGGATTCCGGAACGGCATCCATGGCATCTCGGGCATCAAATCCGCGGCGTTTCCAGATGGGTGTGCCCACCAGGATCAGGTGCCATGTCCCGCCTTGCTCGCGATACCGGGAAAACGCCTCCAACAGGCCGTCGACATTCTTCCTCGGGTGCTGGGTGCCCACAAAAACGAAATAGGGGTGCCCACCTGTCATCTTCTGGCGCAACGCTCGGGCCTCCTGCTCCGGCTTCACCCCGAGTGGCTCATGGTAGGCCGCGCCGGCGCCGTTGTAGACCACATCGATGCGATCGAGCGGAACCCCGTAGCGCTCAGAGATGTCCCGCGCACTGAACGCGCTGACCGTCGCCAACCGAACCGCCGTCTTTGCCGCACGAGGGAAGCGCTTGCGATAATGGCGCGCCACCGACTCCGGCAACCATTCCGGGTGGTGTTCGAAATTCAAATCGTGCTGCACCGCCACCTGAGGAACACGGGTCCGCGTGCTCAAGAAGCCATCCGGGGACAGGAACAGGTCGGCGCCGATGCTCCGCAACTTCCACGGGATGCTCCGCTGCATCCACCAATCCACCAGGAAGGGCCGCCGCGCCGGGGGCCAGACCCAATGGCAATGCACATTGCTCCCGGGGAACAATGCGGTGGGTGGATTCCGGTCAAAAAAGAGATGGAATTCGTGCTCCGGATGGGCAGACACCATGCGCTGCACGGTCTCCAGCGTGAACCATCCGATGCCGTCGAGGCGTCCGGGAATGACCAATCGTGTGTTGACGGCGATGACGGCCATGCCCGGCGAAATTACACTTCACCGTTCCATGGTGGAAAGAACGCGCATACTGCAAGGGGGTCCACTGACGTTTCGCCCGCGTCCCGGTGCATCTTGCATCCGTCAGCAGACTCCGGCACGACCCGACCATGACCGATTCAAACACCCCCACCCCAGCTCAAGAAGAAGCCCTGTTGCGCCGCATCTGGGCTTGGCGCATTCCACTCGCCATTGCCGGATTCATCGGCGCCGTCGTCAGCGCCGCCGCCACGTTTCTGATCGAGCCGGAATTCCAATCCTCGGTGGTGCTCTTCGCCCTGCCCCAGCAGTCGATTGGCGCCCAGTTCTACGAGGCTGAAAAGCGGGAGGACATCCTGGCCTACGGTGAAACCGAAGATGCCGAGCGCCTGCTGCAGATTCTGAATTCCGACCGGGTCCGCCGCCGCATCATCGAGAAGTATGACCTCTGGTCGCACTATGACATTGCCCAAGGAGAGGCCGGCGCCAAGGCCGCCATGGCCAAGGTGTACTCGAGCAAAGTCGACGCTGCGCTGACGCGGTATGGGTCCATCCGCATCGACGTCTTCGACAAGGCGCCCACCATGGCCCGGGACATCGCCAATGACATTGCCAACCTGACGGACTCAGTCGCCAACCAACTCCGCAATGACCGCGCCATGGAGGCCTTCCGGTATGCCAAACAGAGCTTGGAACAACACCAACGGGGAATCGAGCGCATGGAGAACCGCCTGGCTGAACTCCGACGCGAAGGCGTCTACGACTACCCTGTTCAGATCGAAGGCCTGAACGAGCAGTACGCCACGGCGCTCGCCGAAGGGCAACCTTCACGCGCCGCCAACATCCTCGGCAAAATGGAGAAGCTCGCTCCCTTCGCCACCGAGTTCAACCAACTGACCACCAAGCTCGAGGACGCCTTTGAACAGGAGGCCGTCCTGAAGAAGCGTTTCGACCTCAACAAGCTCGATGCGGAATCCCAGATTCCCGCCGCATTCGTGGTGGACCGCGCCGCCGTGGCCGACAAGAAGGCCCGGCCCGTCCGCTGGTTGATCACCGTCATGGGCGCCATCTCGGTGGCCCTCGGCGCCTTGGTCTTCCTCCTGTTCCGCGACGCCGTCCGCTGATGCCCTCCGGCCCCGGCCTCCGACCCGCATGGTCCGACCACCGCACCGCCATCGCGGTGTCGGCCGGATATGCCTTGCTGCTCGGTGCCGCGATCGCCATGCAAGCTTATCCTCTGGCCGCCCTGCCCATCGTCGTGGGTGTGGTGGCCTTGGCACTGTCGCGTCGGGACTGGCTGCTGCTCGGCCTCGTGGCCACCGTGCCGCTCAGCTTGAACCTCGAGCAACTCGAGATCGGAGGTGTTGGACTCTACCTGCCCACGGAGCCGCTGCTGTTCGGCCTGTTGCTGTTGTTCCTTCTCGACCGGCTGCGGGGCGTCCGGCTGGATGCCGGTTTGGAATCGCATCCCATCACCCGGTGCATCCAAGTGATGTTCGTGTGGCTCGCAATCACCACCCTGACATCCTCTGACCCGTTGGTGTCCTTCAAATTCCTCGTCGCCCGAGGTTGGTTTGTCGTCGGGTTCTTTTTCCTGCTGGCACCCTTGCTGACCGACGGCAGGAAACAGGAGCGGTTCGTCCTGCTGTACCTCGTTCCCCTGCTCGCCGTCATCGTCTACACCGTGGTGCGCCATGCCGGCTACGGGTTCGAAAAGCAGGCTGGACACTGGGTCATGGACCCGTTCTTCAAAGACCACACGAGCTATGGTGCGGTCCTCGCGATGTTCTGGTTCCCGGCCCTGGCCCTGCTGTTGAAACCGGGGCGGTCGGCCCTCGGCAAACTCGGACTGGCCGTCACCTTCTTCATCCTGTCCACGGGACTTATCCTGTCGTTCACGCGGGCCGCCTGGGTCTCGGTTGCTGCAGCAGGGGCTGTGGGCGCCCTCATGATGTTGGGGGTCCGGCTGCGCACCCTGGTCGGGGTGGGCATCTCGGGACTGGTCGTGCTCTTCCTGGTGTGGGACCAATTGCTCATTTCACTCGAGCGCAATGACCAGGACAGTTCGGATGACTTGACCGAACACGTGGAGTCCATTTCAAATGTCTCGAGTGACGCCTCCAATTTGGAGCGCATCAACCGCTGGAGTTGCGCCATCGCCCTCTGGCAGGAACGCCCCTTGGTGGGCTGGGGGCCGGGCACGTACCAGTTCGTCTACGCGCCCTTCCAACGCTCCGAGCACCGGACCATCATCTCCACCAACAATGCCGACCGGGGCAATGCCCACAGCGAATATCTCGGGCCCCTCGCGGAGCAAGGCGTTCCGGGTGCCTTGATCATCCTGGCCCTGCTGTGGTGGACGACCGTGATCGGATTTCGGGTCTACCGCGCCTTGAGGTACGAGGACCCGTGGCGATCATGGTGGGCCCTGTCCGTCTATCTGGGCGTGCTGACCTACTTCATTCACGGGGTCCTCAACAACTACCTCGACACGGACAAGGCCAGCGCCCCTTTCTGGGGGTTCCTCGCCATGCTCGTCATGTTGGATCTCAAGAAAAACGGGTGGTCAGCAGGGCGGTATCGTCAGCGGGATCTGCCGTCCGACGGTGCTGCTCCCAATCCACGATGATGGCGGCATTGAGCGCTTCGGCACCCGATTGGCGCTCCCCTTCCACAAGCTGCTGAAGGCGGTGCTCACCGTAAGCTTGGCCTTCTGGATTTTCCTGCTCCACCAAACCATCGGTGAAGCACACGAGGGTCGAGCCCGCTGAGGCGTCGAGCGACCCCACACCCACCGCGGGCAACTCGTCCAGCATACCCAGGCCAGGGCAGCCCTCTGCGAGGAACATGCCGGGGCCGGAAGCCGGAACGAACAGCGGCGGGTTGTGCCCACAATTGATGTAATCCAGCGTGCCTTTCTGCCCGTCGTGAACCGCAAAGAAGAAGGTGATGAAACGCTCTCCTCCGGCACTGTGGAAGACCCGCTGATTGAGGATGTGGACCAACCCCTCCAAGTCGAGGTCAGGCCGTTCCAGTTGCGCGTGCAAATGGGCCTGGAAGTTGGACATGAGAAAGGCAGCGGGCATCCCCTTGCCACTGACGTCAGCCATGGCGATGGCCATCCGACCATCCGGCAGGCGGATGGCGTCGTAATAGTCGCCGCCCACGTGGTGGTGGGGACGGTACCGTGCTGCGAAGTTTCGGTGGGCGTCGTCTGGCAACACGCGCGGCAACAGCATGGCCTGCATTTCTCCTGCCAGCTCCAATTCCCGCTCCAATCCAGCTGTGCGGATGCGCTCGAGCGTCAGCGCCCGGTTGCGCATGGCCACGACCAGAACGTTGGTGAAGGTGGTGATGAAGCGCACATGGCGAATGGAGGGACTCATGCCCCGCCCTTCCTCCTGGTCGCCCATCACGACGTAAGCGATCACATCGCCGTCCTGCTCCACCGGAATGGCGAGGTCAAATTCCACTTCCGTGTCCCCCGCCACGATGGCATGGGACTTGCCTCCCAGTGCATCGCCGGCGTCCTCCAGCCGAGGCAACCGCGTCGGGTATCCCCATTCGACCGCACAATCCCACGCCCCGTCCTGCTCATCGCGGCAAAACAGGGCAAGCTTGCCCACGCCGATGGACTCGAGCACCCGGCGATAGTGGCCGAACAGCTCATCGTCTGCCACGTTCTGGTTGATGGCCTGCGTGAGGTCCAACAGGGCATCCGCCTGTTGGCGGAGCCGCTCAAGCCGCTTCCGGTTCCGGAGTTCGGCGGACATGCGGTTTACTTCTTGACCCGCTCGGAGTACTCGCCCGTCCGCGTGTCCACTTTGACGCGGTCCCCGATGTTGATGAACAACGGGACGCGCACCTCAGCTCCAGTATCGATGGTGGCCGGCTTGAGGGTGTTGGTGGCGGTGTCGCCTTTGACGCCGGGCTCCGTGTAGGTGATTTCGGCCTCGATGTGGCTCGGCAAGCTGGCGCTCAATGGACGCTCCTCCTCCGCGTGGAAGACGATGAGGCACTTCATCTCGTCCTGCAGGAAGTGGGAGTTTTCAATGAGGTGCTTCTCCAAGCTGATCTGCTCAAACGTCTCCGAGTTCATGAAGTTGTAGCCCATGTCATCCTCGTAGAGATACGTGTGCTCACGGGTCTCAACGCGGATCACGTCGATCTTGGATCCGGTGTTGAAGCTGTGCTCAATGATCTTTCCGTTCTCGAGGTTCTTCAGCTTGGTCCAGACGTTGCCGGAACCCCGTGCCGTCTTCTTGTGAAGGAATTCGAGAACCTGATAGAGGCCATTCTGGTGACGAATGCAGAGGCCGTTCTTGATGTCGGAGGTCGTTGCCATGGTCGTGTCTTTGGTCGGAGAGGGCATTGTGCCCTTCGGCCGCGGTCCCGCAATATAACCCGGTCAGGACCGGCCTCGCCGGCGCCGATGCGGTCGGAATTCCACGTCCAGCCATGAATGCGCCATGATGGTGTCATCCTCTCCATCCGCTGCGGCCATCGTCCAGGACAGGCGAAGCCGCCCTTGCCAGCGGCCATCGGCCGATGTCCAACGCGCGAAAGCATGGGCATCTCGGCCCCGGAAGGCTTGCGCTGGCCGGTCATCCCAACCGGTCACATACCGCGCCGGCGCTGCGCGATTTCCCCATGCCTGGCCCACACCGGTGGTCCAACGCGCGGCGTCCAAACGCTGCCAACGGGCGGTCATGGCCCACGCTCCGCCCGCCCCACCGTCACCTGTGGCCCATTGGAGGTGCATCCGGATCCGACACGTCCCCATGTCGTCCGTCGACTGGAATTCCCGGCGCCAGCGGAAGCCCCAAGTGCTTCGTTGACTCGAGCCTGGCGTTGTTTCGACCTGAACCCGCACCCGGTGCCGCCCACGATCCAGCTGACACACCACGCGCTCCAAGGCCTTGTCCTCGGGACCGAAGCCTTGCCGCCGCCGCCACCTCAAAGTGCCCCTTCCCGCACCCATCCATGCCAACCCGGCTTCCAGCTGCCATCGGGGGCGTCCCGCCGGATGGGGAACACTCGCCCGGCGCTCACCGCTCCATTCCGCGGGGTGAGCCGGATGCCCGCGGGCCAACGCAGCATGGGCCTCCCACTGCGCGGACCACGAGCGCAGGAGCGAAGCCCGTCCGCTCCACCCACCGTCAAACCCTCCGAGCTCCCACCGCGCACTCCAGCCTTGCCATTCGCCGCCGCCATGCACCCCAACGACCGCCTTGGGACGGCCTGTCGCACCCCAACCCAGACGCGCCACGTAACGCGGTCCCGGTGTTCGACCCCACAGGGCCGCAATGCCTTCTCCTTGCCACCACTTGCCCAGCATGGCCCCATCCACGGACCACGTCGATGCGGCCCATCCCGACGTGCGCCGCCAACCCAAGCCGTCGACCACCCCGCGCCAACGCCCTCCAGCCTCCACCCAACCTTGGGGGATGCGGTGCGTGCCTTCCATGCCCCCCAATCCGTCAAACGCCCCGGAAGCCCACAGCACGCTGCCCTGTCCGACTTTGGGAAGCAACGACCCTGCGGCCCATCGGCCTTTGGGACCTGTCCAGCCGATGCTCCCCACCCAAGTGAGGCCTTCTCCTGTGGAAGCGCGCAAGGCCCCACGCACCCGCAGCTTGCGCGCCACATGGCGAAAGCGGCCGTCCATTCGGACCCGCGCACCATGGCTGTCTATCCGCGCTGTGCCCCCGCGCAATGTGGCTTGAGAAGCGGGCGAAGTGCGGGGATGTCGATTCAGCGCAAACAGGCGCTCCTGCCAGGTATCATGGACCAACAAACACCGCAAGACGCGCTGTCCTTGGTCTGCCCCGAGCGTGCGAACCACGGATTGCTGCGGTGCAGGGCCGGGCCACTGGGAAGCGGCCAACACTTCGGCCCCATCCCGCGTGAGACAGCCGGCATCGAGGGCCTCCACAATCCAAGGGTGCCATTCCTCTGCCACAGTCTGCGCATCCATGCCCAACGGCCAGACAACCAATATGAAGACGTGAAACAGCCTCATGGCAGGGACGTGCGCATTCCGTGCGTCACCAGGGGATCATCTCCACTCCACCAAGGATCCAGCCTGCCCGCGGACACACCACCCCACGGGATCTGACGCCGCATCCATCCGATGGCCAACCTCAGGACACCGCGATGTCCTGACCACGAATGCATGACCAATACCCCGCCACTCCCGACGCCCAGGCCCATTCGGGATTGTCGCACTTGAAGGCTCAGATGAAGTCGGCTGCCCTGGTTCCATGCCAAAGCCCCCTGAAACCACGTGTCCGACGCCGCCTTTTTCTGGAGACCGATTTGCCACGCCGTGACCAAGGGGGCTCCGGATGGCTGCACCAACGGCACCTCCACGCGGAACCACCCCCGCTCGGGGAAGTGGGCGCCCAACCTCCACGTGATCACGTGTTTTGGGCCCCAGCGCATGCCGGAATGCGCCGTCCAATCCCTGCCGGTCGCCACCCCCATCATGGCATTCACCTGCCATGTCCCTTCAGACCCGATGGCAGCCCGCAGCCCCACGGTTCCAGCCGATTTCGCATCTGTCTGGCGCTCCAGAACGCAGGCAGCATCCCAGGTCCACGCCCGCGCCGGTCCCCAGCGCCATCGGCTCCACCCGATGGCATCCCACTCCTGCGCCTCCGCTCGAGAGCCACACAACACACTGAAAACCAACAACAAGAAAGCTGTCTGTCTCCATGGATTCTTCCGAAACATGGTCCGAACATCCACTGTCCCCACATGCCCCGCACCTCGGATTCACTTGCGTTGCCCTCGGCTTCGCCACCGTGGAGATGCGGCCTATCTTCGCGCCCCCTGCGGGCGTGGTGGAATTGGTAGACACGCCAGATTTAGGATCTGGTGCCGCAAGGCGTGGGGGTTCGAGTCCCTTCGCCCGCACACTGCACCGTTTACGAGAGCAACGACATGGAAATCACCCAGGAAAAAGTGGACGACCTGAATGGCGTCCTGACCGTGAAGATTCAGCCGGAGGACTACCGGGAAAAGGTGGACGGTATCCTTGAGGAATACCGCAAGCAAGTGAAGATGCCCGGCTTCCGCCAGGGCAAGGTGCCGATTCAACTGGTCCGCAAGCAATACGGCAAGGCCGTGTTGGCGGACGAGCTCAACAAATTGATGGGCGAGAAGATGGACGGCTATATCCGCGAAGAGAAGCTGCGCATCTTGGGCCAACCCATTCCCGCCCTCGAGAACGACAGCGAAGGAGACTGGGACAAGCCCGAGACGTTCACCTTCCGCTACGACATCGGCTACAGCCCGAAAGTGGACATCAAATTCGGCTGGTTCACCAAGTTCGTCCACCACAAGGTGCGCATCGATGACGCGCTCATCGAAGAACAGATCGGTGACCTCCGCCGCCGCTACGGCAAGATGTCGGAGCGCACCGAGATGGGCGAGGACTGCCTCATCGTGGGCGACTTTGTCGAGCTCGATGGCAAGGGCGGCGACATTCTCGCCGGCGGCGTCATGAACGAGGGCACCATCAGCTTGGATTCCATCGAAGACAAGAAGACCAAGGAGGCCCTGATGGGCAAGAGCCAAGGTGCAGAAGTGGAGGTGGAAGCCGGCAAGGTGAGCCGCGACGCGGAAGACCTGGCCCGCATGCTGGGCATCGATCCGAAGGCCGCAGCCGACTTCAAGAACCCACTGCGCTTCACGGTGAAGGAGGTGCGCCACATCGAGCCGGCCGAGCTCGGCGAGGAGCTGTACGACAAGCTCTTCGGAGAGGACGTCGTCACCGATGAAGAAGGCTTCCGCACCAAGGTGAAGGAGGACCTCGAGCGCATTTTTGAACGCGACGGCGACCGCGTCTTCCGCCGGAAGTTTGTGGAAGAAGTGGTGGGCAAGCTCAATCCATCCCTCCCCGAGGCCTTCCTCAAGCGCTGGATCCAGGTGGCCAATGAAAAGCCGATCACGGCCGAGGAGATCGAAGCCGAATTCGAGGAATACGCCAAGGGCATCAAGTGGCAGATCATCCAGAACCACATCATCGACGAGCACGACATCGACGTCGAGGGAGAGGAGATCAAGGCCGAGGCCGGCAGCGCCATCAAAGCGCAGTACGCCCAGTATGGCATTCCGCTCGAGGCGGAGCAGCTCGACCCGATGGTGGCCCAGATGCTCACCGACCAGAAGGAAGTCCGCCGCGTGGCCGAGTCCATCTACGAGCGCAAGGCCATTGACAAGCTGCGCGAACTCGCCAAAATCAAGGACAAAGAGGTTTCCCACGAAGAGTGGATGGAAATCGTGCGTTCCCTCTGAAAACTCCCCTCGGCGCAGTGACCCTGTCGGCCTAACTTTCCAATCTCATGATGAGCACCCGCAAGGAATTCCTGAAGTACGCCGTCAAGGACCGCGGCTTCACCAGCCACCACGTTGAGGATTACATCTCTGCCGTCCACGGACCGGAGAACATGACGCGCACCGTCATCGAAGAGCGCCAGATGCCCTTCCGAGAGGTGGACGTCTTCTCCCGCCTGATGGCCGACCGCATCATCTTCCTCGGCACCGGGGTGGATGATTACATCGCCAACATCATCCAGGCCCAGATGCTCTTCCTCGAGTCCACGGACCCGACGAAGGACATCCAGATCTACATCAACAGCCCCGGCGGCAGTGTCTATGCCGGCCTCGGCATCTACGACACGATGCAGTACATCCGCCCGGATGTGGCCACCATCTGCACCGGCATGGCCGCCTCCATGGGCGCCGTGCTCCTCTGCGCCGGAGCCGCAGGCAAGCGGACGGGTCTGAAGCACAGCCGGACCATGATTCACCAGCCCCTCGGCGGCGCCCGCGGACAGGCCAGCGACATCGAGATCACCGCCCGCGAGATCATGAAGCTCAAGGAGGAGCTCTACAAGATCATCGCCCACCACAGTGGTCAAGACTACCAGAAGGTGTGGGAGGACAGCGACCGTGACTACTGGATGATCGCCGATGAGGCCAAGGCCTACGGCATGATCGACGAGGTCCTCGAGCGCAAGCAGGACTGATCCGCCATGTCGGACCGCGAAATCAACTGTTCGTTCTGCGGACGCAAGAAGTCCGAAGTCGACATCCTCATTGCAGGGGTGACGGGCCACATCTGTGACCACTGCATCGAACAGGCGGACGCCATCGTTCAGGAGGAGCGTGGACAGGAGCTGGAAGCCGGATTCGACCCCGGCATCCAACTCGAGCGGCCGGCCGACATCAAGCGCTTCCTCGACGAGTATGTCATCGGACAGGAAGGTGCCAAGCGGGCCCTGAGTGTGGCCGTCTACAACCACTACAAGCGCTTGGCCCACCCGGCCGCAGAGGGCGAAGTGGAAATCGAGAAGTCCAACATCGTCCTGGTCGGGGAAACGGGCACGGGCAAGACCTTGCTCGCCCGCAGCATCGCCCGGATGCTCAAGGTGCCGTTCTGCATTGCGGACGCCACCATCCTCACCGAGGCCGGCTACGTCGGAGAGGATGTGGAGAGCGTGTTGTCGCGCCTGCTGCAATCGGCCGACTACGACGTCACCAAGGCCCAGCGCGGCATTGTCTTCATCGATGAAATCGACAAGATTGCGCGCAAGAGTGACAACCCCTCCATCACCCGCGACGTCAGTGGAGAAGGGGTCCAGCAAGCCTTGCTCAAGCTCCTCGAGGGCGCTGAGGTGAACGTCCCGCCACAAGGCGGCCGGAAGCACCCGGAGCAGAAGCTGATCACCATCAACACCCAGAACATCCTGTTCATCTGTGGGGGAGCGTTCAGCGGCATCGAGCAGCACATCGAGCGCCGGATCGCCACATCCAGCATCGGCTTCAACACGGGCGGCGACGACCGACCCGAGACCCTCCTCTCCGCCATTGCACCGGCCGACCTGCGCAGCTTTGGTCTCATTCCTGAGCTGATCGGCCGCTTCCCGGTCCTGACCCACCTCGACCCACTCGATCCCCACGCCTTGCGCCGGATCCTGACCGAGCCGAAAAACGCCCTCATCAAGCAATACGAGCGCCTGTTCGAGATCGACAACATCCAACTTCGCTTCGATGCGGACGCCTTGGACTTCATCGTCGAAAAAGCCGTGGAATACAAGCTGGGAGCGCGCGGACTGCGCAGCATTTGCGAGGCCGTCCTCAGCGACGCCATGTTCGAATTGCCGGGCAAGGAAGGTGTGGAGGAACTGCGGGTTACCGCCGATTACGCACGCGAGCGTTTTGACGCCAGCGACAAAGGCCAACTGAAGGTCGCCTCCTGAGCCCATGGCCGGCGCCAAGGGCAAACGATCATCCGCGAAGGGGGTCAAGGAGACTCCCTTGATGGCCCAGTACAACAAGGTCAAGGCACAACATCCCGACGCCCTCCTGCTCTTCCGTGTGGGCGATTTCTATGAGACGTTCGGACAGGACGCCGTGAAGGCGGCCAAGGTGTTGAACATCGTCTTGACGGCGCGGAAAAACGGCGCTGCCGCCGAAGTGGAACTCGCCGGATTCCCGCACCACGCCCTGGAGAACTACCTGCCCAAACTGGTCCGGGCAGGGCACCGTGTCGCGGTGTGCGACCAGCTCGAGGACCCCAAGACGACCAAGACCATCGTCAAGCGCGGGGTGACTGAAATGGTGACCCCGGGCGTCGCCCTCAACGACCAGGTGCTCGATGCACGAGAAAACAACTGGCTCGCCGCAGTCCACGTTGTGGAGGAGGGCCGTGGGAAAGCCAAGCGGAAACGCGCCGGGGTCGCCTTCCTCGACGTCTCCACCGGAGAATTCCTCGCCGCGGAAGGGGCACCGGAGGACATCGCCCCTCTGCTGCGCACCTTCCGCCCCAAGGAGACCCTGCACCTGCGCCATGGCGAGCCGGAGTCCCTGGACCTCACGGGGTACCGCTTCCCACTGGACGACTGGGTGTGGCAATCGGACTTCGCCCGAGAGACCTTGGAACGGCATTTCGGGACCAAAGGGGTCAAGGGATTCGGGCTGGAAGGCCAGCCCCTCGCGGTCATCGCCGCCGGCGCAGCGCTGCACTATGTCGGCACCACCAAACACGACCGCCTCGGCCACATCGCATCCTTGGGCCGCATCGAATGGGGCCGGAACGTGGCGATGGACGGATTCACCATCCGCAACCTCGAGCTGCTGGTACCCACCCACCCGGAAGGCACTGCCCTCGTCGACATCCTGGACCGTTCCGCCACCCCCATGGGCGCCCGGATGCTCCGCCGCTGGATCGCCCAGCCGCTCAACGACGAAGCCGCCGTCACCAAGCGCCACGAGGCGGTGGCCGCCTTCCTCGCCCAGCCCGAGATGCGCGCCGACCTCATCGCGGAACTGGAGCGCATCGGCGACCTCGAACGGTTGCTGGCCAAGGCTGCTGCCGTCAAGATTTCTCCAGCCGAACTCGACCGGCTTCGCAGGGCCCTCACCGCAGTGGAAGCCTTGCGCCTCATGGTCGACAGCTCGGACGACCCAGTCATTGGCCGGTGGGCCGGCCGGCTGGACCCCTCCGATGCGGCCCTGGCCCAGCTGAGGACCGAACTCACCGAAGACCCGCCCGGCGTCTTGGGCAAGGGCGCGACCATCGCATCCGGTGTCGTGAAAGAGCTCGACGAATTGCGCGACCTGCGGGACAACGGAAAAGCCAAACTCGACGGCATCCGGGAACGCGAGGCCGAGGCCACGGGCATCACCTCGCTGAAGATCGCCTTCAACAACGTCTTCGGGTACTATCTCGAGGTGCGGCATGCCCACAAGGACAAGGTGCCGGAGGAGTGGATCCGGAAGCAGACCCTGACGCAGGCCGAACGCTACATCACCCCGGAGCTCAAGGAACTCGAGCACCGCATCCTGGATGCAGAGGAACGCCTGGACATCGTCGAACGCGAAGCCTATCACAAGCTGGTCACGGCCCTTCATCCCCACTTGCCTTTGTTGCAGGCCACGGCGCGGGCGGTCGCGGGCTTGGACCTGTTGCTCGGTTTTGCCGAAGTCGCGGAGGATCACGGCTACACCCGCCCCGTCCTGGTGGAGGGCCATGAACTGGAAATCGTCGGCGGCCGGCACCCCGTCATCGAGCGTTGCCTCCCTGAGGGAGAGTCCTACGTCGCCAACGATGTGGCACTCGATCGCGACCACCGGCAAATCCTGATGATCACCGGTCCGAACATGTCCGGAAAGAGCGCTCTGCTCAGACAGACCGCCCTCATCGCCCTGATGGCGCAAATGGGCAGCTACGTCCCCGCGCGCTCCGTGCGGATGGGCCTCGTCGACAAAGTCTTCACCCGCGTCGGTGCGTCCGACAACCTCAGTGCCGGCGAATCCACCTTCATGGTGGAGATGAATGAGACGGCGTCCATTCTCCACAACCTGTCCGACCGCTCGCTGGTCCTGCTGGACGAGATTGGCCGGGGCACGAGCACCTACGACGGCATCAGCATCGCCTGGGCCATCGCCGAATTCCTGCATGAGCACAAGGCGTGCCGGGCCAAGACCCTGTTCGCCACGCATTACCACGAACTCAACCGCATGGCAGAGCGCTTCCCGCGCATCCACAATGCCAACGTGAGCGTGCGCCAGCAGGACGGCAAGGTGGTCTTCCTCCGGAAGCTCGTACCTGGTGGCAGCGAGCACAGTTTCGGCATCCATGTGGCCAAGCTGGCGGGCATGCCCGGGAGCCTCGTCCGGCGCGCGGAAGAAGTGCTGGAAGGACTCGAATCCGAAGGGGGTGGCCGCGGAGACAGCGCGCCCAACCAGGGGTCAACGGTTCAGGAAGATGGGCTCCAAATGAGCTTTTTTCAGCTCGATGATCCTGTGCTGCAGGACATCAAGGAAGACTTGCTTGGCCTGGACATTGACCAGCTGACGCCCGTGGAGGCCCTCCTCAAATTGCACGAAATCCGCAAGCGCGTCGGGGGCTGACCCTCACTCGTACGCCGCAATCAGCAACCGCAAGTCCTTGTAGGGCCAGTCGAACGCTTCGGCCAGGTCCTGGTTGACCACGTTGCCCCGGAAGAGATACAAGCCGCTTCGGATCATGGGACTGTGCTCCAGACCGGCTGTGATGCCGCCGTATTGGCCCACCTTCTGGAGCAGGGGACCAAGCTGGTTGGACAATGCCATGGTGGCGGTCCGGGGAACGCGGCTCGGGATGTTGGCCACACCGTAATGGGTCACACCGTGCTCGACGAAGACAGGGTCTTGATGGTTGGTCAGGCGCGATGTCTCAAAACATCCTCCGCTGTCGATGCTGACATCCACCACAATGGACCCCTCCCGCATGCCTTGTACCATGGATTCCGTCACGATCATCGGGGTGCGGCCATGCTGGGGACGCACGGCGCCGATGGCCACGTTGGCGTTGGCCAAGGACTCGCGCAGAATCTTGGGGTGAAAGGTGCTGGTCCACAATTGACCTCCGATTTCACCCCGCAAGCGGCGAAGGCGATACGGACTGGCGTCAAAAACGCGTACGGAGGCCCCGAGGCCGATGGCGGCCCGGGTGGCGAATTCACCCACCGTTCCCGCCCCGATGATGACCACCTCGGTCGGGGCCACACCGGTCATGCCGCCCATCATGGAGCCGTTGCCATACTCGGGATGAGCCAAGTACTCGCCCGCAACCAAAATGCTCGTGGTGCCGGCAATCTCTCCCATGGCGCGGACCAGCGGGAAAATGCCCGTCCGATCCTGCATGAAATCCCATGCCACCGCCGTCATCTTGCGCTCCATCATCTTTTCGATGGTCCGCTCGGGGTGGGTGGCGAGTTGCAGGCCGCTGAAAATCGTCTGGCGGTCCCGCATGTGCTCCAGCTCCGCCTCTTGCGGCGGAGCCACCTTCAGAATGATGTCGTTGGCGTAGACGGACGCCGCATCCGGTGCAATCCGCGCCCCAGCTTCGCTGTAATCGGCGTCCGAGAATTGCGCGTGGATGCCGGCACCGGTCTCGACCACCACTTCATGGCCGTGGGCCACGAGAACACCCACTGCATCGGGATCCAATGCCACGCGGCGCTCCTGCAACACGACTTCCTTCGGAATGCCGATGCGCAGGCTCTGGTCACTGGTGGGCAACTTGAGGGCTTTCTCCTGGGGAGAAAGGGCAGCTTGGAAGGCCAGCTGGCGGATGCGTTCCTTGGTTTCCACGTTGGGGGCGGTTGAAGTTGGAATTTAATCGGATTCCCGTTGCCAGAGCGAGGCGAGGCGAAGGTCATCAGGGAGTTGCTCGATGCGCAAGAGCAAGGCGTCCACCGGAAAATGATCCGCTGCACGTTCCGGCCATTCGACAAACGTCAAGGCATCGGCGTCGTCCATGAGTTCTTCCCAACCGAGTCCATGCAGTTCCGAAGGGTGCTCAATGCGGTACAAGTCGAGGTGGCGAATGACCCGCTTGGGCCCTTCTGCTTCCACCGGAATGGGGTAACTCTGGCACAAGGCAAACGTTGGACTGGACGCCGCATCGAGGGCGTTGAAATGCCGGGCCATGGCCGACACCAACGTCGTCTTTCCCGTCCCCATGGGTGCCTGCAGGGCCACGACATCGCCCCACTCCAAGCAGGCCTCGAGGTCGGACACCACGTTGGTCAACCCTTTCAGGTCATATGGCGCGGAACGCCAGATGCAACGGAGGCTCACATCGCTCATCGGGGGACGAGGTGGACGAGGGGAACCAGCATTTCCTCCATGGAAATCCCACCGTGCTGGAAGGTGCCATCGAGGTAACGGACAAACCGGTTGAAGTTGTTGGGGTAGACCATGAAGTCCCGCTCGGTGGCGAAAATGTACCGGCTGGACAGGTGTGACTTCGGCAACCCGAAGGCTTCTGGACGGTCCACCGCGAAGACGTCGTCGCCGTGGCGCAGGTTCCGTCCGGTCTTGTAGCGGGGGTTGTCCGTGACCTCCTTTTCGCCTTGGACCTTGACCGGGTCGGCCACTTGGACCGTGCCATGGTCGGTGGTGAGGACCAATTCAAATCCCGCGTCGGAGGCCCGATCGAGCAACTCGCGAAGGGGACTGTGCTCAAACCAGCTCTGGGTGAGGGACCGGTAGGCCGCCTCGTCTTCCGCGAGCTCCTTGATGATCTCGCTTTCCGTGCGGGCATGGCTCAGCATGTCGACGAAGTTGAAGACCACGGCCGTGAAGTCCCGGTCCTTCCATTGGTGGAAGTCCTCCAACAATTTCTTGCCCGCCTGGAGGTCGGTGATTTTGTGGTAGCCCCAATCGCCGGCGAACCCCCAACGGTCCAATTGCGCCCCAAGGAGGTCGGCTTCGTGGGCATTCTTCGAGCCTTGGGCCTGCTCGTCTTTCCACCACTGGGGATGCACCTCGGCGATGCGCGCCGGGGTCATGCCGGCAAACATGGCGTTCCGGGCATATTGGGTGGCCGTCGGCAGGAAGCTCCAGTGCATCCGTTCGGAATTCACCTGCCAGCGCTCGTTCAGCAACGGGGCCAGCACCCGCCATTGGTCATAGCGGAAATTGTCGATGACGACCAGCAAGGTCTTCCGCCCCGCGTCCAAGAGAGGCTTGACCGAATCTGCCAAGACCTTCGGGGCCAACAGGGGTTCCTCCGGGTCGTCACAGCGGTCCAGGTCTGCGAGCCAGCCGCCGTATTGGTCGGTCACGAACCGCGCGAATTGCCGGCCGGCATCCTGCTTCTGCATGCGCAGGACCTCGGCCATGCCGGCGTCTCCCGACGCGGTCAGTTCCAGGTCCCAGTGCACCAGCCGTTTGTGGATGTCTTCCCAATCCTCGCGGCCGAGCCGGTCCATCAGCCGCATGCTCAGCTCCCGGAATTCCCGCTGGTAGTCGCTCATCGCCTTCTCCCCGACGAGGCGCTTCTCGTCCAGGATCTTTTTGAGGGACAGGAGAATCTGACTCGGATTCAACGGCTTGATGAGGTAGTCCGCCATCTTGGATCCGATGGCCTCCTCCATGATGTGCTCTTCCTCACTCTTGGTGATCATCACACAAGGCAGGTGGGGCCGGCGTTCTTTGATGCGTTGCAAGGTTTCCAAGCCCGTCAAGCCCGGCATGTTTTCGTCCAGAAAGACCACGTCCACGATGCGGTCCTCCTCCAGCGCTTCCAGCAGGGAACCCCCATCGGTGAAGCCGGTCACCTCGTAGCCCTTCCGTTCGAGAAAGAGAATGTGCGGCTTGAGCAGGTCGATCTCATCGTCGGCCCAAAGGATGTGGGAGGTGCGCGTCATGTTTCCTTCAAGGGCAATTCGTCGCAATTATTTTACGACGGTGGCGCCCGTGCAAAGAAACGCGCCAATTTTCGCCCCATGGCCGCACGACCCAAGCTGCTGAACGACCCGGTCTACGGGTTCATCCAACTCCGCCACGCGGACTTCACCGAGATCCTGGACCACCCATGGGTGCAGCGCCTGCGGCGCATCAGCCAATTGGGCCTCAGCCACCTCGTCTACCCCGGCGCCGTCCACAACCGGTTTCACCACGCCCTGGGCGCCATGCACCTGATGCAGGAAGCCCTCGACTCGCTGCGGGAAAAGGGCGTCGTGATCACCGAAGACGAATACCGCGGGGCCTGCCTCGCCATCCTCCTTCACGACGTCGGCCACGGCCCCTTCAGCCATGCCCTGGAGCACACCCTGGTTCGCGGCGTCCACCACGAGGAGATCAGCACGTTGATCATGACGCGCCTCAACGAGGCGTTCCACGGCAAGCTGGATACGGCCATCGAGATCTTCAATGACCACCACCCCAAGGGATTCCTGCACGACCTCGTCTCCAGCCAGCTCGACATGGACCGCATGGACTACCTGC
>CALBSW010000120.1 GCA_937967465.1 uncultured Flavobacteriales bacterium
GAATGGGTATTTGGCATGCACCGATTCAGAAGCATGCAACTACGATGCTGGAGCTTGTGACGACGACGGTTCGTGCTCTTACGCAACGGAGTATTACGATTGCGAAGGTGTGTGCTTGATGGACACCGACGGAGACGGCGTGTGTGACGAGCTCGAGGTGGACGGATGCACGGATCCCACCGCTTGCAATTACAATGCGGATGCACAGTGTGAGGTCGAGGCATGCGACTACTCCTGCTGTCCGGGGCCAGGGTGCTGTGGGGAAGGCATGCATTGGGATGCGGATGCGCAGACCTGTGTGATCACGCCGCCTGTTGTCGCGCCTGACGCCGAGTGCACGCTAATGAACCTCCAAGAGCTCGCCGAAGGCTACCAAATTCTCTTGGCCGAAAACGCCGAGCTCGACAGCCTGCTCGCTGACTGCAACGGCACTTCAACCTCAGACCAGTCAAGCCCTTGTTCCGGGGAAGATGTCGTCACCTACCACGGCTACGATTACGACATCGTCGAACTAGGCGACCAATGCTGGTTTGCCGAAAACCTCCAGACAGAGCGATATGCCAATGGGGATCTGCTTGAAGGCAACCTGAGCGATGGAGAATGGTCCAGCACCACATCCGGTGCTCAGGCTGTGCGGAACAATGACGATTCCAACCTACCAAGTCGGGGACGTCTCTACAATTGGGCTGCCGTTGCGGACACCCGAGGGCTCTGTCCTTCTGGATGGCATATCCCCACTGATTCTGAATGGAAAACCCTCGAATTGGAATTGGGCATGCCCCTCTCCGAAGTAGAAGCGAGTGGTGAGAGAGGCTCCAATGAGGGCCAAGCTTTGAAAGCATCGCCTGCTGATTCTCCGTCTTTGAATGGCAACAATTCCTCTGAGTTCAATGCCTATCCAGTCGTAGCCCGGGACAACAATGGCGGCTATTACGCCGGCACATCGGACTCCTTCATGTGGACGAGCACCCCATTCGATGAAAACTCATCGTGGATCCGGGATCTCGACAGCGACACCACCATCGAGCGGTACTACTGGTCCACTCGTTACGGTCTCTCCGTGCGGTGCGTAAAGGATTGAGGGGGCGGTGGACCGCGGGGAGCGGGTGTGCGGCGCGGTGGCGTAGATTCCGGGCATGACGCTGGAGCAGTTCCTTTCGATGTTCGAGGCGATGCCGGCCTGGCAGAAGCTGGGGTGGATCGTCCTGTGCATGTCGGCCAACCTCATCGTGGAGTCCGTGCGGCCCCTGTTCAGCGGAGGCTTCCGCAGCTGGGCGCACACCCGGACCAACCTCACCTTCCTGGCCACCACCATGGCGATCAACGTGGCCTTCGGGGCGGCGGCCGTGGGGCTGTTCGAATGGACGGCGGCGACCGAATTCGGCCTGCTGCACTGGGTGACCATGCCGCTTTGGCTGCAGCTGCTGGTGACGGTGATGACGCTGGACCTCATTGCCCAGTACACCGTCCACTACCTGCTGCACAACTGGAAATGGATGTGGCGGCTGCACATGGTGCACCACAGCGACACCCACGTGGACGTGACGACCGGAACGCGCCACCACCCCATCGACTTCGTCTGCCGCGAGACCTTCGCGCTGATCGGCGTGATCGTGACAGGGGCGCCCGTGGCGTTCTACGGGTTCTACCGCATCGTGACCGTCTTCTTCACCTACTGGAACCACAGCAACGTGGCCCTGCCGCTGGCGGTGGACAAGGCGCTGAGCTGGCTGGTGGTCACCCCCAACATGCACAAGTTCCACCACCACCACGAGGTGCCCTGGACGGACCGCAACTACGGCAACGTGCTGAGCCTGTGGGACCGCGTGTTCGGGACCTTTGTCTACGGCGACACCGCCGACGTGGTCTACGGGCTGGACATCACCGACCCGGCGCAGAGCGACAACCTGAAGTACCAGATGGGCTTGCCGTTCAACCGGAGCGTGCCCACGACGTCCGGGAAATGAAAACGGCCCTCGCGGGGCCGGCATTTGAAGAAGGAGGTTCGGGATGGCGGCGTCAGGCCGACATCTTGGACAATGGGCGTTTGGACAGCCACATCACCGCGAAGAAAAACAGGTAGATGCCCAAGGTCTGGAAGGCCGTTGGAAGGGCCGCCTCTTCCATGGAACCTGCGCGGAGCACAGCCAGGACACCGTAAAACGCGGCTGTGCCGAGCAAGGCCCCGAGGGCCACGGATTTCCAAGATGAGGGTCGTTCTTTCGACATGAGCGGGCGCCAAAATATCGCAGGTGGCTGGGCGAGGAAATGACATTTGTCATCTTTCGGGCATAACATTCGTCATCGCACACCTTCACCGTCTGCTTCAAGCCCTTGTGGACACCGAAGGCGAACACCGGAACATTCCCACAGGACCCACGCGTAATTTTATGAGCATGAATCAAGCTTGCGTTTGGTGGCTGGCCTTGGCCGCTGCCATGGTTTCGGGCACGGCCTGGGGACAGGACAAACCCTCCACCCAGTTCTACCTCTACGGACACGTGACCAGCACATTGGAAACCGAGGAGGATGACTTTTACACCGACTTTAGCCTTGGCGAGCACGACCTCTTCGTGCAGAGCACGATCTCACCGCGGTTCTCCTTTCTGAGCGAGACGGTGGTGGGGCCAGTCAACAGCCACGGCCACTCCGCTACCGACTACAAGGTCAGCCTGGAGCGCGCCCGACTGAAGTACGAGTACCGGGAATGGCTGAGTGTCATCGTCGGCAAGATGCACACGCCCGTGAACTACTGGAACGACGTCTACCACCACGGACGGCTGTTCTTCCCAGTGATTGACCGGCCGCGTTCCTTCGGTACCAGTGTGCCCATCCACACGCTCGGACTTCGCCTGCAAGGACAGAACATCGGCAAGCTCAAGTTTGGATATGACCTCGTTGTGGGCAACGGCATGAGCTCCAACGATGTCACGGATGGTTCGGCCCAGAAGTCGGTGACGGCAGCCGTGCACATCAAGCCAGAAAAGCGGACCCGCATCAGCCTGAGTGCCTATCGCGACATCATCTACGGCAACAGCGTGGGTGCCCACGCGGGTCACAGCGGCCCTTTCCACTACAGCATGGGCGAGATCGGCTACTACCCAGTGGACCTCGACTTCGAGCTGTATTGCTTCAGCGTTTACCGCAACAAGGGCAAATGGGAAATGCTCCTCGAGACCACACTCAACCGCACGGGACTCAACGACGGCAACGACCCCGACATGGTCAGCGGACTCGACTCCCTAGGCACATCCAACAACACTACGTTTTTCCTCTATGCCGGCCACAAGGTGGGCAAGCGCGGACGTCTTTACGGATTGATGGACTTGAGCAACTACGAAGACCGCGACTTGCACATCAAGTCCAACCAGCTCGCCAAATTCGGCCTGGGTTGGCAGCATGAATTCAGCCCCCTGGTCAAATCGCAAATCCAGGTGGAGCGCTACACGGGTCAGGACGGCTTGGAGATCCCCGCCGATGACAAGTGGGAGTTGAAATTCCGAATCGCATATTGCTTGTTCTAATGCGCGATTGGATTCTTCTTCTGTTGCTTCTCCTCCCTGCGGGCTTGCGCGCGCAAGAGGTGACGCCCATCGCGAACTCCCCGGGGCAGCTCAACTGGACCGAAAACCAGCTGAAAGCGGTCTTTGTGGGAGACCGTTCGCAGTGGCCGAACGGCCAATCCGTGATTGTGGTCCTGCCCGCGAGTGGGAGCGACTCCTTCGAACAGACTGCCCTGTGGGCATTGGATACAGACGGTTTTGACTACCAGAAGCACTGGCTGTCCCTCGTCTTCCAAGGCCGGGCCAATGCCCCGGTGTTTGTGGACAATGAGGCCAAGGTCATCGAGTATGTCGAACAGCATCCCGGTGCCATTGGCATCCTGCACACCGAACAACCTCCCACAGCGCTGCGGCTGAAGATCCAATGAGGATCCCCAACTCCCTGGTGGCCCGCATCTGGGGGCCATTCCTGTTGATGGCCCTCGGGCTGATGTTTGTCGCCGGCATCTACGTGCCGACGCAACAGAATCAGGCCCTGCGCCAATTTCAACGGGAGGAGATGCAGGTCATCGCGGAGACGGTGGCGCAAGCTGTGGACATCGCTTTTGCCAAAAACGACCTCCAATCGGCCAAGCGCTCGTTTGGCTTGCTCCGGAACCGTCCCAGCATCGAATACGGCGCCTACTACTTCGAGGGGGACACCAATGTGGTGAGCTTCCCCGATGGCATCACCCATGGCCAACTGATGGCGCAGACCGAAGACGATCTGTTTGTTCGGGCTTCCTTCGACACCCCGTTTGGTGCGGGCGTGGTGGTGGTGCGCGGGTCGGACGCCTTCCTCGACCAAGAGGTATCGAAGCTCAATACCCCGTTGTACGCCGGTCTCGCAGGCGTGTTCGTGGCGATTTTGGTGCTGTACCTCTTCTTGCGGTTCCGCGTGTCCGGCCCACTCCAGACCCTCCGCGCCACCGCAGAACGCATCCGGTCCGGCGACCTCGATACCCCTGTGGACGATGCCGCCCGCATCCATGAAGTGCGTGCATTGAACCTCGCCTTGGAGCGCTTGCGCCAAGGCCTGTCTGTCCAAAGGGAGACCAACGAGACCCTCACCCGAGGCATGGAGGAGGAGATTGCCCGCCAGACCAAGGACCTCCGCAAAACCCTGCGGGAACTGCAGGACAGCCGCAACCTCTTCGGCAGCGTCATCCACTCTGCCCTGGACGCTACCGTGCTGGCCGACGGACAATCGCGCATTGTCGAATGGAACCGCAAAGCCGAGCAGATTTTCGGCTGGACCCGCGAGGAAGCCATCGGCAAAACGCTGCAAGAACTCATCATTCCCCAAGTGCACCGGGAAGGCCATGCCAAAGGAATGGACCACTACCACGCCACGGGCCATGGCCCCGTCCTGGACAAGCTGTTCGAGACCCAGGCCCTGCGGCGAAACGGGGAGGTCTTCGACATCGAACTCTTCATCACCCACGTCGAAATCGAAGGCGAAGTCATCTTCTCCAGCTTCATCCGGGACATCACGGCATCCAAGCAGATGGCCTCTGAAATCGAGCGGCAACGCTCTTTGTACGAGAGCATCCTCGACGGATTGCCCCTGATGGTGAGCCTCAAAAACGCGGACCTGCAGTTCACGTTTGTCAACGATGAAGCCAGCCGCGTCTTGGGCCTGCCCAAGGACACCTTGCTCGGCCAGCGCGAAAAGGATGTGTTCGATGCCCCTTGGGTCGAGGACTCCATGGAGCTCGACCGTTTGGGCTACGCCGGGGAAGAAGTCCCCATGCGCGAACGCCAATTCGCCGTGGATGGGACATTCGAGAATTACCTCATTGGCCGGTACCAATTCACCGTTCAGGAGGGGGCGCAAAAAGTGCCCTACCTCCTGACGTATGGGTTCAACGTCTCCGAACTCAAGGCGATTCAAAACGAATTGGAGCAAGCCCTTCAGGCCAAGGACGAGTTCCTCGCCACCATCAGCCACGAGATCCGGACGCCGCTGCACAGCATCATCGTGTTGGCCGACTTGCTGAACCGCGGGCACCGGGAGGACGAACACGGCGATTTCGCCACCAACATCCGGACCTCCTCCCGCCACCTTCTCGCCCTGGTGGACGACCTGCTCGATTTCTCCAAGGCCGAGGCTGGCAAGCTCCAACTCGACCCACAGAGTGTACAAATCGACACCTTCATCGACGACATCGCCCGCCTGGATTCCGGACAACGCCGGGACAATGTGGAGTTCATCAAAACAGCCGAAGGTTGCGACGGACTGCGTGTCATGGTCGACACCACCCGCCTGCAACAAGTGGTCGCAAACCTGCTGTCCAACGCGTTCAAATTCACCGAAAGCGGCCAGGTCCAACTCCGCGTCCACGCCGAGGTCCATGGGGACCGGCTTCACATGAAGTGGACGGTGCAGGACTCCGGCATCGGCATCAGCGAAGAAGACCAACAGCGTATTTTGGACGCCTTCCAACAGGCCCACACCGGCATTGCACGGCGCTTCGGCGGCACGGGATTGGGATTGGGCATCGTGGTCCGCATTCTCGACCTGATGGAATCCGAACTGCACATCGCATCCAAACTCGGCGAAGGATCCACCTTCAGCTTCAGTCTGGACCTGCCCCTGGACTCCCGGAGCGATACCCCAGCTTCATCGGAGGTGCCCGTGGACGTGGACATTTCCCCGCTCAACATGCTCTACGTCGAGGACATGCTGCCCAACCAGATGGTGATGCGGGCCATGTGCAAGCCCTGGGGGTTGAACCTGACCATCGCCTCTTCAGGCAAAGAAGCGCTCGAGCTGTTCGAATCCACCGAATTCGACCTCGTGCTGATGGACATCCAGATGCCCGAAATCGATGGCATCGAGACCTTGCGGCGGATGCGTGAATCGGGCCGTTCCATTCCCCCCACCCATGCCTTCACCGCGCATGCTGGTGAGGAGGACCGGCAGAAATTCCTCGACCTCGGCTTCGCCGGGGTGATCACCAAGCCCATCACGCCAGATCAGCTGGAAACCTTCCTCAAACGCCACCTCCATGAGCACCACGCGCGCTGAGTTTTCTGCCGACTTCTTTCGCAGCCTCTTCGGCGATTCCATGGAAGAATGGGCCGGGTTTCTCGACGTCTCCATCCGGGCTGTGGAGGAAGCCAAAGCCGCGCTCGCTGCAGCGGTGGAAGCCGGAGATGCCCAAGGCCTGTCCAATGCGCGGCAAGGCATCGGACCCTCTCTGACCCAATGGGGGGCAACCAGCCTCGAAACCAGCCTGCGCCAACTGTCCGTCGAAGACAAGGCCACCTGGCACACCCTGAGCGCCGAGTTCGACGTCCTCATCGGGTGCCTGCGCGGGCTTCAAACCGCGTGATTCCAGCGCTGGACCGAAACACAAAAAGGGGCCTCGCGGCCCCTTTTCTGTTGGATTTGCTGACGTTGTGCCTCAGGCCATGCGGGCCTTCAGTTCGCCGTCGATGGCGTCGAGGAATTCCTCGGTGGTGAGCCAATGGTCGTCCGTCATCTCCTTCTTGTGGATGAGCAGGGCGAGGTCTTTGGTCATGCGGCCACTTTCCACGACGTCGATGCACACCTGCTCCAAGGTCTGGGCGAAGTTGCGCAGGGCGTCGTTGCCGTCCAGCTTGCCGCGGAAGTCGAGGCCACGGGTCCAAGCGAAGATGCTCGCAATGGGGTTGGTGGACGTCTTCTTGCCTTGCTGGTGCTGGCGGTAGTGGCGGGTGACGGTACCGTGGGCGGCCTCGGCCTCCATGGTCTTGCCGTCGGGCGTCACGAGAGTGGACGTCATCAGACCGAGGGAACCGAAGCCTTGCGCCACGGTGTCGGACTGCACGTCGCCATCGTAGTTCTTGCACGCCCAGACAAAGCCCCCGTTCCACTTCATGGCCGCAGCGACCATGTCGTCGATCAGGCGGTGCTCGTAGGTGATGCCTGCGGCCTCAAACCGGTCCTTGAACTCGTTGTCGAACACCTCCTGGAAGATGTCCTTGAAGCGGCCGTCGTAGGCCTTGAGGATGGTGTTCTTCGTGGACATGTACAACGGCCATCCCTTGTCGAGGGCGCGGTTCATGCAGCTGCGGGCAAAGCCGTAGATGCTCTCGTCCGTGTTGTACATGCTCATGGCGACGCCTCCACCTTCGAAGTTGAAGACCTCCCATTCGGTGGCCTCACCGCCGTCCTCCGGCGTGAAGGTCATGGTCAGCTTGCCCTTGCCCTGGATCACCGTGTCGGTCGCCTTGTACTGGTCACCGAAGGCGTGACGGCCGATGCAAATCGGCTGGGTCCAACCCGGCACCAGGCGCGGGACGTTCTTCATGATGATGGGCTCGCGGAACACGGTGCCGCCGATGATGTTGCGGAGCGTCCCGTTGGGGCTGCGCCACATCTTCTTCAGGCCGAACTCCTCCACGCGCTGCTCATCCGGCGTGATGGTGGCGCACTTGATGCCGACATTGTGCTTCTTGATCGCTTCAGCGGCGTCGACCGTGATCTGGTCGTCGGTCTCGTCGCGCTTCTCGATGCCGAGGTCGTAGTAGAGCAACTCGATGTCGAGGTACGGCAGAATGAGCCGGTCCTTGATGAATTGCCAGATGATGCGGGTCATCTCATCGCCGTCGAGCTCGACGACGGGGTTGTGGACCTTGATCTTTTCCATGGTCAGTAAGGTGTTGGTGCCCGTAAAGGGGTGCGCGAAAGTACGCCTGACCACAGGGCGCGGTCAAGTCGTGTCCTTTCTACACGCCCCGTCGGGGCGAGGGAATCAAGCGAGCTCGCGGGCGCTGAAGTAGAACGCGCCTTCGATGGCGGCATTCTCATCGCTGTCGCTGCCATGGACGGCATTGGCGGCGATGCTCTCCGCGAAGTCCGCACGGATGGTGCCGGGGGCAGCTTCGGCCGGGTTGGTGGCCCCGATCAGCGTGCGGAAATCGGCCACTGCATTGTCCTTTTCGAGGATGGCGGCCACGATGGGGCCACTGCTCATGTACTCGGTGAGCTCACCGAAGAAGGGACGCTCGCTGTGCACGGCGTAGAACGCCTGGGCGTCTTCGAGGCTGAGTTGGGTCCACTTCATCGCCTTGATGGTGAATCCAGCTTCGATGATGCGGTCGATGATCTTTCCAGTGTTGCCGGCGCCGGTGGCGTCGGGCTTGATCATGGTGAACGTGCGGTTGGTGGCCATGTCCTTGAAGGTTGATTGTGTGCGTTTTCGCGGTGCAAAAATAGCGTACGACAGGGCCAATCCTCGCCGATGGCGATTTTTGGGGCATGTCCGGCTGCCCAACCTCTCCCCTCCTCGCCTGTCTCGTGACCACATGGCTGGCCCTGAGCCCCGTCCTGTTGAACGCGCAAGCCATCCAAACATGGCGGCTCGGATCGGACACGGACACGGAGGCCACACCGCTTGGAGGCATCGTATTGTCAGGCGGTGCCGGGGAAGTCGACCCCGCCATGCAGTGGTTCCTCCAGCGGGCTGGCGGCGGCGATGTGCTCATTCTCCGGGTGAGCGGATCAGACGGGTATCAGGACTACTTCTACGAGGAGCTCGGAGTCAATGTGGCCAGCGTGGAGACCATCAAATTCACGGCTCCCTCGGCCGCCTCTGCCGACTATGTCGTCCAGCGCATCGCCGAAGCCGAAGCCGTCTGGCTCGCCGGCGGCGACCAGAGCAACTACGTGGACTACTGGCAAGGCACCCCCGTCGAGGACGGACTCCACGCACTCGTGGCCCGGGGCGGTGCCATCGGCGGCATCTCGGCGGGCATGGCCGTCCTCGGTGGCGGCTACTTCGCCGCAGGCAACGGCACGGTCTACAGCGACGAGGCCCTCGAAAATCCTTACGATGAAGACGTGGACGTCCGCCACGGTGATTTCCTCGAACTGCCCCACCTCTCCAACACGATCACCGACACCCACTTCGACGATCCGGACCGCCGCGGCCGGCTGTTGACCTTCCTCGCCAGGCTCTCAGTGGACCATGGCGTGCAACTGCCCCGCGCCATCGCCTGCGAGGAATACACCGCCGTCGGCATCCAACCCGACGGCCTCGCCCGGGTGTGGGGCGAGTGGCCCGACTACGGCGACTACGCCTACTTCGTGCGGCCCGGCTGCACGGAACTCATGAGCGGCAGTGGCCCCGTCCCCGACTTGTGCGTCGCTGGCCAACCGCTCGCTTGGGGCCTCTCCCCCGCTGCTGTCGGAGACGACGACGGACAGGGCGGCCTCATCGCCGCCAAGGTGCCGGGCGGATACAACGGCCCCATCGCCTTCGACTTGAACAACTGGCTCCCGGTGGACGACGCCGAATGGGAGCGCTGGACCGCCGACGGAGAAGGCGGGTTCCACGCCGGTCCGTTGCCCCCGACCGAAGCCCCCGAGGCCATCGCAGGATGCGGACTGGACCTGACCGAGGTGCCCGCCATCGATGTAGAGGTCCCCAGCGCGCCCGCCATCGCGTTGCGCCGCTCCCGCCCCGACCATTGGCTCCTCCACAGCGACCACCCGGATGCCATTCAAGGAGAACTCTACACCGCCGATGGGCGCCTCATTGGCCAACCCATGATCGAACCGGGCACCCATCCCCTGCCACGGCCTGCTGGCGTCCGCGGCACGTTGCTCCTCCGCGCAGGCACTGACGCCCTGCGACTTCCGTCCCTCCGCTGAGCCGTATTTTTGGAGACATGACCGGAAACCCGACCCACCGCCCCGCCTCCTCCGCCGAGGCCATGGACATGGAGAACCGCTACGGCGCCCACAACTACCACCCCCTGCCGGTGGTGCTGGACAAAGCCGATGGCGTCCACTGTTGGGACATCGAGGGCAAACGGTATTACGATTTCCTGAGCGCGTACAGTGCCGTGAACCAAGGACACTGTCACCCCCGCATCGTGGGCGCGATGACCGAGCAAGCCGAAAAGCTCACGCTCACCTCCCGCGCCTTTTACAACAGCGTGCTCGGCCCCTACGAGAAGTACGTGACCGAATACTTCGGCTACGACAAGGTGCTGCCGATGAACACCGGTGCCGAGGCCGTCGAGACCGCCATCAAGATTGCGCGCAAGTGGGCCTATGATGTCAAGGGCATTCCCGCAGGCCAGGCCAAAATCCTGACCTGCGAGCACAACTTCCACGGCCGGACGACCACCATCGTCGGCTTCTCCACCGACCCGGATTCCACCGGTGGATTCGGCCCCTTCACCCCCGGCTTCGAGATCATCCCCTACGACGACCTCGGTGCATTGGAGGAGGCTTTGAAGGACCCCCACGTGGCGGGCTTCCTCGTCGAGCCCATCCAAGGTGAGGCCGGCGTGTACGTGCCTGGCGACGGCTACATTCAGAAAGCCCACGCCCTCTGCAAAGCGGCCAACGTCCTGTTCATGGCCGACGAGGTCCAGACCGGCATTGCCCGCACCGGCGCCCTCCTCGCCACCTGCGGCACCTGCACGTGTCAGGGACACTGCGAGCGCCAAAGCGAATACGTCAAGGCCGACCTGCTCATCCTCGGCAAGGCCATTTCCGGCGGCGTCTACCCGGTCAGCGCCGTCCTCGCCGACGACGACGTCATGGGCGTCATCCACCCCGGCCAGCACGGCTCCACCTTCGGCGGAAACCCCGTCGGCTGCGCGGTGGCCATGGCGGCCCTCGACGTGGTGAGGGACGAACAGCTCGCCCAAAAGGCCC
>CALBSW010000121.1 GCA_937967465.1 uncultured Flavobacteriales bacterium
GGGGCGTGGAACTGACCATCCACAAGGCCGTCCTGCCCGGCAGCGGCATCGGCTCGAGTGCTGCCTCCGCCGCCTCTGCAGCCTTCGGCGTGGCCGCCCTGGCTGGCGCCAGCCTTCAGCCCCACGAGCTCCTGCCCATGGCCCTCGACGGAGAGCAGGTCGCCAGCGGCGCCCGCCACGCCGACAACGTGGCGCCCGCCCTTTTTGGCGGACTCTGCCTGTGCCTGCCCGACGGCCGCATCGACAGGTTGCCCGCCCCCGATTGGCACCTCACCGTGGTTCACCCGCAAACGGTCATCAAGACGGCCGAAGCCCGCGCCGTCCTTCCGCAAGACGTTCCGATGCCGGACGCCCTGCACCAGATGGCCCGCCTCGGCCACTTCGTCCACTGCTGCCACACCGGCGACGCCATGGAGGCGGCGTTTGCCCTCGAAGACGTCCTGGCCGAGCCACACCGCATCCCGCTCCAACCGCACTTCGCCGAAGTCCAAGCCGCCGCCATGAAGGCCGGTGCAAGGGCAGGGGGCATCAGCGGCAGCGGCCCGTCGAGCTATTGGATCAGCTTTGACGCCGACACCGCTCAATCCGTGGGCCAGGCCATTTCCGACGTCTTCCTCCTCAAGGGGCTCGACCACCACGTTCACGTCGGGCGCATTGCCCAGCAAGGCGCGCACATCCTCGACACCCCAGCCTGACCGCCATGCAGTTCCACAGCACCAAGAACAAGAACGAGACGGCGGCCTTCCACGAGGCCATCCTCCGCGGACTGCCGCCGGACAACGGCCTGTACTTCCCGGACCACATCCCGACGCTCCCGCTGGAAACGTGGATGGGCGATGAGGACACGCAACCCCATCACCTCGCCACCGAGATCATCTGGCCCTACGCCGAGGGCTCCATGGAACGCGCGGACCTCGAGCGCATCTGCGCCGACGCGATCAACTTCCCATTCCCCCTCGTCGAAACCGACCCCCGCAGGTTCGCCCTCGAGCTCTTCCACGGCCCAACATTGGCCTTCAAGGACGTCGGCGCCCGCTTCCTCGCCCGGGCCATCAGCCACTTCAGCGACCAGAAGGTCACCGTCCTCGTCGCCACCAGCGGCGACACCGGCAGTGCTGTCGCCCAAGGCTTCTACAACGTCGAGGGCATCGACGTCGTCCTGCTCTACCCGAAAGGCCGCATCAGCAAGGTCCATGAGCAACAGCTCACCACCGTCGGCGGCAACGTCCAAGCCTTGGAGGTCAACGGCGCTTTTGACGACTGCCAGGCCATGGTCAAGGAGGCATTCCTCGACGCCGAACTGCAAGCCGCCCGACCGCTCACCAGCGCCAATTCCATCAACATCGCCCGCTGGATCCCGCAGGCCACCTATTACGCCAGCACCGTGCACATGATGGGGGAGAACGTCCTCTTCAGCGTGCCCTCCGGCAACTTCGGCAACCTCGCCGCCGGCCTGCTCGCCCACAAGATGGGCATGCCGTGCAAGGGCT
The DNA here is from genome assembly GCA_937967465.1 of uncultured Flavobacteriales bacterium. Lineage (GTDB taxonomy): Bacteria > Bacteroidota > Bacteroidia > Flavobacteriales_D > Sanyastnellaceae > UBA8752. The sequence goes on from CALBSW010000121.1 coordinate 1,491, forward strand.
TCATCGCCGCCACCAACGCCAACAGCGTCGTCCCGGAATACCTCGCCACGGGCGACTACCAGCCCCGCGCCAGCGTGGCCACCATTTCCAACGCGATGGACGTCGGCGCTCCGAGCAATTTCATCCGCCTGACCCGCCTCTTCGGCGACGACCTTGAGGCGTTCCGCAGCACCGTCAGCGGCTTCCACCTCGACGACGACGCCACCCGCCAACGCATCCGTCACATCCACAAAACCAGCGGATACGTCTGCGATCCCCACGGCGCCATCGGCCACCAGGCCCTCGACACCGCCCTCAACGAAGACCCAGAAGCACTCGGCGTGTTCCTCCACACCGCAGCGCCTTGCAAATTCGGCGACGTCGTCGCGCCAGAAATCGGCACCGACCCAGCGATGCCAGACCGCCTCAAGGCCATCATCGACCGCCCCAAACAGGCCGTCAACATCAGTGCGACCTACGTCGCCCTGAAGGACTACCTCCTCAGCTGAGGACGAAATCCGCCACGTGCTCCCGGTCGGCCTGCGGCCTCCAAAGTTTCAAAGTGTCAACCCTCCTTCGCTTCGCTCACTCGGCATCCCTAAGACACCTGACCGAGAATCCGTTTCGAGGATCGTTG
>CALBSW010000122.1 GCA_937967465.1 uncultured Flavobacteriales bacterium
GGATTTCGATGCCGCCTGTGTCATTGGAGCACAAACATATATCCGTGACCAGGTACTATGCAAAACAAAGTACCAAGATTTGCAAAGGACCGGACGATTCCCACAGGTCGGTGGCCCGGATTCCGCGCACGACCTTTGCCGCCGTGATTGTCCACATCGCCACCGGATCCAACCTCGGAACCCGCATCGACCACCTCGACCGGGCCGATGCCGAGCTCAGCCGCCTCGGCCGCGTGCTCCGGGTCTCCCCCACTTATGAGACGGCCGCGGTCGGCATGGCTCCAGGCACACCCGACTTCCTGAACCGCGTGGTGGAGGTCGAATTGTCCCGGCCCTGGTCCGACGATCCCTAGGGCACCATGCAGGCCCTGCTCGACATCGAACGCGAGATGGGCCGCACCCGTGTCGAAGGCAACGTGTCCTCCCGCCCCATCGACCTGGACATCGTGCTGTGGGGAGACCGGACCCTCGATGCCGATGAACTGACCGTGCCCCATCCGCGCATGATGGGCCGCCGATTCGTCCTGCAGCCTTTGGCTGACCTCGTTCCCGGCGCTACCGTTCCGGGCTCGGGCCACACGGTCCTCGATCTATTGCGTGGCCTTCCCGATGACGTGCCCGACATTGCACCGTGGCCGACCGCATGAGCATTCCCTACCGACACATCGCCATCGAAGGCGGCATCGGCGCCGGCAAGAGCACCCTCGCCACGGCCCTCGCGGAGCGGCTGGGCACGGAGCCCCTGCTGGAGCCTTTTGCCGACAACCCCTTCCTCGAGCAGTTCTACCTCGACCCCGAGCGGTATGCCTTCCCGGTCGAGCTGAGCTTCCTCGCGCAGCGCTACAAGCAGGTCAAAGCCGCCTTGTCCGCGCGGACCCTGTTTCGCGACGCACTTGTGTCGGACTATGTTTTCGCCAAGAGCGACCTCTTTGCCAAGATCACCCTCCCCAAAGCGGAATACACCTTGTTCCGCAACCTGTACGAAGTGATGGCCGACGGCATGGCCAAGCCGGAACTCATCGTCTACCTGCGCCCGGGTGAAGCGCGTCAACGCGCCCAGATTGCGGCGCGCGGCAGGAGCTACGAGCAGGACATCGACCTGGATTACCTCCGGAAGTTGGAGAAGGCCTATGAACGCCACTTCAAAGCGGCACGAGGCAGCCGTGTCCTGTGGGTCGACACGTCCGAATTGGACTTCGTGGCCCGATCCGAGGACCTGGAGAAGGTGATGGATGTCTTGCGCCAACCTTGGAAGGTCGGCGTGCACAAGGTCAGCCCCTGACGGATACGCAGATCAGGCCTGGACGCCCAAGGCCTCGACCATCTTGGCGCCAATCTGCGCCGGGCTGTCCACCACGTGGATGCCGCACTCGCGCATGACCGCCTTCTTGGCCTCGGCGCTCTCTTCCTCGCCGCTCACGATGGCACCGGCGTGGCCCATGGTGCGGCCCTTCGGCGCCGTGACGCCCGCGATGAAGCCGACCACCGGCTTGGTGCCGTTCTCCGCAATCCAGCGTGCGGCCTTGACTTCGAGGTCACCGCCGATCTCGCCGATCATGATGATGCCGTCGGTCTCGTCGTCCGCCATGAGCAGCTGAACCGCCTCGAGCGTGGTGGTGCCGATGATGGGGTCACCACCGATGCCGATGGCCGTGCTCTGACCGAGGCCCGCCTTGGTGATCTGGTCCACGGCTTCGTAAGTCAGCGTGCCGCTTTTCGACACGATGCCGATGCGGCCGGGGTTGAAGATGAAGCCGGGCATGATGCCCACTTTGGCTTCACCCGCCGTCATGACGCCGGGGCAGTTCGGGCCGACCAACGTGCAGCCGGGCAGCGTGTCGAGGTGGGCCTTGACCTTGACCATGTCGGCCACGGGGATGCCCTCGGTGATGCAAATGATGACCTTGATCCCGGCATCGGCGGCCTCGAGGATGGCGTCGGCGGCAAAGGCCGGCGGCACGAACAGGATGCTGGTGTCAGCACCCGCTTCCTTTACGGCGTCCTCCACGGTGTGGAAGACCGGCCGGTCGAGGTGGCTCTGGCCGCCTTTGCCCTGGGTCACGCCGCCCTCGACTTTGGTGCCGTACTCGATCATCTGGCTGGCGTGGAAGGTGCCTTCGGAGCCGGTGAAACCTTGGACGATGATGCGGGAATCCTTGTTGACGAGAACGCTCATGGGATCAGGTTGGCGTGGGTTGTGGTGTCGTTGTACGCTGAGGCGCGGCGCAAAAGTAACGCCCGACAAGGGAGCTTCGGAAGGGGGGCGGGGCTAATTTGCCCCCATGCCTGCACACCCCCTTGACGGAACCACCATCTGCGCCCTCTCCACCCCGCCCGGCCGGGGCGGTGTTGCCGTCGTCCGCGTGAGTGGACCGGAGGCGTGGACCGTGGTCAACGGCCTGTGCCAAGGCCGACTCAACGGGGCTTCTCCCGGAAAAGCGGCCCTGCGTCAGCTGTTCGATGGCGACCAACCCCTGGACGAAGCCTTGCTCCTCCCCTTCCGCGGACCGCGCAGCTTCACAGGAGAAGATGTGGTGGAATGCCACATCCACGGCAGTCCTTACATCGTGCAACGATTGATGGAATGCCTGGTCGATGCCGGATGCCGGCCAGCCCTGCCCGGCGAATTCACCCAGCGCGCTTTTCTGCATGGCAAGCGGGACCTCGCCCAGGCTGAGGCCATCGGTGACCTCATCGATGCGGAACACGCCGGTGCTCACCGTCTCGCGTTGCAACAACTTGGCGGCGGTTTCAGCCGGGAAATCCAAGGATTCCGCGACGCCCTCATCGAATACGCCGCCTTGATGGAACTCGAGCTGGACTTCGGTGAGGAAGACGTCGAATTCGCCGACCGTGACGGCTACCGGAAGCACGTGCACGACCTGCTCGGCCGCATCGACGAATTGCTGCACGGATTCAGCACCGGACGGGCCATTGCCGAAGGCGTTCCCGTGGCGATTCTCGGCGCGCCGAACCGCGGGAAATCCACCTTGCTGAATGCCTTGCTCCGGGAGGACCGGGCCATCGTCTCGGACACCCCCGGTACGACGCGGGATACCCTGGAGGAAGTGCTCACCCTCGAAGGCATCCGGTTCCGGTTCATCGACACGGCCGGACTCCGGGAGACCGAGGACAACATCGAGGCAGAAGGCATTCGGCGGGCTTGGGCCAAAGCCGCTTCCGCCCGCTTTGTCCTGTATCTGCTCGACGCACGCGACCTGCAGGACGAAGCCGGACTGCAGCAAGCCGAGCAAGAAGTGACCGCAGCGGCCGACCAACTCACGGCGGCGGCGCAGGAGGTCGGTGAGCCGGCAGGGACCCTGTTGGTCCTGGTCAACAAAACCGATCTCGCACCCGCCCCCGCCAAATGGTGTCCGGAGGGTGCTGAAGAAGTGCTCCACATCAGTGCAGAGGAACGCCAGGGCCTAGAACACATCGAACAGCGCCTGGGTCGGGACTACCGGAGCGCCCTGGCGGAAGACCGCATTCTCGTCACCAACCTTCGCCACCGGGAAGCCCTACAACGCACCCGGGAGGCCCTGCAACGCGCACTGGACGGACTGGAAGCCGGACTGAGCGGCGACCTGCTCGCCGTGGACCACAAGGAGGCCCTCGATCAATTGGGCCGCATCACGGGTGCCATCACCCCAGACGACCTCTTGGGGCACATCTTCGGGAACTTCTGCATTGGGAAGTGAACCCCGCACCCTTCGCCTCGGTTCCAATCCCATGCCTTGGTTTCGTTCCCTCTTCGGCGCCGCCCTCCTGGCCGGCGCATGCACCACCGCCTCCGACACCCCGGCCGATCCTCTGACCCTGGACTTCGGAAAAGGTGACAACGCGAGCTGGCGCGCCCTGAATGATGGCGTCATGGGCGGGCGGTCCATCGGCGTGGTGGACTACAGCCGCAAGACCATGACGTGGGCCGGCACCGTTTCCCTCGAAAACAATGGCGGCTTCAGTTCCGTGCGCTCCGAATGGGGAACGCGCGACCTGTCCGCCTTCGAGTCGGTGACCCTGCGTTGCCGCACCACCACAGGGGAACCCGACACCTTCACCCTGACCATGGAGACAGCCCGCCAATGGTGGTTGCCCTACTGGAAGGCGAACTTCGAGGCCGCAGCCGAGTGGCAGGAAGTCACCCTGCCCTTCTCCGAGCTCAAAAAGAGCAGTGCCATGACAGGCGACCTCCCCAAACTGTGGGCGTGGGGCGCATTGGATGACATCGAACGGATTGGACTGATGAAATACGACGGCACTGCGGGCGACTTCGGACTTGAGGTCGACTGGATGCGCTTCAATTCCGGAAGCGACCTCAGAAACTGAGGTTGAACCCGCCCGTGATGGTGCGGGGCATGCCGGGACGCAAACCGGCTGGACGAGCAGAGGCCACGTACACGGCATCCATCAGGTTGCGCACCCCGAGTTCGAGGGCGAACCCGTTGGCCAAACCGCGCCGCGCAGTGAAGTCCACCACCGTGCTGCCGCCCACCGTAAACACGTCATCCAAATCGGCCTGTCCGGCCTCGGTACGCATGCCTTCCTGGTGGCGTGCTGCAGCATCCACAGACCACCCGGCGCGGGACCATGCCATGCGGATTGCACCTTGGTGCCGGGCGAGGTAAGGCAGCACGTCGCCCACCTCGACTTGGCCCCAGGCGTCGTAGTCGCTCTCGAAGGCCGATGTGAAACGGCCATCCGTGAAGGTGTAGGTCAGGCCGCATTCCCAGCGAGCCGCTTCCTCGGGGTTGGCCCCATTGGTCCAATTGACCTGCGCTTCCACACCCGATACCCGGGTCGTGCCGCCATTGTAGACCGTGCCGTCGCCGGACCCACCGCTCGAGGCGAAATCCGATCCTTGAAGGTTGCGGCCGAGGTGCGCAAACAGCACTGCCGTGGCGTCCATTCGGGGTCGAACCCAACGCATTCCCGCCTCGTGGTTCCAGGCGAATTCAGGCTGCACCTCCTCCGAGCTTCCCGGGGGGAGGAAACCACGGTGTACGCCGCCGAACACACTCCATTCCGCACCCAAATCCTTCTGAATGCCCACGCCGGGCAACCAGGCCACCGTCACGTTGCGCCGCGTCTGCAATGCCACGCCCGTTCGGTCCACATCCGCTGTGCCGTAGTCGTCACGGCCAGCCAGAATGTACTCCGAGCGCACACCTGGAAGCACGCTCCATCCATTGCGGGCCCAGCGCCCACGGACATATCCAGCCACTGCACGGCTCCATTCGATGCGGTTGGACTCCGTCCCCGGTGTCCCCCGGTCTGCGTCCACGAGCTGACCTGCGGCCATGGTCCAGTCATCGACCCATTGGAACCGGTCCATCCCATCGCCATGCAAGCGAAGGGAACCCTCGAAACGACGCCAGCCATGCCAGCGACCATCCCATGCCAGTTTCGTCTCCACCCCTCGGCTGTGGTAGATGCGGTTGTTGGCCTTGAGGCGCACTGTACCGTCCGCGCCGTCGCGGAACACGCTCAACGCCTCCAGCACCGTGGAGTCCGCTCCTTCAGGTCCGATTGAATGGAGCATAGGCCCCAGCTTGACCCACGAACCCGAGAGGCCGGCTGCGCGGTCCGCCTTGTACCAATTGCGTTCAAACCGGGTGGCGTAGGCGCGCTGGGTCCAGCGCCAACCCGATCCGAGATCCAGCACGTGAGTCAGCACGGCTTGACGCTGGGCGGCGTCCATTCGGTCGCGGTGGCTGCCAGCATACCGGCGATAGGGGGACGCGTTGAAATCGTCTGCGGTGAGGCCGGCATAGGTCTCATGGCTCAGCTCGCTCACGGCGCCCAGCTTCAGTTCGAGGCGTTGGTCGTGTCGGGCATCCTCCGCTGAACGCCAACGCAGCTTGCCCATCAGGTCCAGCTTGTCAAACCCTGTCGGACCACCTCCATCGAGCACCTTGAATCCCTGGCTGCCTGCCTGCAGTGCTTCGACCATCCATCCGATGCGGCCGGAGCCATCCCCGACGTGCACGTGCAGCCGGCCGGTACCGAACGACCCCATCCGGCCATCCACGCGCCCGGACAACGCCGCCGGGATGGGCGTGCTGATCAAGTTGATGGCCCCGCCCACCGTGTTGGGACCGTGGGCGATTTGGCTCGCGCCCTTCATCACCTCGATGCCGCTCATGCGGCCCACACTGGGGAAGTAGTATGCACTCGGTGCGGTGTAGGGTGCAGGGGCAATGGGCACGCCATCTTCCAGCACGGAAATTCGGCTGCTCCGCTCCGAGCCGCTGCCCCGAAGCCCGATGTTGGGACGCAATCCGAAGCCGTCTTCTTCTTGGACGTAGACACCTGGGACAGAGCGCAAGGCGCGGCTCACATCGACATCGCCATGGCGCCGCAGCGCCTTCGCAGACAACACGGTCACCGCCCCGGGAACCCCCATGGGGCGTCCTGCCGTCAAACTCACCGCTTCCACCAGCGCTTGCGGCAAGTCCAAGACCGCTTCTTCCAACCGGATGGGGCTGCCCTGAAACAAGGCTGCGCCCTCCAAGGTGCGGTCGACAAAGCCAAGACAGCGCAAGACCCACTCGCCAGGCGATGCCGTTCCAGCATCCAATTCGACCTCACCGGAACCATCCGTCACGTGGCCCATGCCGTCGGGCGAGACCACTGCCACACCGGGAATGCCCCGGCCGTTGGCATCCACCACCTGGACCACTTCCTGCGCAGCAAGCTGCGCCCACGCTCCGGCAAAGAGGAGCACCATACAGGAAAGGAGGTTATCTGGACGCATTCTAAATAACGCCGCAAACCTCGCGGGGGAGATCAGATTGGGGCATCCCCCAAAGGGGGGATTTTCACCCGGAGAAGTTCACATGGAATGCACTCAGTCGAAGGACGGATTGCCCTGAAACTTCCGGACAAACGTCAAGCGCACCACAGAATCTGGGAGGTACACCATTTCCAGATCGAAGCTGTTGAGCAAACATTGACCGTAGGTCTCGTCTCCTTGGTCAAACTCGTCAAAGGTGGACTCGTGCACATACGCCTCGGAGTAGCCGGGGGTGTCGGGTTGAGTGAGAATCCAACCGTGACTCGCCACGTTCACCACCTCCCAGGAACAGAGGATGTCCTCGAACTCCATGTATTGGTTGTACCCGGTCAACAAAGCGGTGAGGTCTCCTGAACCGACCACCAGATCCATGGGCCAATTGAGGTTCAAGGCATGCGCCCCGACGTGGCCATAGGCGGTCAAAAACGTGATCAGCGATTCGACATTGCCGAAATACTGGGTCGTCGTCGTGCCATTTTCGCCTTTGACCTTCTTGAGGATGATGTACTCGTCTGCAGGCAGGCAATCGCACAAGGGCACTTCTGAAGCGGCCATGTCCACCACCTGCGCATGGGCATTGGAACTCCCTCCGAGCCAGAGGAATCCGAAAAGAAGAAAGGTCGTCAGCAAGCGCATGGCCACCTGTAAATTAGCTCCCATTGGATGCTCAGCCTCCCCGCACGCAAATTCAACGACACGAAAACAACACCGATGCCGCGTTTTCTGAGATTCGCCCTCCTTTTATCGACACCCCTGTTTGGCATCGAAGCGCATGCCCAGCTCCCCGTCAAGGAGGTCGAACAGGCCGCCACCACCGTCGACGAGAACCCCAATGACACGGTGCGCGAATTCACAGGCACACTGGGCTTGAACCTCAGCCAGACCGCCTTGGCCAATTGGGCAGGGGGTGGTGAAAGTTCAGTGGCCTTCACCGGGTTGACCCAAATCGGCAAGACCATCGAGAAGGGCCCGAGGAGCGCATCCTGGGGGGTGGACGCTGCCCTGGGCCTGTTGCGTCAGCAAGGGGGATGGCGCAAGACGGATGACCGAATCGCCATCACCGCACAGTGGAGTACGGCGCTCCCAGCACGCACCGACGGAGGAAAGCTGTCCCTGCTCATGGACGCCCGGAGCCAATTCCTCCCTGGTTACGCCCTGGTGGACGGCTTGCCAGACCGCGACCAGCGCATCTCCAACCTGCTCGCTCCAGGGTACCTCGTGGCGGCTGCAGGATTCGCTCCCCAACCCGGAAAGCACCACCGCCTCTTTCTCGCCCCCTTCACCGGCAAGCTCACCGTTGTGATGGACGACAGCCTTTCCGCCGCGGGTGCATTTGGTGTCTTGCCCGGACGCAAGGAGCGTCTGGAGCTGGGGGGCTACATCCGTTGGAACCTCACATGGCCGATCATGGAGAATGTGAATTGGACCCACCAGCTGGACCTCTTCTCCAACTTCATGTCCAATCCAGGCAATGTGGACATCAACTGGACCGGCCTGCTCGACATGAAAATCAACGAGAGCCTGCGAACCACCATCAGCGTCCAGGTCATCTATGACGACGACATCGTTCTCGAAAAAGACCCTGCCCGAACGGAGGTGAACGACCAAGGGGTCGAGGTCACCATCCCGGCCCGATTGGGTCCTGGAACGCAATTCAAGGAAGTCCTGTCGGTGGGCTTTGCGTACTCCCTCTGACCCGGTTTCGCTGAGCGCGTATTTTCGCCGCCATGAATGCCATGGTATTCCCCGGACAAGGGGCGCAGTTCCCCGGCATGGGGAAGGATCTCTACGACGGCCACGCCTTTGCACGTGACCGTTTTGCCGAAGCCGCCGACGTGCTCGGATTCGACATCGCCGATGTCATGTTCAACGGGTCCGATGAGGACCTCAAGCAAACCAAGGTGACGCAACCCGCCATCTTCCTGCATTCCGTCCTGATGGCGGAAGGCATGGGCGACCGCTTCCGTCCCGACTTCGTGGCTGGCCACAGCCTGGGTGAGTTCAGCGCGCTGGTCGCGGCTGGGGGCATGAAATTCGCCGACGGAGTGAAACTGGTGAGCGAACGTGCCCTGGCCATGCAGGCCGCCTGCGAAGCCACGCCATCCACCATGGCTGCCATCCTCGGCATGGAGGATGCCGATGTGGAAGCCGTTTGTGCCGACATCGAGGGCATCGTCGTTGCCGCCAATTACAATTGCCCCGGGCAGCTCGTCATCAGCGGCGAGGTGCCTGCCGTCGAAGCAGCGTGTGAGACGCTCAAGGAGAAGGGAGCCCGCCGTGCCCTGCTTCTCCCTGTGGGGGGCGCCTTTCACTCCCCCTTGATGGAGCCCGCCCGCGAACGGTTGGCCATGGCTCTGGAGGAGGCGACGCTCGACACGCCGCGTTGTCCCATTGTCCAGAACGTCACGGCCACGGCGGAGACCGACCCGGAAGTCATCCGTCAGAACCTCATCGCCCAACTCACCGCACCGGTGAAGTGGACACAAACCATGCAATGGTTGCTCGCCAACGGCGTGGATCAGGTGACGGAGGTGGGCCCCGGCAAGGTGTTGCAGGGCCTGTTCAAGAAAGTGGACCGCAGCTTGGCCACGGCATCTGCCGAGGTCGACTGACTGCGAATGGGCGGTGATTCAGTGGAGGGGCCTCAGGCCTCGCCCTGTGTGCCCTCGACGTAGGAAAACAGGTTGGCGTAATCCGTCTCGATGGCGGACAAACGCATTTTGAGGTCGCGGTTCTCCACGGCCAACCGATCGCGCTCCGCGCGCAATTGGGAAATGGTGTGCTTGAGGGTCACGAAGTCCCGCGCGATTTCTCGCCGCTCTGCTTGGAGGCGATCCGCATCGAATTCCGGGGTTTGAAGCGCTGGCTTCGCCGGTGCTGCAGGGGCCTTGCTGATGGTATTGGCTTGGACGGCTTCGGTGGCGGAAAGTTCCTTCGTGCTCATGGAATGAAAATTTACGGGCGGTTTCCCCCCTCCCCTCCCGGGGCTGCACGAGGTTTTCAAGGACCGACGTTTGATGCGTTCACATTCACACCTTGCGACCCCGCAATACAGGGGGAATCAGGGCGAGGGCGGTGACCGCCGTCCCCAGCGCTGCACTGTAGTAGAGCATGGGAATGTTCGCGACGTCCCCGGCAAACGCCGAGCCGCTGTAGACCGCACCTCCACCAATGCCAATCTCCAATGCCATGAGCATGGTGCCCAAGGCGAGGGCCACCTTGCCCGGCTGCGCGAGGTCTGCCGTCCACGCAAAGACCGTGGGCATGTTGATGCCGATGCTCGCCCCATAGATCAGGGCACCCAATGTGGCCACTCCCTTGGTGGTGGCCGAACCCAACACCGTCATGCCCACCGCCATCAACGCGGTGCCCACGAGCAGGACTGGCACCCTGCCCAACCGGTCGCTGGCCCGCCCGGCAAACAGCCGCATGGAGATGGAGCTGACCACGATGATGGTGTTGAACGAGCCCTTGTAGACGTAACCCAGATGGTCTACGAAATCGGGCGTGATGGTCAAGTACACCCCAAAAGCGTAAGCCACCGGCAACAACACGATGGCCGCGGGCCAGGCCTGGGGATCAATCAGCCCACCCTTGAACGGATTCAGATCGCTGGCTTGGACAGGGCGCGCGTCGGGGAGGGTTTCCTCCAGTGGCCAAGTCAACGCCACGCTCACCATGCCCAACAGGGCGGACGCCACAAACATCCACTCGATGCCGATTTCCACGGTGAGCCAACTGCCGAACGCCGGTCCGAGGGCCATGCCCGCATTGCCGGCCACTCCGAGGTAACCCAGCGCCTCGCCGCGTCGGGAACGCGGGATGCGGTCGGTGAGCATGGCGCTTGTGCCCGGCGGCCGGAATCCCGTGGACATGCCGTGAAAGAAGCGGAGGGCCAGGAAGGCCGCAATGGAAGTGGCCACGAGGTATCCAAATCCCGCCACCGCCGTCACTGCAGACCCGACCAGCATGACCTTTCTCCGGCCCGCTCGATCGGCAATCCGGCCGCTCAGAAAGCGGGACAGAAAGGCCGCCAGCGTGAACATGCCGACGACACCACCGAGGTAGGCTTCTCCCCCCATGGCGGCCAAGTGGGCGGGCAACTCCGGCAGCAACATGCCGAAGCTGGCCATGAAGACCACCGTCCCCCCGCAGAGCAGGAAAAAGGCGCGGTCGTAAATGGGGGCATCTCCAACGGGCTCCACCTGGGCATGGGCGTATGCGGGGAGATCGGGCGGAGTTGGGGAGCTGGACATGAAAGCGGAGGTCCGCAGTAGCGGGTGCAAAGGAACCCCTTGAGGGCCATCAATTGTTTCCGTTTCACGAAAGACGGCGCATCTTTCTTCCCCAAACCATGAACGCCGCGCTCCCCCTCTACCCCAACAAAGTCTTGCTCGCATGGGCAGAGGCCATCTCCGGCCACGAGGAACTGCGGGATTGGCTCATGGGGTCGGACTATCCCGAATTGGGGGTGTTCTGCCATGCTTTGCGCAACGAGGAGACCTCGCGCGCTTGGCTGAAGCACCATGGCCACCCGCACTTGATGGCCCTGCTGCTGGGTACCGAAGGCGAAAAGGAGGCGGTTGACTGGCTGAACCGACAAGGACACGCCACCTTGGCAGACATGGCCTTGGCGGCAGACAATGACGACGACGCCCTCCTTCGGCTGATGCGGTTGGCACGACAGGAGAACGGCGACGGCCTGTGGGCCCAGATTGCGGTGCGCATCCGGGATGTGAAAAACGACATCGAGGACGCCAACAACGACGTGCACCGCATCGACCCGAACTGAGCGCGCCATGCCCGTCAACACTGTATTCAGCTGGTTCATCCGAAAGCGCCTTCACCAAATCGAGCTCTTTCGCCGGTATCCCCACGAAGTCCAAAAGGAGGTCCTCGCCCACCACTTGGCCGCATTGGCTGGAACGGTGTTCGGGCGCGAACATGGCATCACGGAATCGACGACCGGCAAGGACTACCGCAATCAAGTCCCCCTGCGGGACTACAACGGACTGAAGCCCTGGATCGAACGGGTTCGCGATGGCGAAGCGGCCGTGCTGTGGCCGGACGAAGTCAAGTGGCACGCAAAATCCTCCGGGACCACATCAGACCGCAGCAAGTTCATCCCGGTCACCGAAGACGCCCTCGAACGCTGTCACTACAAAGGCGGCAAGGACCTACTGGCCATGTATGTGAACGCGGTGCCCAAAGCCCGGCTGTATGGCGGCCGGCATCTGATCGTAGGCGGCACCGGTCGCACCGAGGAAGCCGACAATGGGGTGCTCACCGGAGACCTGAGCGCCATCATCATCAACAACCTGCCTTGGTGGTGCGAATTCCGCAGGACCCCATCGCGTTCCATCGCCCTGATGGAGAATTGGGAAGAGAAAATTGAAACGATGGCGCACACCACCATCGAGCAGGACGTCCGCATTGTCGCCGGGGTTCCCAGCTGGACACAAGTGTTGCTCGAGCGCATCCTCGACATCACCGGCAAAGACCACCTCGGAGAAGTCTGGCCCTCCCTTCAGCTGTACATGCACGGCGGGGTCTCCTTTGCGCCCTACCGCGAAGCATTTGACAGGATCATGCCCCCCGGCATCCACACCATCGAAACCTACAATGCCAGTGAAGGGTTCTTCGGCATTCAAGACCGGCTTGGTGCAGAGGACATGTTGCTGATGCTCGATTACGGCATCCATTACGAGTTCCTGCCGTTCTCTGCTGGATTCGATCCCGAACACGCTCCGTTCGCCACGACGATCGGATTGGCCGACATCGAACTCGGCGTGGACTATGCCATGGTCATCTCCACCAATGGTGGACTTCACCGCTACGTTCTGGGAGACCTGGTGCGGTTCACTTCGCGGTCCCCGTACCGCATTCAGGTGACCGGCCGCACCCGGTCCTACCTCAACCTCGCAGGCGAGGAACTCATGGTGGGAGATGCTGAACGCGCCTTGGCGACCACCGCACGGCAGTTCGGCGTCGAGCTCCGAAACTGGACCGCGTGCGCCATCCGGGAGACCGGTGAATCGGCCGCTGCCATTGGCCACCACGCCTGGCGGGTCGAACCGGGGAAGGCGTCTGGCGGACTGCCGCCGGCTGCGCTGTTCCAATCCGCGCTTGACCGCAACCTGCGCAAGGTCAATTCGGACTACGACGCCAAGCGGACTGCAGACCTGGTGTTGGGCGAACCCGAGCTTCAGTGGGTTCCACGCGGCACGTTTGAAAACACGCTCAAAACGAAAGGAAAACTCGGCGGACAACACAAAGTACCCCGGCTGTCCATGACCGACGACTGGGTGTCTCTTGTCACCTCCGTGGCCCATGCCCAAGGCCCTGCAAATTCGACCGTCACAGCGTTGTAAGAAGGCCACCTTCCCCCTACCTTGCCTTCCCCAACCGAAGAGACACATGCACCTCGCGATTGCAGGCAACATCGGCTCGGGCAAGACCACCCTCACCCGGCTTCTCGCCCAGCACTACAAGATCACGCCCCACTACGAAAGTGTGGATGACAACCCCTACCTGAATGACTTCTACAAGGACATGCAGCGGTGGGCGTTCAACCTCCAAGTGCACTTTCTGTCCTCCAGGTTCTCCCAACTGCACGCCCTGAAATCCAGCGGCCAGAAGATGGTGCAGGACCGGACCATCTATGAAGACGCCTACATCTTCGCCCCCAACCTTCAGGCGATGGGCCTGATGACCACCCGTGACCACGAGAACTTCCTGCGCTTGTTCGAGCTGATGGAACAGTTTGTGACCCCACCGGACCTGCTGATCTACCTGCGCAGCAGCGTCGGCAACCTGGTCGAGCAAATCCAGAAGCGTGGGCGCGACTACGAGGAGAGCATCCGCTTGGACTACCTCAACCGCCTCAATGAGCGCTACGAAGCCTGGATCTCCACCTACACCAAAGGCAAGGTGCTCGTGATCAATGTGGACCACATGGACTTCGAGCACAACCCGGAGGAGCTGGGCGACATCATCACCAAAGTGGACGCCGAACTCAACGGCCTGTTCTAATCAGGTTGTCGTGAAGCCCAGATGCAAAAAAGGCCCCGCTTGGGGCCTTTTTTGATGCTGTGGAATGCGCAGCGTCATGCGCTGCTCGGATCACTTTCTCAAGCTCACGTCTTCCACCAGGGCGAGGCGCATCTGCACATCGTCTGCAATCAGGTCATCGCCCAGGTTATCGAAGAAGGTGCCGCTTCCGAAGCGCACGTCAAAATCCGCACGGTTGAAGCTGAAGCTCACGCTGGCCACCACTGGATCAAAAGAGGAGAAGCTGACGAGGGCCTCCACTTCCTTCGAAATCCCCTTGATGTTCAGCTTTCCATTCAGCATGAGGTTGCCGCGTCCATCGGCACGTGCGGACACCAACGTGAACGCAGAGGTCGGGTGATTCGCCGTGTCAAAGAAATCGGCACTGCGCAGGTGCTGACCCAACTCTCGCGCCGCCGTGCCCGACTGGCTCGTGGATTGGATGGCATTCATCTCCATCACCACGTCCGCGCTGGTCAGCACGCCGTTCTGGACTTGGAAGGAGCAGGAACGGAATGGCACCGTGCCCTTCTCTTCCATGCCCACCTTGGTTCCGCGCCATTGAATGACGGACTTGTCGGGGTCCATCGTGAACTGGCCATCGGACGGCATGTTGTTGACTGCACTCACGCCGCCAATCTCCACGCCGCATTTCCGCAGTTGCTCGAGGAAGCGGGTGTCCCGCTTGCTCTCCCGGCAGTAGCGCTCCTGGCCCCGGGTCAGGCTTCCACCCAGGCAGTCGCACGGATTGGCCACTTTCTCCACCTTGGCCTCTCCCGTGGATGGCGCAGCGGGCGCGTCCGCTTCCCCGCCACCAGCACAAGAGGCCAGGACGAGCGCAACGAAACAGAGGGCGGAAAGAAAGCGCGTCATCAGGCGCCTGGGAATTCGGCGGCTTCAACAGCAGCCGTGGGCTCCACCTCGACCGGCGCCTCGATGGCGCCGTGGTCGTGACCGTCGTGGTCACCGCCGCCATGGCCACCGAGGATCGGGGCGA
>CALBSW010000123.1 GCA_937967465.1 uncultured Flavobacteriales bacterium
TTTTGTTTTTGCAGGTGGGTCCACATGCGGGTCAAACGGGGGAGCAGATACTGGTATTGGGCGAGCTCGACTTGCGTCTTGGCATGCGCCGTCCGGGCCCGCTGGGCGAAAATGTCGAGGATGAGGTTGGCCCGGTCGAGCACCTTGGTCTCAGGCAGGGCTTCTCCGAGGTTGCGGAGTTGGGAGGGGCTCAATTCGTCGTCGAAAATGAGCAGGTCAATGTCGTTCTCCTCGATGTAGGTGGTGATTTCCTGCAGCTTGCCCTTGCCGACGAACGTCCGCACATCGGGGTGGTCCAACGACTGGGTGAAAGAGCGAATCGTCTCGGCATTGGCGGTCCGGGCGAGGAATTCCAATTCGTCGAGGTACTCGGCCAGCAGGTCCCGCGGCTGCTCCCGGGTGGCCAGTCCGACCAACACGGCGCGTTCAGGTTTGCCGTCTTTGCGGGCGAGCGGTTTTTCCAGCATTCAGTCTCGGAAGCGTTCGATGTACTTCGCCACGGCGGTGATTTCCGCCTTGTTCAGCGCGCCTTTCTGGGCGGGCATGGTGCCTTTGCCGTAAGTGATCAGGGCCACCCGCTCGGCCAAGGTCATGGTCGAGAGGCTGAGGTCGGGTGATTTGGAGGCCATCAACTTGCCGTCATCACCATGGCACAGGGAGCATTTGCGCGTGTAGAGCGACCGGGCTTGCACTTCCGATACCTGAGGAGCAGCGCCGTCGGCCGCAGGAGTTGGGGCCGGATCGCTTCCACAGGCGGACAAGGCGAGCACCACCGTCCCCGCAAGCATCCAGCGCCAGGAGTTCAGACCCATCCGTACGCTTCGAACCCTTCGCGGAAAGGCCAGGGAATGCTCGAGAGGATGAGGAGCAGGGCCACCGTGAACCAGATGGCCTGGCGGCGGAATTTGCTCCGGTCGTCCGCAGCCCGCTTGGACAGGCTGTAGCCCAAGGTGCCGAGGAGGATGGCCAGCGTCATCGTGGCCATGTGCTCCAGGGAGAAGAAGCGCATCACGGTGCTGGCCATGGCGTCGGCATTGCCGAGCATGCTGCTCCAGCCTTTTCCGAAATACAGGATGAACCCCAGCACGAGCTGGAGGTGCAAGGAGATCATGGTGAACAGTCCGCGCTTGCGGTCTCCGTCGGTGAAGGAGCGCCCGGCAGACATGCCCGAAAACGCTTTGACGATGGAGAGGATGAGCAGAATCAGGACCACCCATCTCAGGGTCCCGTGCAAGTGTTGAATTCCCGTCAGCATGGGGCGAAGATACGGGGGTACATTGCGCCCATGCACTTGGATCTCCATGGAAAACACGCCCTGGTCTGTGGGGCGTCCCAGGGCATCGGCCTGGCCGCTGCCCAAGAGCTGGCGTCGTTGGGCGCAACTTGCATCCTGATGGCCCGCAATGCGGAGCGGCTGGAAGCCGCCGTAGCCACCCTGCCCGGTGAGGGCCACCGCTACCTCGTGGCGGACTTCACCGACGGGGACGCCGTGGCCGCCACAGCGTCAGAAGCAGCAAAACTGGCCCCCATCACCCTGCTCGTCAACAACACGGGTGGCCCGGCGGGTGGTCCCGCCCATGCGGCCGATCCATCGGCCTACTTGGCAGCATTCAGCCAGCACCTGATCTGCAACCAGCGCATCGTGCAAGCCGTGCTCCCCGGCATGCGGTCAGCCGGTGAGGGCCGCATCGTCAATGTGATCTCCACCTCGGTCAAGCAGCCGCTCGACGGGCTCGGGGTGTCCAACACCGTGCGCGGTGCCGTGGCCAACTGGGCCAAGACGCTCGCCAATGAGCTGGGCCCCGACGGCATCACGGTCAACAACGTCTTGCCCGGCGCAACCCGCACAGCGCGACTCAGTCAGATCGCGGAAGCCAAGTCGGCCAAGACCGGGGTGTCCGCTGAAGCGGTTCTCGAAGGGATGGCGCAGGCCGTCCCCCTTCGGCGCCTCGGAGAGGCGCATGAGATCGGCGCAGCCATCGCTTTTTTGTGCAGTCCAGCGGCCGCGTACATCAGTGGAATCAACCTTCCGGTGGACGGCGGGCGAACCCGTTGTCTGTGATGCGCGATGTGAACAATCGCCCCGGCGAAAAACATTCGCAGCAAACCGTGTCCATTTGACACGCCATCACGCTACTTTCGCAACGCACGTCAATCGATACGTCACACCATCATGGAACACCCCAGTGTCCAGGCGTTCATGGCAGAAGCCCAACGCCGGAATCCCCACGAGGCCGAGTTCATCCAGGCCGTGGAAGAGGTCGCAGAGACCATCATCCCCTTCATTGAGGCGAATCCCCGTTACCAAGGCCATGCCCTGCTCGAGCGCATGATCGAACCGGAGCGCGTCATTCAATTCCGCGTCCCGTGGACGGATGACGACGGCAACATCCAGGTCAACCGGGGTTACCGGGTGGAATTCAACTCCGCCATCGGACCCTACAAGGGTGGCTTGCGTTTCCACCCGAGCGTCAATCTGAGCATCCTCAAGTTCCTCGGGTTTGAGCAGGTCTTCAAGAACAGCCTCACTACCCTGCCCATGGGCGGTGGAAAGGGCGGGTCCGACTTCGATCCGAAGGGGAAGTCTGACGCGGAGGTGATGCGCTTCTGCCAGAGCTTCATGACCGAGTTGTCCCGCCACATTGGCCCGGACACGGACGTGCCGGCAGGCGACATCGGCGTCGGCGGGCGTGAAATCGGCTACATGTTCGGCCAGTACAAGCGCCTTCGCAACGAATTCACCGGAGTCCTGACCGGCAAGAAACCGGCCTGGGGCGGCTCGTTGATCCGTCCGGAAGCCACCGGTTACGGCGCCACCTACTTCATGGTGGAAATGCTGGCTACGAAGGGCCAAAGCATCAACGGCAAGACCGTGGTGATCAGCGGATCGGGCAATGTGGCCCTGCATGCCGCGGAGAAGTGCCTCCGCCTGGGCGGCAAGGTGGTGGCCCTGAGCGACAGCAAGGGCAGCATCCACGACCCCGCGGGCCTCACCGAGGAGAAGCTGGCGTGGATCAAGGACCTCAAGGAGGTGCGTCGCGGCCGCATCCGCGAGTATGCGGAGGCCTTTGACGGTGTCACCTTCCGGGAAGGGCAGGACCCGTGGGACCTCGCCTGCGACTTGGCGTTCCCTTGTGCGACACAGAACGAACTCGATGGGTCGGAAGCGGCTGCGCTCGTGGCCAATGGCTGCATGGCCGTGGCGGAAGGGGCCAACATGCCCTGCACGCCGGAAGCCGTCGAAGCCTTCCAGAAGGCGGGCGTGATGTTTGCTCCGGGCAAGGCGTCCAACGCCGGTGGGGTGGCCACGTCGGGCTTGGAAATGTCGCAGAACAGCCTGCGCATGTCCTGGACTTCCGAGGAGGTGGATGGCCACCTGAACCGCATCATGAAGGACATCCACGCCCAGTGCGTCAAGTACGGCACGCAGCCCGATGGCAGTGTCGACTACGTGCAGGGGGCCAACATCGCGGGCTTCGTCAAGGTCGCGGACGCCATGATCGACCAGGGCGTCGTCTGATTCATACCCCATCCATTCCCATGGTGGGCGCTGTCGGTGGATGCTGACACGCGAACGGTGCGGGCATCCTACACCCCGAGGAAAGCCCCCTTCCCACATTTGTACTGTCCACGGCACGCATTCAAGCAGTGGATGCCACGAGGCAAGCGTGGCAGGCAAGCAATTTGGTTAAGTAGAAGCGCCCTGGAAACGTCCGGGGCGCTTTTCATTGGTGGGGTTTGGGAGCGACTTCAGATGTCCTCGCAGAGCTCCACGAGCACCTTGGCCGTGTCTCCGGGGTGGAGGAAGGCAATGCGCTTGCCATCGGCGCCCGGCTTGGGCCCCACCACCACGCGGTAGCCTTTGTCCTGGAGCCGGCTGAGCTCCGATTCCAGATCGTCCACGTGGAAAGCGAGGTGGTGCAGGCCGGGTCCCCGCTTTTCGAGGTGCTTGGCGATGGCCGATTCGGGAGACGTCGGCACCAACAATTCGACTTTGCTGTCTCCGGCGGCAAAGAAGGCGGTGAGCACCGTTTCGCCGGCGACCTCCTCGCGTTTGTAGGCGGGACTGCCCAGCACGTCGCCGAAGATGCGCTCTGCCTCGTCGAGGTTGGCCACGGCGATGCCGATGTGCTCCAGCTTCTTCATGCGCTGGGCGATTGTGGCAGGCGCTCGGCCGCCAGCGCCAGCGCATGGGCCGCCACTTCCTCGCTGTCCCACACAGCGTCGATGTCCGGTCGGTCCATCACTTCCGCCATGATGCCGTCTTGGATGCGTCCCAGTGACAGGGCCTCCGCGTAGGGCAGGTGGCTGAATGTGACCATGGAGTACAGCGGAATCCATCGGTCCGGATGCCGGTCCGTCAAGCGGCGCTCGATGCGCTTTTGAAGCAGGAACCGAGGGTCTCCCGTGCGGTCGCGCATCTCGATGAAGTTGCGCAGGGCGAGGTCACCGATGGCGTCGCCGTTCGGCTTGCGGAGCGCGGAGAACTCGGCCATCAAGGCCCCCCATTGGTCATCGGCAGGGACACCGTCGTGGCGGTCCAGCAAGTCCGCGAGCACGCGTGCGTCTTCAAAGCCACTGTTCATGCCCTGCCCGTAGAATGGGACAATGGCGTGGGCGGCATCGCCGAGCAAGACCACCCGGTCGCCGTGGTTCCACGGTTCGCAGCGGGTGGTGACCAGCGAGCTGGTGGGGTTGCGTTCCCAATCGGTGTCGAAGTCCGGCAAGAGAGGCAGGACATCGGGGAAATGCGCTTCGAAATAGGCCCGGGCTTCCTTTGGGGTAGCCAGGTCCGCGAAGCCGTCTTGTCCCTCAAATGGGGCGAACAGGGTGCAGGTGAAGGTCCGGTCCGGGTTGGGCAAGGCCATGAGCATGAAGTGCCCGCGGGGCCAGATGTGCAGAGCCTCAGGGTCGATGGTGAAATCGCCTGACGCCGATGGAGGCATGGCGAGTTCCTTGTAGCCGTGGGGGAGGTAGGATTGGCTGAAGTCGAACCGGTCCGTCTTCATCATCCGCTGCCGGACGGCACTGAACGCGCCGTCGGTGCCCAGAACGCGGTCGTGGGTGACTTCATGGCCGCCTTCGAAGTGGAGGGCCACCCCATTCTCCTGCACGGCGAAGTCGGCCAAGCGGTGCTCGAAATGGACGTGGACCCGGCCCGTGGCTTCGGCCTGTTCCAGCAAAATGCGGTTCAATGGTCCGCGGGCCACAGAGTAGATGCACTGATCGTGTCCGTGGCGGCCCTGACCCGGCAGCCCGTAAGGTTGGTAGGTCAATTGGCCTTGGCGGTCGTGCATGCAACGCGCCTTGACGGGCAGCGCGATGGCTTCCACAGCCTCCGCGGCGTCCGCAGCTTCCAGTGCCCGCCACCCCCGGTCGCTGAGCGCGAGGTTGATCGACCGCCCGCTCGCATCGCCCACCTTGCGGGGGTCGGCGCGGCGCTCGTAGACATCCACTTTGTGGCCGCGGTTGGCCAGAAGAAGGGCGGTCAGGCTGCCGACAAGGCCGGCACCGACAACTGCAATTCCCTTCGGCTCGCTCATCCGCCGATGGCTTGATTCAGGTCCGCGATGAGGTCCTCGGCATCTTCGATGCCACAGCTCAGCCGGATGAGGCTGTCGTTGATGCCCAGCATGGCCCGTTGGTCGGCAGGGACCGAGGCGTGGGTCATCAGGGCCGGGTGCTCAATCAGGCTCTCCACACCGCCGAGGGATTCCGCCAAGGCGAAGACCTGGGTGGATTCGCACACTTTGCGGGAGGTCTCGAGGCTGTCGTCCACGAGGGTGAAGCTGATCATGCCGCCGTAGTCGTTCATCTGCCGGGTGGCCACATCGTGGTTCCGGAAGTCCGCGAACCCTGGCCAGTAGACCTTGTCGACACGGGGGTTGGCCTCCAGCCATTCCGCCACAGCCCGGCCATTGGCGCAGTGTTGGCGAACCCGGATGCCGAGGGTTTTGATGCCGCGCAGCACGAGGAAGCAGTCCATGGGGCCGGGGACGGCGCCAACGTTGTTCTGGATGGTCCTGAGGGGCGCGTCCACCTCGGCATCCTTGGTCATCAGGGCGCCCATCACCACATCGGAGTGGCCGCCGAGGTACTTCGTGACGCTGTGCATCACGATGTCTGCACCCAAGGTGAGCGGGTTTTGCAAGGCGGGGGTGGCAAAGGTGTTGTCCACCGCAAGCCGGGCGGGGTGGCCTTGGAGCAGCTCCGCCACAGCTGCGATGTCGGTGACACGCAGCAAGGGGTTGGTGGGCGTCTCCAGCCAAACGAGGCGGGTCTTGTCGTTGAGGTGGGCGGCTACATTGGCCGGGTCCTGGGTGTCGACGAAGTGGAATTGAATGCCGAGCGGAGCGTAATGCGTGGCAAACAGGCGGCGCGTTCCGCCGTAGAGATCGTCACCCGCGATGACTTCATCGCCGGGCTTCAGCGTCATCATGACCGCATCCACGGCCGCGAGTCCGCTGGAGAAAGCCAATCCATGCGTGCCGCCTTCCAATGCGGCAAAAGCCGCTTCCAATGCGTCGCGGGTCGGATTGGAGGACCGGCTGTACTCATAGCCCTTGTGTTGGCCAATGCCCTCCTGCACGTAGGTGGAGGACATGAACACGGGGGTCATGATGGCCCCTGTGGAGGGGTCAGGCTTCACACCGGCGTGCACGGCGAGCGTGTTGAACCCGGTTTTGGAGTTGTGCTGCGACATGCCTCAAAGTTCGGAACTCCCCGCGGCTTTCCGACCTCGGGTTCGGCGCAACCATCCGGGAATCACCAACACCCCTGCTAGAAGGTAGACGAAGTGCGTGGCCAGGCGCCAGACCAACATGGTCATGGCAGGGGCGAGGGGCGAAGGCGAGGCGTCCAGCCACTGGGCGAAAAACACGTCGAGCAGCCATTCCGCCACCCCGCTGGAGCCCGGGGTCGGGCTGACGAGGAGAAACACCCACATCACCAGCTGCCTGGCCACAATCAAGAGGGCGTCCAGGGACTGGAGCGGCGCCACGACCATGCCCATCACGGCGACGAGGGTCAAGAACCGCGCGCTCCAGCTCATCAGGGTGGCGAGCATGGCACCGGTCCACTGCGTCCAAGGCAGCCGCTGCATTTGCACCGCACTCTCCTTCAAATCTTCGGCATAGCCGAGGATGTTCGGTTGCCAGCGGCGAAGCCATCGAAGCGAGGCCAGTCCGCACAAGAGCCGGTGTGTGGCCGCCGGTGCCAGCAGGAGACCAAACGCAATGATGGCCGCGAGAAACAGCATCAGCCCCCAACTTGCCCAGAACACCCCCCAACCGAAGGCATTCCCCAATGCCTCCGGTCGGATCACCGTCCCGTAGACGGCCAGCAGCGCAGGCACCGCCAGCACATAAAACAACTGGTCCAGCAGCGTGGTCGAAAACACCACAGCCGTGCTGCGCCCCGCGGTCATGCCTTGGCGATGCAGGGCCCAGATGGCCACTCCGCCGCCCCCGACGATGCCGGGCGTGACGGCCGATGCGAACTCCCAGACCACCGTGGTCTCGATGGCCTGCCGCCAGGCCAATTCGCCACCCGAAAGCCAGCGCAAACGCAAGACATACCCGAAGTCGCGGAGAAAAACCAAGCCGATGACGGCGGCCATCGCCAGGGGCCAACCCGGTGCGGTCATGGCCAATTTCAGGGCAGACCACCCACCGTGTTCGGTCAAGGCGCCTTGCAGCGTCCATCCCACAAAGGCCAACCCGATGGCGATGGGCAACACCGCCTTCCACGGGCCCAGCTTGGGCGTGTTGTCCTTTCTCATGCCCACACCTGCGTCCCTTCGCTGCAGTTGCGGCACATGTCGATGCCACCGCGGTTGGAAAACACCGAGGCGCGGAAAGCCGCATACCGCTCGGATGTCCAGATCTGTCGGAAGGACATCGCGTCTTCTGCCGTGCCCATGGCGTGTGCCGCATCCTTGTCGAAACAGCACGGGACCACGCGGCCGTCCCACGTGATGACGGCGCCCTGCCACATGCGCCAACATTGGTCGAGCATGGGATTGCGCAGCGTCCACCGGCCGTCCGGACTGCGGTCGTAACGGCGCAGCTTGGGGTCCCGGGTCAGCAAAGGGTGTCCGTCTTCGGGCTGGTCGATCTGGGCGGTTTTCACGGCGAATTCATCCACTCCGAATTCCCCGGCCATGCGCTTGAGATCGCCGAGCTGGTGCTCGTTGGGGCCGACGACCAGGAATTGCCACACCACATGGGGCGTGCGGCTGCGCAACTGGCGCTTGGCGTCCAACACGGCCCGGGTGCCGGAGAGGACCTTGTCCAATTGACCGCCGACCCGGTAGCTCGAATACGCCTCTTGCGTGGCGCCATCGATGGAGATGATCAACCGGTCAATGCCGCTGCGGACGAGCGATTCGGCCCGTTCGGGGGTGAGGTGGTGTGCGTTGGTGGAGGTGCTGACGTACAGACCGTTGCGTTTGCCCACCGCCACGAGGTCGTCCATGCCGGTGTGCAGGTAGGGTTCTCCCTGGAAATAGAGGTTGAGGTAGACCAATTCTCGTGCGAGGCCGTCGGGACCATCGAGGAGCCGGGCGAGCCGGTCGGGGTCGAGCATGCCGGTCGGCCGGGTGAAGCTTCGGAGGCCACTGGGACATTCGGGGCAGCGCAGGTTGCAGGCCGTCGTGGGTTCCACGCTGAGGCTCATCGGCCAAGCTGGCCTGGCGGACACGGGCTTCCCTGCGTTTCGCTGACGGATCGCCTGGCGGAAGGCCAGTTGTAGGCGAAGGGCATTTCCTGCACGGGTCCCGTTCAGCACCCGCAGCCTGCGAAAGCGATCGCCTGCGAGCGCGCGCAAACGGGACCATGGGCCGCGAGGCGGTCGGGGTGGGGGCGAGATGGAAACCGGGGAAATCACCGTGTGCAATTTACCCTCGGGACCCTGTTTGACAGGGCAACTTGCACCCCGCTGCCGTTTAAATTCGAGGCGTGATCCTGATTGACGACACCCTCCTCTCCACCGAGGTCTTCGACCGGAAATTTTGCTGCGATCTCAAGGCGTGCAAAGGCGCGTGCTGCGTGGAAGGTGAAAGCGGTGCCCCTTTGGAGCCCGAGGAACTTCAGGAAATCGAGGCTGGCTTTGAGGTGATCAAGGACCGGTTGAAGCCGGACAGTCTGGCCGTCATCGAACGGGAAGGCCTGTACGTGGTGGATGGGGACGGCGACCACGTGACCCCCATTGTGGAGGGCAAGGAATGCGTGTATGCCACTTTCGATGAGGATGGCACAGCCAAATGCGGATTCGAGCAGGCTTACTTCGAAGGAAAATTGAGCTGGCGCAAACCCATCAGCTGCCACCTCTATCCGATTCGCCTGACGGCTTTGAAGGATTTGACAGCGGTGAATTACCACCGGTGGCCGATTTGCGACGGCGCATTGAAGTGCGGCGCAGGCTTGGATTTGAGTGTCCTCCGCTTTTGCAAGGATGCCCTCGTCCGCAAGTTTGGGCAGCCGTGGTATGACGCAGCCTGCGAAGCGGAGATGCAATGGCGGGAAGTCCAGGCCCGCCGGTCTGCAGGGGACGGAAACAGCGGGGCCGAATGACCACCCGTCCTTGGCGAATTTCGAGGGTGTCGCCCGTCTGGATCACCTGCCTCTGGGTGGGAGCCATGGTCTTGGGCGCCGTGCCTGCGGTGCATGCCCAATGGCCCGCAGAGCTTCAACAGGTGGCCACCATCTCCACCGTGGCGGACGAAGTGGTCCTCGGGTCGGACGGGGAACAGCTCATCGTGTTGTCCCGTCCAGCGGACTCTGAAGATTGGCTGGAGGGCCAGACCCGCATCGCGTCCATCACCGAGGCGCCCTGGGTCACCGGGCCAGCCGAGCCGTGGGGTCGGGTGCCGAGTCCGGAGCCGGCATGGGCGGCCTTGGGCGAGTTGATCCACGTGGACATTGACCCCGAGACGGACATGGCGGTCATCAGCACGAGGCAATCGGGGCGCCACTCCGTGTGGTTCAGTGGCAGACAGCCCGACGGGAAGTGGTCCCGTCCTTGGCCTTTGAACGGATTGCGGGAGGGCATGGTCGAGGCCACGTTTGCCATGTTCGACCCGGATCCCGACCGCGAAGGGGACCTGTTGCTCGCATTGCGTCCGCCTTCCCGAAGCGCGGAAGAAGCCCTCGAGAACCGCCGGGGACAGTGGCAAGGTGGATGGGATGTCGCCCGGATTCCCCGCCGGGGCAATTACTCGGAGGTCTGGTTCATGGACGATTTGAACACCACTGCCGATGAATGGGCGCTGACGCCCCATCCCGTTCAAGGCGGGTGGCTGAGCACGGAACGCATGGCCGGACGGGGCGGGGTGGATGTCTGGTGGTGTCCGGCCTTGCCGTTGGCTGAGGAGGCCCCTGCACCCGCGAATGCC
>CALBSW010000124.1 GCA_937967465.1 uncultured Flavobacteriales bacterium
CGAGAAGGGTGGTGGCGGTGGCGCCGTCTGCGAGATCGGTGGACAGGACCTGCGCTCCGACGACGTGGTAAAGGAGAATGTCGGTCAGCTCAGGGAGAGCAAGCAGATCCTCTGCCGTGACGTTGAGGGCACCGGCAAGGGCGGTGAATGCATCGTCGGTGGGGGCAAAGACGGTGAAGGGGCCCTCGCCAGACAGCGCGCCTGCGAGGTTGGCTTCGATGACTGCGGCCTCGAGGATGTTGTGAACGTCGGAATTGACGACGATGTCCACCACGGTCTCAGGTTGTTCCGGCCCGGTGGGCGGCAGGAGAACGGCATCGATGACGTGCACCACGCCGTTGTCGGCTGTGATGTCCGCCACGGTGACCTGGGCGTCATTGATGAAGATGCCGTCGTCATTGATGGTGACGGTCACGTCCTCGCCGAGAAGGGTGGTGGCGGTGGCGCCGTCTGCGAGATCGGTGGACAGGACCTGCGCACCGACGACGTGGTAGAGCAGAATGTCGGTCAGCTCAGGGAGAGCGAGCAGGTCTTCCGCTGTGGCGTCCAATGCGCCGGCCAGCGCAAGAAAGGCGTCATCAGTGGGGGCAAAGACGGTGAAGGGGCCCTCGCCAGAGAGCGCGCCTGCGAGGTCCGCCTCAATGACGGCGGCCTCGAGGAGGTTGTGGACGTCAGAGTTGACGACGATGTCGACCACGGTTGTGGCGGGCGGACCCTCGACAATGATGGTGCCGACCATGCCTTCATCTTCGGCATTGTCGCCCACGCCGTCTTCGTAGTGGTAGACACCCGGCACGTCGAATGTGACCGTTCCCATGCAATTCGGGAAAATGAAGAATCCGTAGTTGGCCGGAAGGCTAAACGAGACCGGATTGTCGAAAGAATCTCCGGTGTAGCTGGTCTCCCCATTGATGCTGTGCCAGCCCTGGTAATTGAGGAAGGACACCGACTCACCGGCTTCGATGGTCAGGGTCGCGGGATGAATCTCATAGTTGTAGATGGAGACGTGGTAGTCTCCGTTGCATTGGCCCGCTGCCGTGAAGCTGGCAGTGACCATCGCGATAAGGAAATAGAAATAACGCATGATGATGTGGTGAACTCCTTGATTAACAGGGAGTCAGGCGTGGATGTTCCATGTTTTTTCGTCGTGTATTACGGATGTTTAGGGGGCTTCTGGAGGGGGTTGGTTCTGTCGGTGTCAGCGGTTTCCTACGATGGCTACATCTCGTGGACGTCCTACCTTTTGCTCGATGCCTTTTGGATTGAAGTCCGTTTTGCTGGGGTGGTGCTGTTGTCTGGCTTTTTGGGCGGGGTGTGGTCACGTTCCGGCACCCACTGCCATGGAAATTCAGTCGTGGACGTTTCAGGACACCAGTGGTCTCTGGCGAACAGCGGATGTGCCGGGCTCCATTCACACGGACCTCATGGCCCACGACCTCCTTCCGGACCCCTTCGCGGATCAGTCCGAGTTGGACGTTCAATGGGTCGAAAACCGGGATTGGACCTATCGCACGGTGTTGCCCAGTCCGCCTGATGAGGGGGAATGGGCGCTGGAATTCGCTGGGTTGGACACGTATGCCAAGGTCGAGGTCAATGGGGTAGGGGTGCTGTCTGCCAACAACATGCATCGGGCTTGGCGCATCCCTGAGGCAGACTTGTCCCTCACAGGAAACGACACGTTGGTCGTTCGACTGCTCAGCCCAATTCGCATGGGACAGGCTGAGCTGGATGGGTCGCCATGGCCGGTGCCTGCCAGCAATGAGGCGAAACCGATCGGCCGTCAAACCAGCGCGGTCACAAGGAAGGCGATGTACCACTACGGGTGGGACTGGGGCCCCCGACTCGCGACCAGTGGGATTTGGAAGCCCGTTCGATGGGTTCGGACGGACGTGGAATTGCCGCCATTTCGGCTGATGGTGGAATCAGCGGACACCGCCTTGGCCACCTGTCGGGTGCGTTGGGAACGTCCCGTGTCGGACATCACCGCCCAACTGCAGAAGGCCGGCCAGGATGTCGCCATGCAATGGGTTCGCATCGATTCGGTGACCCACCAGTTGACCGTGGCTGACCCCGAACTCTGGTGGCCGAATGGCATGGGCGATCAGCCGCTGTATCAGCTCCTGCTCTCCGATTCGGGTGGACGCACGGCGGATTGGCGCTTCGGCATCCGAACATTGGCTTGGAACCGGGCTCCGGATTCGCATGGCCACGCGATGCAATGCGTGGTCAATGGTGTTCCGGTTCAAGTCCGCGGTGCCAATGTGATTCCGCCCGACTTCTTTCCGGTCCGCGCGGAGACCCGGTGGAGCAGGGTGATCGAGGATGCTGTGGCGGCCCACATGAACATGGTCCGCGTCTGGGGCGGGGCCCACTACGGAGACGAGCGGCTCTACGATTTGTGCGATGAACGGGGCATTCTCGTGTGGCAGGACTTCATGAACGCTTGCGCCATGGTGCCGGGCGATGCGGCATGGCGAGCCAATTTTCTCGCTGAGGCCGAGCAGCAGGTGAAGCGCCTCCGAAACCGGACGTCGCTGGCCATTTGGGCGGGCAACAACGAGTCGGAGAAGGCATGGCGCGACTGGGGATGGCAGGACATGTATGGACTGCACGGCGCCGATTCCGTGGCGGTCGCCAAGGCGTATCAGGTGGTCTTCGAAGCGGCCTTGCCGGACTTGGTGGCCCGATTGGAAGGGGGAGAATACCAACCTTCCTCGCCCCACCACCTCGATCCGGAACAGCCGAGGGCGTCGGGCGACCAGCACGATTGGGGGGTGTGGTTCGGGAAGACTGGATTTGAATACTACACGGACGAAGCGGGGCGCTTCGCAAGCGAATTCGGCTTGCAGAGCTTGCCGGATCGCCGCACGTTGCAGGAAGTTGGGGTGCAGGATTGGACGGATGCCAGCCTGCAGTTCCGCCAACGCTGCACCATGGACTGGCTCGAACCGGGCTTCGATGGGTGGGACATGATGCGGCACTACGCTGCGATGTACTTCGCCGACCCCGAGGCAGTGGAGGCAGCCGATTGGACGGGCGGGGACCGGCTCGACGCTTGGACTTATCTGACCCAATTGACCCAGGCCGAAGGGCTCCGGCAGGCTGTGGAGCGCCACCGTTGCTCTCAAGGCCGGACATCGGGCTCCTTGTATTGGCAGTTGGACGATGTCTGGCCGACCGTGTCGTGGTCGACGGTGGACCATGCCGGCCGCTGGAAGTTGGCCCACCACGCCGTGCGCCATGCCAACCAGCCGGTCCGCATTGTGCCGGACCGCAGCGCGTCATCTTGGGTGGCCTTCAACACCGGGCCGGACCCGGTGCGCGGCACGCTGACGTGGGCGCACTTGTCCCTGACCGGAGACACCCTTACCAGCGGGCAGGATGAACTGCACGTCTTGCCCTTTTCGGAAGCCAGGATGCGGTCCATGCCTTGGTCACAGGACGCCTTGTGCGCCTGGTCGTGGCGCAATGAGACAGGACAGATCGTTGACGAAGGCGTCTTCTGCCCACAGCGCATTGGCGAAGTCGCTTGGCCGGTTGCGGCCGTTCAATTGGATGTGACAGCGGAGGGTGCGATGTTGGCAACCGATGTCCCGGCCGCCGGAGTGTGGTTGCGCGCTGAGCGCGAAGGGCGCTTTGAAGACAACGGATTTCTGATCGTCCCCGGCCAGCCAAAAACGGTGCGCTTCCTGAATCCGCAGGGCGTTCCCAGTCATCCCGGACAGGTCCGGGTGACCCACTTCGCAGAGCTTCAGTCCGCCCTCAAGCCTTCCATTTGATGTTGCACCCCATCGAGGGCGCTTGACCTTCCGTGGGCACGGGGTCCCCGGCGAGCAGGTGGTCCAACACTTGGGCCAGGTCTTCGCCCGTCACCGGAATGTCATTGCCCGGACGCGATGCATCGAACCGCCCGCGGTACACGCACCGCCGGTCGGCATCGAATACGCTGAAATCCGGAGTGCACGCTGCATCGTACGCCCGCGCCACGTCCTGCGTCTCGTCGTAGAGGTAGGGGAAATCGAACCCGCATTCCTTCGCCAGCGCCTTCATCTCTTCTGGGCCGTCCATCGGGTAGTTGGCCACATCGTTGCTGGAGATCGCAATGAATTGGATGCCGCGCTGACCGTAATCGCGCGCCATCGCGGTGAGCTTGTCGAGGATGTGCACCACGAAGGGGCAGTGGTTGCACATGAACACGACCACGGAGGGACGCCCTTCCATGAGGGCCCGCCCTTGGACGGTGCTCCCGTCGACGGCATTGGGAAGCTGGAAGTCGGGGGCCTCAAAGCCCAGGGGGATCTCGGTGGTGGGGGTCAACGCCATGGCCACCGAAGCTAGCACCACCCGGTGGAATGGAAATGCGGATTGGGCTTGGCTGCCGCGCGGATTCGGTCTTCCTTTGGTCCATGCGCGTTGCGATGGTCATGGACGATCCGTTTCCGCCCGACTTGCGGGTCGAGCGGGAGGCGTTGGCTTTGATTGCAGCAGGGCACCACGTGACCATCGTGACGTTTCGAGGTGATGTCGCCGAGGAAGCTGTCTCGGACCACAAGGGCATTGAGGTGGTGACCTTGCCGCTCTCTCGGTTCTGGGTCAAGATGTCGGCGTTGGCCTATACCGTGCCGTTCTACCACCATCACCTGAGCAGGCGGTTGTCGCAAGTGTGGACGGGCAGGCAGGTCGATGTCCTGCACATCCACGACCTCCGAGTTGCCCGTGCCGCATGGAATGCACGTCCGCAAGGGTGCAAAGTGGTGTTGGATTTGCATGAGAATCGCCCCGAGATCATGCGTTTGTACAAGCATGTTCAAACCTTTCCAGGGCGCTATTTGATCTTCCCGGACCGATGGGCTGCGCATGAGCGACGGTACATCGGGCTGGCGGATGTGGCCATTGTGGTCACGGAAGAGGCTGTGGAATGGTATCGCGAACGGGGCATTCACCCACGTGAGACATTTTGTGTGGTCCCGAATTACGCGGGCCAAGATTTCAACCCCGATCCGACGGTCAAGGCCCTCGATGATGGTCCCTTGCGGATGGTGTACATCGGGGACACTGGGGAACGGCGGGGACTTGGGATTGCCTTGGAAGCCATGCGCGACCTCCAAGGCCGATGTGACGTTCATTTGGATGTCCTCGGCGACAGCACTTTCCAGCCCCGCATCGAAGCCATGGTGCAATCGTGGGGGCTGCAGGACCAGGTCAGCCTTCATGGGTGGGTCGATCCCAGTGCGTTTGACCGGTACTTGTCCCGTGGCCAGGTTGGCATTTGCCCCATCCAGCGAAATCCCCACCACGACACGACTTACGCCAACAAGATTTTCCAGTACATGGCGTACGGCATGCCCATCCTTGTGAGCGATTGCCCTGCGCAAGTGGCAGTCGTGGAAGAGCACGGTTGTGGTGCTGTCCACGAAGCGGCTTCAGCGGAGGATTTTGGCCGCGCCCTGCTCAGATTGGTCCAGGATGCAGGCCAATTTGAGGCGATGTCTGCTGCTGGCCTGGAGGCCACACGCACCCGCCGAAATTGGGAGTCTGCTGCGGAAGATCTGGTCCGTTGCTACGCCTCACTCGGCGCCTGAGCCCCATTTCGAATCGAACGTCTCCCAGTATTGGAGCACGTCTTTGGCCAATGCCGCATCGGCCTTGTGCAGAGCCTCCTCCGTGGCTGCAATTCGCCCTTTGGCATGCAGCCAGCGGCGCACCGCCACAGGTGGGGAGGTGGTCCAGAGTCGGTTCCAACCTGAAATGCGTGAATTCGCATCGTTGGTCGGACGGTCGGACGCAGCCCATCCGTCGGCCCATGCAGACTCCAATGCCGGGCGGTTCAGCTGTGCGGCGAGGGTGGGACCCATCCCAGATGCCGATTTCAGCGTCCAGTGCATGTCGGCCATCTGTTCGGCCCGTTGGTTCCAATCCAGCCAGTGCCACATGGCCTTGGCCCGGAACGGCGCCCGCCTCCACCAAGACGCAGGGACCCGTCCGCTGGCATCTTCGGAGATGAAGCGCCAACTGGACTTGTTCATCGTCATCAGACTGGGAATGGTCTTGACCGGATGACGCAACTGGTGGCCTGTGGCGAATTCGGAGAGGTCCAGTTCCGATCGTGCTGGGCCATATGGCGACCATGACAAATCCGACACCAAGCACCAAGATGAGATGCCGTCCGGCTTCATTTCTTCATGCCCGACCTCCATCCCAAGTCCGTTGCAGACGCGGGCAAAGTGGTTGGTCCCCGATCGGCCAGTGCCGATCACCAGGATTTTTCTGGGGTTGTCGTTCATCTTCCGAAGCTGCGGCCCAAACGGGCTTTCGCCCCACCGCATGTCGCCCGTCGAAGGTACGCCCCGATGTCGCTCAGGCGAGGGTGGCGACGCTGAAGGTGAGGGCGTGACCGCGGACCTTCACGCGGTCGCCGTCGAGGTTGCAGTGCAGCTGGCCACGTCGGGCGGAGCGTTGCTCGGCCGAGAATGCCGTCTG
>CALBSW010000125.1 GCA_937967465.1 uncultured Flavobacteriales bacterium
CGCTGACCTGCTCTTCGATCGGCTCAGTCCAAGGGCCAACGGAAGGTTCGGTGGCCCAAGTTGCCTGCCGCATCGACCGCCCAAACGCGGACCTCTTCTCCCTCGGTCAGCACCCCATCGTCCAACGGATGACGCAACACCCCTTTTTCAAGGCCAAGTCGAATCCAGCGGCCGCCGCATCGGGCCTCCCAAGTCTCCACGCCAGCCAAGTCGTCCGCCACGGCCAACCGCAGCTCGCCGTCTTCGATGAAGGGGCGCCCCAACTCTGGCCCCACACTGTCCCGGCGCACCTCAAAGCGACCGAATGATTTGGGGCGGATCTGAACCACGCCCGACTTCTCATCGGCCACCCAGGTGTCGTCCACCTCTCCGTCATCGTCCAACGTGCACACAACCACAACCTCACCACTGCCCTTCAGCTCGTCGGGCACAGGAAGCGTCAACCGGTAGCGGCTGCGCGTCAGACGCGCCTCGGACATCACCCCATAGACGCCGCTGGAGTCGTCCACCAACGCCACGGCGGCATCCCCGTACAGCGCGCCTGCAGGCAATTCCACTTGGATGCGTCCTTCGGTCAGGCGATGACGCGTGCGGTGATCCAAGGCCTGCGGTCCGTCCGACATGTCAGAAGAAGTGGCCGCGCTGTCTCCGATCAACCACATGCCTGCGGTTGTCTCATTGCCCGCGACATCCAACAAGCGCACTTCCAATCGGGCCGAATCTCCAGGCATGACCTCCAACGGTTCCATGCCGGATGCGCTGCGGTAAATGTCCAAACGGTTGCCCGGCAGCCGATGGAGCCGGTGGATGCGCGTGCGGCGGTCCTGCCATGCCGCAACATCAATGTGGGCGGACACATCTCCATTCGTGCTGAAGTCCAACGTATCCATTCGGTGGCTGTGGACCATCACACTGTCGAGCCAGACATCCATGCCATACGGACCATGGGTGAAGGGTTCTCGGTCGAGCCGATCGAACGCCTCCACCCCGAGGCGAAATCCGCCGGCCACCCGAACCCCATCGCCATATGCTGGATTCCAGCGGAAACGGGCGGATTCACCTTCCACTGTACTTCCCTCGGTTGGCATCACCCACACTGCGCGGAATTCCGGCGGAATGCGGTCCTCGGTCATCCCCTCTCCTTCAAACGTCCACCGGAGCGGGTTGAGGGGCCATTGCGTGCGGGCATCCCGGACTTCGAAGTGCAAATGCGGTCCGAAGCTGCGGCCGGAATTGCCGCTCCATCCGATGGTGTCGCCGGCTTCAAATGAGAACGTCTGGGTGGGTGGCCCATCAAAAGCCCATTGCTCCGCCGCATACTGCGTCTCGCGAAGCCATTCCTCGATGTCGGGATGGAATGCGCTCAGGTGCGCGTAGACGGTGGTTTTGCCCTCCCCGTCGAGGTACAGGGCCAAGCCATAGCCGCGGTCGCTGACCTTGACCCGGCTGATTCGGCCAGGCTGGGCAGCGAGGACGGGCACCCCTTCCCGCCCCTGCGTGCGGATGTCCATCCCGGTGTGAAAATGTCCCGTCCGAATTTCGCCGAAGTTGCCACTGAACCAGAGCGGAATCGACAGCGGAGAATGCAGCGTGTCTTGCGCCAGCAGGGCGCTACCACCCATCCAAAGCACTGCCATCAGGGCCACAGTCCGTCCCCACTTTTCCGTCATACCGATTCGCATGTTCGCAAATTACCCTCTCCGGGCAGAGGCCCGGTCGCTGAGGCTTAAATTTGAGAACGTGGAAACGCAACAGCCTTCGGACCTGGCCCTCTTGGGCGACATGCTGAACGACATCCGCCAACGCGCGACGGCCTTGATTGCCGAGCGCCAGAGGCTCCTCGATGTACAACAGCGCTTGCAGGAGGACATCCATGCCCTCCAGAACCAACTTGCAGACCAGCGCACCCAAATCGAGGAGCGCGACATGCGTCTGGAAGGACTCGAAGCCAAAGTGGCCGAGCAACAATCCGAGCTGACATCCTTGCGTTCCACTCCCGAACCCCAACCCCAACCTGTCCCCTCCGCTGACCCCGTCGTCGGCGAACGCATCCGCGCATTGGTTGAAGAAATCGATGCCTGCATCGCCCTCATGCCGCACACCCGCGACATGGCGGCCACCGAATTGCTTTCCGCATGAACGAGACCTCCATTCAAGTCACCATCGCTGGACGAACCTACCCGCTCACTGTAGCGGACGGAGAAGCAGCACGCGTGCGGGAGGCAGCAGGACGCATTGACGAACTGGTGCAGCGATTCCAGCGTGATTACGGCGTGTCGGACCGCCAGGACCTCATGGCCATGGCGGCCTTGCAGCTTCTGAGCGAGCCCACCACCACCGACTCTCCGGCCGTCGAGCCGGCGGGTCCGGTGATCCCCCAAACCGTCTTTGACGACCTGGAGGAAGTCCGCTCATTGCTGGCGCAAGCCGGCATCGCACCGGAGGGAACAGGGGACAGCACCCCCTGACTTCATGGACGCATTCCTACCCTACATCATCGGCGCCTTGGCCGGACTCGTCATCGGAGGCGGCTTGGCCTATGCCATCCTCAATGGCGTTCTGAAAGGCAAAGCTTCTTCCATCATCAAGGAAGCCGAGCAGAAAGGCGAAAACATCAAGGAGAAGAAGATCCTCCAAGCCAAGGAGAAATTCCTCAAGCTCAAGGAAGAGCACAGCAAGGAGATCAAATCCCGCAACGCCAAAGTCCAGAGCTTGGAAGACAAGCTCAAGAACACCGAGCGCAACCTCAAGCGGGACAGCCAACAGTTGCAGGACCGCCGCAAGAGGCTGGAACGCGATGAGGAGACCCTCAAGTCCCGGTTGGCAGCCAACGAGAACAAGCAAAAGGAGCTGGAGAAGACGCAGGCGGAAGCCGCCAAACTCCTCTCCGCTGCAGCCGGCATGACGGTGGAGGATGCCAAGGAGCAGCTCAAGTCACAGATCCTGGACGACGCCCGGGCCATGGCCTCCCGCGAAGTCCAGGACATCCTCGACGATGCCCGCGGCAAAGCCAATCAGGACGCCAAGAAAATCGTCATCCAAACCATCCAGCGGGTGGCCACGGAACACGCCGTGGAGAACAGCGTGTCCGTCTTCAACATCGGCAGCGATGACGTCAAAGGCCGCATCATCGGCCGCGAAGGACGGAACATCCGAGCCCTGGAGGCCGCCACAGGCGTGGAATTCATCGTGGACGACACCCCGGAAGCCATCATCCTGAGCTGTTTCGATCCGGTGCGCCGGGAAATCGCCCGCCTCAGCCTGCACAAATTGGTCAGCGACGGTCGAATCCACCCGGCCCGCATCGAGGAAGTCGTGGCCAAGACCACCAAGAAAATCGAGGAGGAGATCCTGCAGGTCGGCAAACGCACTGTCATCGACCTGGGCATCCCCAACATGGCCAACGCCCTCGTGCGGATGGTCGGCCGGATGAAGTACCGGTCCAGCTACGGCCAGAACCTCCTGCAGCACAGCCGCGAAGTGGCCAACCTTTGCGCCACGATGGCGGCGGAACTCGGCCTCGACACCAAGGCGGCCAAGCGCGCCGGTCTGCTCCACGACATTGGCAAAGTCAGCGATGAGGAGAGCGAATTGCCACACGCCATCCTCGGCATGAAGCTCGCCGAAAAGGCCGGCGAACGCCCCGATGTTCTCAACGCCATCGGCGCCCACCACGATGAGATTGAAATGACTTCCCTCATCTCCCCCATCGTCCAGGTGTGCGACGCCATCTCCGGCGCACGTCCCGGCGCACGTCGCGAGGTTGTGGAGAGCTACATCCAACGCCTCAAAGACCTCGAGGGCATCGCCTTGGAGCAACCCGGTGTCACGCAGAGCTACGCCATCCAAGCGGGCCGTGAGTTGCGCGTGATGGTGGAGAGCGACCAAGTCAATGACGAGATGGCCGAGCAAATCAGCTTCAACATCTCCCAGCGGATCATGAACGAGATGACCTACCCCGGACAGGTCAAGGTCACCGTGATCCGTGAGACCCGGGCCGTGAGCGTCGCCAAATGAGCCAAAGCCAGGGCGGCAATTTCTCGAACTCCGTCCAGTGGCAGACCCTCAATGTGGGGGTCCAAATCCTCATCCAACTCGGATTCATCCGGGTCCTCGGGGAATACCTGTCCGAAGACGAATGGGGCCTGCTCGGCCTTGTCCTCGGCTGTGCCGGCCTCGTCGAAATTTTCGCCCAACTGGGGGTCGGGCCCTCCCTCGTCCAACGCCAGGATTTGTCGCGACCGCAAGTCTCTTCCGCCTTCTGGTTTTCCATGGCCATGGGGGCCGTCTTTGCCCTCGCATTCGGCCTTGGCGCACCGTGGGTAGCGGAGGGCTTCAACCGCCCGGAAATGGAGCCCGTTTTGGAGTGGGCCGCCTTGAGCTTCCTGCTGGCCGCCTTCGCCCTGGTGCCCCGGTCCATGCTGATTCGCAGAATGGACTTCCGGAGCCTGTTCTGGTCCTCCCTGGTGGCCATGGTGCTGGCCAACGGCATCTTCGGCATCTGGGCCGCCACCGCCGGTTGGGGTGTCTACGCCTACATCGGGGCCTTGCTTCTGCAGAATGGCCTGCTCGGTCTGCAATTCTGGTGGCGATCGGGCCTTCGGGTGTCCCTTCGCCCCCACCTCGGTGCAGCCAAGGGGCTGCTCCGGTACGGGGCGAGCAGCACCGCATTCAACTTCCTCAATTACGCCGCCACCAAACTGGATCTGCTGGTGCTCGGTCGGCTTCTGCCTGAGGGGCGCACCGCAGAACAAGGCCTGTACGACCGGAGCGTGTACCTCATGAACACGCCGGTGACGGTCCTCGGCAAACTGTCGGACAGCGTCCTGTTCAGTGGCATGAGCCAAGTCCAGGATGAGCGGGACCGCCTGCAGCGCATCTTTTATGGCGGAACGTATGTCGTGACCCTCCTCGTTTTGCCGGGCGTGGTCCTGCTCGAAGTGCTGATGGACGACGTCGTTCGAATCCTGGTGTCCTCCAAGTTGCTCGCCATCGTGCCCATCGCCCGCATCCTCGTGTTGGCCATCCTGTTCCGCAGTTGGGTCAAGGTGTGCGATGCCGTGGTACGTGCTGTGGACGCCATTCTGCCGGCATCCCTCATCAAAGCCGGATTTTGCGCACTCGTCGCCGGCGCTGCATGGCTCGGGTTCCGATACGACCTGCGCGCGATGGCCATTGGCATGGTGGCCGCCACCACCCTTCAAGCTGTCGCCCTGCTGATCCTCACACAACGCAGCATCCGATTTTCACCGGCGCAGTTTCTCGGCATGGCGCGGCCAGGACTGGTCGCCGGACTGGCTGCACTTTTCGGTACGCTGCCGTCGTTCTGGGTGCCCAGCGCGTGGGGCTGGGGCGTTCATTTTGTCGTCGGCTTGGGAGGGGTCGTGGCCACCCTGGTTGGCTTGGCCTGGCTCCGTCCCCACTGGCTCCGCTCCGGAGAGTACAACCTCCTCGGGCAGCTCGCCCTCAAGTCGGGATCGGCAGCATTGCGCCGCCGGTGGACTTCGGATGACAACACCAACGAGAGCCCCTAATTTCGCGGCCCGATGGCCGTGCATCGTCTCATCCTTTCCACCTCGCTGACTGCGACGCTGCTCGTCGGGTGGGCCTCCTGCGCCACCCTGTTCGCACAAGACAGCCTGTGGGTTCGCGGCGGCATTCAAGCTGGCGGAGACAGCATCCATGCCGAGGTGCATTGGCGTTTTGGCCCCGCCGCGCCCGATCCGGGGCTGGACACCTTGTGGATGCCCGTCCACAGACAGGCACCCCTCACTTGTTGGGGGTCCAGTGAATTCGGTCGCTCACAAATGGAAGCCAACTGGCCACGCTACACCGACAGCGTGACCGTCAGCCTGTTTCCAGACAGTTCGGGCCTCGTCTTGTGTTTGGGGCCCGACACCCTCCGGCAAAAGTGGACTCTGGCCACGTCGGGCTGCTTTCCAGCGACGCCTTCCGCAGCATTCCAGACCTGGCTGCTGCGACAGTCGGACACCCCCTTCGAACGCCGCCGACATGACGCGGCACTCGCTTGGCTGCAAGACCACTGCCTCACGGTGCCGCAACTCGGCCGCTTGCTGGATTCCTTTGACGACGAGGGGCGACGACTGACTTTGCTGAAGCGGTCCCAAGTGGTGCGACCCGGCCAGTTGGGCACCCTGTCGAACCGGTTCTTTTCCTCCCATTACCGCGCCGCATTCGACGCCTGGCTGTCCGAGCAGAATTGACACCGTCGTCACCAGTGTACAACGTGGGGGAAACTCGAATGCCGTCGATTTGAAACCCCAAGGGCATCCTGTTGTTTTGACCTCAGAAAGACGCTCCGAAGCTCACCCACTCCGCCATGCACAATTTCTCCGCCGGCCCCTGCATTTTGCCGCCCTCGGTCATGCAGCAAGCCTCCGAAGCCGTCCGCGAACTCGACGGTTCCGGGCTCAGCCTGATTGAAATCTCCCACCGCAGCAAAGCCTTCGTCGATGTGATGGAGGAGGCCCGGTCGCTGGTGCGTTCGGAACTGAACCTCCCCGACCACTACGAAGTCCTCTTCCTGCAAGGTGGAGCCAGCCTCGGCTTCCTGACCACGGCCATGAACTTCACGCCGGAAGGCAGCAGCATGGATTACGCGGTGACCGGTACGTGGGCCAAGAAGGCCCTCAAGGAGGCCAAGAAAATGGGTGCGGCCCAAGCCATCACCTCCAGCGAAGACACTGGATTTGACCGCATTCCGACCCTCCCCTCCTCCAGCCAGGCTGGCGCGGTGCACATCACCACCAACAACACCATTTTCGGCACCCAATACGCCGGCGATCCCACCATCGACACCCCGCTGGTGGCGGACATGAGCTCGGACATCTTCTCCCGTCCGGTGGACATCGAGAAGTACGCCTGCATCTACGCCGGTGCCCAGAAGAACATGGGCCCCGCCGGCACCGTGCTCTACATCTACGACAAGAACAAGGCCGGACAGCACGGCAAGGATTTGCCGAGCTACCTCGACCTGGCCGTCCACGCCGACAAGGACAGCATGTTCAACACCCCGCCGGTGTTCGCCGTCTACACGAGCATGCTCACCCTGCGCTGGCTCAAGGCCGAGGGCGGTGTGGCTGAGATGCAACAGCGCAACGCAGCCAAATCAAGCCTGCTGTACGCCGAAATCGACCGCAACCCGCTCTTCAACGGATTTGCCCAGACCGATTCCCGCAGCGTGATGAACGCCACCTTCACCGCGGCGAACGAGGACCACACCCCACTGTTCCTCGAGGCCTGTGCGAATGCGCAAATCAATGGCATCAAGGGCCACCGCTCCGTGGGCGGATTCCGGGCTTCGATGTACAACGCCCTCCCCTTGTCCAGTGTCCAAGTCCTCGTCGATGTGATGCAGGAATTCGAACGCACCCACGGCTGACCCCACATTCTCCGACCCCATGAAAGTCCTCGCCAACGACGGCATTTCCGCCAACGCCAAAGCCGCCCTCGAAGCGGAAGGCATCACCGTCTCCACCGACCACGTCGACCAAGCCGACCTCATCGACACGCTCAACCGGGAAGGCTACGCCGGCATCCTCGTGCGCAGCGCAACCAAGGTCCGTCAAGACCTCATCGACGCCTGCCCCAACCTGCGGTTCATCGGCCGTGGCGGCGTCGGCATGGACAACATCGATGTGGACTATGCCCGCGAGCAAGGCAAGGTGGTCTTCAACACGCCTGCAGCCAGCTCGCAAAGCGTGGCGGAACTCGTCATGGCCCACCTTTTCGCCATGGCGCGCTCCCTTCACCACAGCTACCCGGCCATGCCCCAGCGCGGTGCGGAGGAGTTCAAGGTGCTGAAGAAGGCCTACGCCAAAGGCATCGAGCTCCGAGGCAAGACCCTCGGCATTGTCGGATTCGGTCGCATTGGCACCGCCGTGGCGGAATACGCCCTCGGTTGTGGCATGCAGGTCTTGGGTGTCGATTTCCAAGGCACCTCCCGAACGGTGAACGTCAAGATTCCCGTTGGCGGCGGACAGACGCAAGAAGTCGCTGTGGAGATCCCCCTCATTCCCATGGACGAGATGTTGGCGCAGGCAGATGCGGTGACCTTCCACGTTCCTGCCCAAGCCGATGGTTCTCCCGTCCTCGATGCGGCTGGCATCGCCTCCATGAAACCGGGCGCCATGCTGGTGAACACCGCCCGCGGAGGCACGGTCGATGA
Source organism: uncultured Flavobacteriales bacterium (assembly GCA_937967465.1). Classification (GTDB taxonomy): domain Bacteria; phylum Bacteroidota; class Bacteroidia; order Flavobacteriales_D; family Sanyastnellaceae; genus UBA8752. Next base: position 8,189 of record CALBSW010000125.1, read on the forward strand.
AGCCGCTGTCAGCGCTGCCGTTGCTTCCGGCCAGCTTCGTGCTGCCGCGCTCGACGTCTTCGTCGGTGAGCCGAAGCCGGATCCCGCGCTGCTTCAAGTCGAAGGCCTGGCGCTTACGCCGCACATTGGAGCGGCGACCCTCGAGGCCCAAGACCGCATCGGCGATGAGCTCGTCGAGCGCATTCTCGAATTGCGTTAATTCGGGGAACCCCACCGGACCACCGGTGCGGCGCTGCGTTCAATGACCACGAAGCCCGCCCTCATTCACCCCTTCGCCGGGGTCGTGCCCCCTGCGGACAAGGCCCACCTTGTGGCCACGCGGAGTTACCTCAGCTATTCCGACGAAGAGCTTCGGGACAAGCTGTCCCGGAATCCGTACAGCTACATGCATGTGATCCACCCCCACGGCACCCCCATGCCGACGGGTTCGGATATGGGCCCCATCCGATCGGCCTTCACCTCCTTTGTCGAGAAAGGCTGGCTATACCGAGATGACACACCCCACTTCTATCTCCTTCGACAGGAAAGCGAATACGGTGTCGTCACCGGAATCATCGCCCTCGTCGACACAGCGGCAGCCGAGCGCGGGGATGTCAAGGCGCACGAAGCCACCTTGGCCCGCCGTGAAACCCTGTTTGCCCGTTACCTCGAGCAAGTCGGGCTGAACGCCGAACCCACCTTGCTGGCCCACCGCCCTCTGCCGGCGCTCCACGCCGCCCGGGAAGCCTGGATGAAACGCCAGCCCGACCTGGACTTCACCACCACGGACACCGTACGGCACACCCTGTGGAAAGTGCCCGCCGATGAAGGTGAATTCACGCCCCTCCTCGCCCAGATCTCTGCGCTCTACATCGCCGACGGACACCACCGTGTGGCCTCCAGTCAACGATTGGCTCAGGCGCACCCCGACCACCCCGGCGCGCAGCGTTTCATGGCCTTGATTGTCGACGGCGACCAGCTGGTTTTTCGCGGCTATCACCGGCGGCTCCTCCACGACCACGGTCCCGAGGAGTGGGCCGCAGCCGTGACCACCATGACCGCCTTGGACGAGGTCTCCATCCTGTCCAACAGCGCCGCGCTGCCCGAGGGCACCGTGGAACTGACCCTGTCCGGTGCAGCCCACCAGCGGCTCGCTGTTCGGCTCGCCCAGTCCGACCTCACCTTGCCCGAGTGGCTTCAACAGCGGGTCTTCGCGCCCATCTTCGACATTCACCAACCCCGAACGGACCGCCGCCTGCGGTGCCTGACTGAGTCAGAGCATCAATGCACCCCCGTCCCTGAGAACCAGCTGGCCTTCGTGCTGCCCCCTTTGGACTTCGACCAGCTTGCTGCCGCGGCGGACGACGGCCGTCACATGCCGCCCAAAAGCACTTGGATCGCGCCGAAGTTGCGCAGTGGACTTGTCCTGTACGATTTCGGCCCCGCCACCTGACCTTTGCCCCCATGGGCGCAATCGCACAAGCTTGGAATGAGACGCGGGCACAGGTCCCGGAGCACGTCACCTTGGTGGCGGTCAGCAAGACCAAACCCGTCGAAGCCGTGGAAGAGGCTTACGCCGCCGGAGCCCGCTGCTTTGGAGAAAACCGGGTTCAGGAACTCGTGGCCAAGCATGAAGCCCTGACCGCTGAAGGCGCAGCGAAACAGAAGGATCACGCCGACCTGATGTGGCACCAGATCGGCACTCTGCAACGCAACAAGGTCAAGTACATCGCGCCGTTTGTCGACCTCATTCACGCGGTGGATCAGGCTTCGCTTCTTGCAGAAATCAACAAGCGCGCTGGTGCCAACGGGCGCTGCATCCGGGTGCTGCTCCAGCTTCACATTGCTGCGGAGAGCAGCAAATTCGGCCTCAGCCCTGCCGAACTCGAGTCCTTGCTTGTCGAGGCCGACGCCGGACAATTCCCCCATGTGGAGATCGCCGGACTGATGGGCATGGCCACCTTCACCGACGACACCCGTCAGGTCGGAAGGGAATTCGCCGGGCTGCGCGCCCTCTTCGAACAGCATGGAGCCGAGCGCGGTTGGGACACATTGTCCATGGGGATGAGTGGGGACTGGCGGATCGCCGTGGAAGAAGGGAGCACCATGGTCCGCATCGGGAGTGCCATTTTCGGAGCGCGATGAAGCCGAGTTGGATGCCCTACGAGCCCTGGTTCAAAGCCTGGCTGGTGCTCGCCCCCCTCGTGGCGTACGGCTCGCACTTCATCATTTTCAATGCCCGACTTCGGCTGGCCCAGCTGGCCAAAGACAGCATGGACGTCCCCGAACCCACGGGAACCGTCGGTTATGCCGCAGCCTGCACCGCAGCCTTCACGCTCCTCATGGTTGTCATTGCCCGCCTGTGGGTCCAATTCACCCCCACAGAGGACGGCGAAGGGACGGAGGAGGCAGACGCCTGAGCGCCCACCCCCCTCCTTGTGCAATGCAGAGCGGCTCAGACCGCCAGCTTGGTGCGCTCTCCCTTCAGGGCCTCGCGGGTCATGGCAAACCGTGATACGTCAAATTCAGGCTGCACCCCCAGCGCCATCTGGGCGAGCAGGCGGCCAATCAATGGGCCGAATTTGAAGCCATGGCCACTGAAACCGGCGCCGATGATGAGCCCGTCCGACGTGCGGTCGAGGATGAAGTCGCGGTCGGCTGTACCGCTGTAGAAGCACACATACTCCCACTCGATGCGGGCCTCAGCGAGCTCTGGCAGATGGGCCGCCAGAAATGCCCGGGCGTGCTCCTTGAATTCGGCGCTGACCTTGCGGTCGTCACCATCTGGATGGCCGGCGGGACCAGGATGGTGGTTGGCGACCTTGATCCGCCCGTCCTTCACCGTGGGAATCGCGTAGAACCCACTGCCCAGGTCACTGAAGACCGGCAAGCGATGGAGCCGCTCGCCCAAGGCGGACGCATCGAAATAGACCAACTGCTGGCGCGTCACCTCCATGGGCACATCGACCCAACGGCGGGTCCAGGCCCCTTTGGTCACGACAACCTGGTCGTAATCCGCCCAGCCATGGGCACACCGGACGGCCTTGGCTTGGACTTCAAAGGCCTCTTGCCGCCATTCGACACCCGCTTTTCCGAGCCACACAGCCAAGCCCTGAAGGATGACCTCCGGATCCAAGACACCACCGAGCCGATCCACCGTGGCCTGTTCGGCCTTGAACCCCGGCCATTCCTCCGCCACGCGACCCCGTCCCAGGCGGTCCGCTCGGAGGCCCATGTCCCGCATGGTGCGCCAACTTTCCAGGGCATGCCGGTCCCCCGGCTGCTCCACCAGCAGCTTGCCTGTTTCGTGAAGCAACGGCCGCTCAAGCTGGACGGACCACTCCGCCCACAGGCGACGGGCTCGAACCGCCATCGATATCAAGCCTTCGTCTGCACCGTAGTGGACACGAAAACTGCGTCCAGTATCCACCGAAGCGCCAGGACCGGTCCCCATGGGATGGGGATCGTACAAGGTCACTTGGGCTCCAGCCTGGATCAAGTTCGCGGCCGTGAAGCCGCCCATGACGCCCCCGCCCACGACCGCCACGCGGCGGGCACTGGAGAAAGGCGTCTGTTTGAGAAGATGAGGATGGCCCGTCATGACGCAGCGCGGTGTTGGCGGTGGGCGGATACCTTGGCGAGCTCCGCACCGAGGAAGTCGGCGATGGCGCGCATGCCCTGGCGCTTGTTGCCCAATCGGGCCTCGGCCTCCGCGTTGTAATTGGTGTTGATGTTGACATCGTAGAAATGAAGTCGCCCCGCTGCATCCGGAGACGCCTCCATGGCCGCGACTTCCATGCCTGAATCGGCGAGGAAGGCGAGGCACCGCTCGACGTCCGCAGGCGCATGGTCAGCAAGGACCTCGAATTTGGCGCGACCATCGGCTGGACAGAAGGTGCTGCCGACCTGGCAGGCATCCGACGGGCAGAGTTCAAAGCCGCCGCCCGCATCGATGCTGACAGTGTAGTAATGCTGTCCACCAATGAATTCGAGCCTGAGCACCCGACCGCCTGCCGGCTTGGCGTAATCCTGAAGGACGACCGTGCCGTCGAGGGTGTAGTCCTCAAACGCAGAGGCCACCCGTTCGACATCCGAGGCATTGCGCACCAAGGTCACGCCGGTGCCCTTTCCGCCTCGGTTGGGCTTGACGATGAAAGGACGGTCCCACCGAGCAGCGGATCGTCGAAACGCATCCGCCCCTGTGGCCGCCACAGTGCGCGGGGTCAACAGCCCATGGTCTTGCAGGGCGATCATCTGCTCCACCTTGCTCACCTCGAGCGCGGTCGCCTTGCGGTTGTTGACGACCCGGCGGCCATGGGACTCCAGCCAGGCCATCACGCCCCGGGTAGCCTCCCAAGCGTACCGATGGTCTCGCGTATGGCTGCTGGCGCTCATGCGGTTGTAGAAGACACCTTCTGGTGGAACCGAGGACAAGTCGAGTTCGGCATCATCGATGAACCACTCTTTGAAGGGCAAGCCCTGCGCCTCGAGGTGGGCAATGAGTGGCTCGACCCAAATGCCATTCTCGTGGAGGATGTGGATGGCAGGAAGGGAATCCATCGCGTTCGCAAAAGGGGAAATCGGAGAAATCATGGTCAAGAGAAATGAGGGAAAACAAAAAGCCCGGCTGGAAGGCCGGGCGCAATACGATCAAGGGGAGTGTTTCAATGGAAATCAGCCAACATGACGGTACCGTGCCCGGGGAGCCGGACAACAGATACAACAGCACGTGGCGAACAAAATCACACCCTGAAGATAGGGATTTGTCTCGATCAAAACAAAACCCAGCTTGTCAATATGGGTCTATGTCGATGATTACGCGTATTGACTTGTACTCAGAAAGGGCATGGAACGCGGCGATGTCCTCTTGCAACGCCCGCTTGGCTTCGCCCAAATCAGCCTCCCGCTCCAGCTTCAATAAAATGTGCCGGTGATAGGTGTCATGGATCCTGGCGATGGTCGGCTCCTCTGGCCCGACGACCCGCCCTCCGAACCGGCTGCGCAATCGGCCGGCCAATGCGGAAGCCCCTTGTCGGACAAGATGGGGGTCCCGGTGACGGAGTACCAGACGAATCAGACGAACCACAGGTGGATACTGGAATTCACGACGCTCCTGCAATTCTGCCTTGGCCATGGTCACCGCATCGTGTCGCACGACATGATCGAACACCCAATGCTCCGGATCGAAGGTTTGGATGAGCACCCGTCCCTGCTCAGAGCGGCGACCTGCGCGCCCGGCCACCTGCGTCAGCAACTGAAATGTCCGCTCCAAAGCCCGGAAGTCAGGGAAATGCAACATCCGGTCTGCTTGTAGGATGCCCACCATGCCGACCCGCTCAAAATCCAGGCCCTTGGTGACCATTTGCGTGCCAACCAGCACTTGCACCTCTCCCGTTTCGAAGGAGCGGATGATGCGCTCGTGGCCCGAACGGCTTCGGGTGGTATCCAGGTCCATCCGGGCTGTCCGGATGTCCGGGAAATGTGCTGCGATCTCCTCCTCAATGCGCTCGGTGCCCAAACCTTTGGCCTGGACCTCCTGGCCTCCACAACGGGGACAAGTGGCCGGCTCGCTCTCGCGGTACCCACAGTAATGACAGTGCAGGTCCTTGAGGAACTTGTGGTAGGTCAAGGAAACATCACAACGGGCACATTCAGGCACCCAACCGCAGGTCCGACATTGGGTCACGGGCGCATAACCACGGCGGTTCTGGAAGAGAATGACCTGCTTGCCGGATTCGAGCGTCTCCCCCATCACGTCCAACAACCTTCGGCTGAAGTGGCCCTCCATGTTGCGCTGCTTGTGGGCCTTGCGCAAATCGACAAGCTCAATGTCCGGCAAGGAAGTCCCGCCATACCGTTCGGTCATGGGAACGTGGGCGGCGCGGCCTTCCTGGACTGCCCAGCGCGCCTCCAACGAGGGCGTGGCAGACCCCAGCAAAACGGGGGCACCGTGAATTCGTCCCAACAGGGTTGCGGCATCCCGGGCCTGGTAGCGCGGTGCCGGGTCCTGCTGTTTGTAGCTGGGGTCGTGTTCTTCATCCACGACGATCAAACCCAACTCCCGGAAGGGCAGAAAAACGGCACTTCTCGCGCCCACGAGAAGGCGCCCTTTGCCTTGCTCCTGCGCCACGCGCCGGTAGGTCGTGGTCCGCTCCCGCGGGGTAAAACGGCTGTGATAGACCTCGAGCCGCTCTCCGAAAAACCGGCGAAGTCGGACAATGAGCTGCGTGGTCAGGGCAATCTCCGGGACGAGGAACAGGGCATCCTTGCCCTGCTCCAACACGGCGTGAATCAGATGGGTGTAGACCTCCGTCTTGCCGCTTCCCGTCACCCCTTCGAGGAGCACGATGCCCTGCGATTCGAGGCCCTTGGATATTTCCATTCGAGCGGCTTCCTGTGCGGGGCTCAGCGCCGCCAGCTGCATTTCCTGCCCGTCTTCACTCCCAACCAGCCAGGGGTCCTGCTTGAACTTGAACACCACCCCCTTCTCCATCAATCGGGTGTACAACGTGGTGGTCACGCCTTCCTGACCGGTCAAGTCCGCCAAGGGAACCCCCGTCCGATGGGCGTCCTGAGAGAGGAGCGCCATCATGGCACGGGACTGCTTGGGAGCGCGCGAGTCGAGCTGATCCAGTTGCGCATTCAACCATGCCTCATCGGTCGCTGCGCGCTCAGACAAACGCACCATGGACACCACTTTCCGCCCAGGGCCACCCTTCATTTCCTCTGATGACAAGACCCACCCCTGTTCCACCAGGGGACGCAAGGCGGGTGCCGGATCCCGCAGCCCGAGGAGCTCGCCCACATCCTTGAAGGACATCGTGCCGCGAAGCCGGAGGGCCTCCACCACTTGGAAGCCGCGATCGTCCAGTTCGGATTCATCCAAACCTTCGACATCCGGGGACAAAGACAACTTGGTCTCGCTTGCCAAGCGCATGCCCGATGGCAAGGCCGCCAGGGCCACTTCCCCAGGGCCGCAACAGTAATAGGAGGACATCCAGTCCCAGAACCGCAGTGTTTCATCGGACAGCAAGGGCACCTCGTCCAATACGGACACCAAGGGTTCGACCGCATGCGAAGGCCGGCGATCGTGGATGCGCCGCACCACAGCCGTGTGGAGCCGCTTGCCGCGCAGGGGAACGACGATGCGCGCACCCACATTCACCTGAACCCCCTCCGGAACGGAATAGGTCAGCAGGCCAGGCAAGGCCAAGGGAAGAATGACATCGACGAACATCACCGTTGGCGAAAGTACCGGTTCCGTGGCATGCCCGAACTTCGAATGCAAAGCCATGAACAACGTGGACACCCCTGCAGTTTGATTCGCATGCATCACCTCAACGTCGGCGATTCCGCCCCCGCCTTTTCCGCCCTCGATCAAGACGGCAACACGCACACCCTCGAGACCCACAAGGGCAAAAAAGTCGTCCTCTACTTCTACCCGAAGGACAACACGCCGGGCTGCACGAACCAAGCTTGCAGTTTGCGGGACGGCATGGCGGACCTCCAGGCCGAGGGCATCGTGGTCCTCGGTGTGAGCATCAACCACGCGGCCTCCCACCGGAAATTCATCGACAAGTACGAGCTCCCTTTCGACCTGCTCGTCGACGAAGACCATGCCCTGCAGGACCTGTACGGTGTCTGGGGCTTGAAGAAATTCATGGGCCGGGAATATGACGGAACCCACCGGACCACCTTCTGCATCGACGAAGCAGGGAAGATTGTCGCCATCATCCGCAAGCCGAAAGTCAAGGAGCATGCAGCCGAAGTGCTGGCTGCTTTCGCAGGCGAACGTTGACCCCGCGTTCACAAAAACATTCGACACCGTAAATCCCTTACGGACCGGGGCCTCTACTTTGCCCTCGCTTCAATCGAAAACCACCGACATGGCATCAGACAACAAGGACAAGCTCAAGGCGCTCCAGCTCACGCTCGACCGCATCGACAAGACATACGGAAAAGGCACCGTCATGAAACTCGGCGACGAAGCTGTAGAGAAGGTGGACGCCATTTCTTCCGGCTCCCTCTCCATGGACATCGCCCTGGGGGTGGGCGGTTTCCCGCGCGGACGGGTCGTGGAGATCTACGGACCGGAAAGCTCCGGCAAGACCACCCTCGCCACCCACGCCATTGCAGAAGCCCAGAAGGCGGGCGGCATTTGCGCGTTCATTGATGCCGAACACGCATTCGACAAGTACTACGCTGAGAAATTGGGCGTGGATACCGAGAATCTGCTCATTTCACAACCGGACAATGGCGAACAGGCCCTGGAGATCGCCGACAACCTGATTCGCTCGGGTGCCATTGACCTCATCGTCATCGACTCTGTCGCCGCTTTGACGCCCCGCGCCGAAATCGAGGGAGAGATGGGAGACAGCGCAGTCGGACTTCAGGCCCGACTGATGTCCAAGGCGCTTCGCAAACTGACCTCCACCATCAACAAGACCGGGTGCTGCTGCATCTTCATCAACCAGCTTCGCGAGAAGATTGGCGTCATGTTTGGCAATCCCGAGACCACCACTGGCGGTAACGCACTCAAGTTCTACTCCTCCGTGCGGGTCGACATCCGCCGCAGCAGCCAGATCAAGGATGGCGACGTGGTGATGGGCAACCGGACCAAAGTCAAAATCGTGAAGAACAAGGTGGCGCCGCCGTTCCGACGCGCCGAGTTCGACATCATGTATGGCAAGGGCATTTCCAAGGCCGGTGAAATCATCGACCTCGGCGTGGACTTGGGCATCGTCAAGAAGTCGGGATCCTGGTTCAGCTATGGTGAGACCCGCCTTGGCCAAGGCCGAGACGCGGTCAAGAATCTGCTCATGGACAACCCGGAGCTCATGGAGGAACTCGAAGCCGGCATCAAGGCTGCCCTCCGCGATGAAACCGCCGAAGAGGTGGTGGAGCAGGCCGAAGCTTGAGGATGGACACAGCGCTCTCCCGGTTGGGAATCTTGGCCGTGTTCGCCATCGGGTGTGGCACTCCGGATTCAGTTGATTCGGGAGAGACGTCTGTGGCCATCTCGGATTCACTCGCGTGGCACAACGCCCGTATTCTGGAATCTCCCGGTGACGCCGATGTATATGCTGCACGGGCAGCATATCACCTGCGGCAGGGAGAAACGGGATTGGCTGTGGACGACTACGCCCTCGCCCTTCAGGTGGACTCCACCCGACTGGAGGACCGACAGACGTTGGGCGAGTTGCGGTTCGATGTACGCGATTTCGAGGGGGCCGTCCGCGAGTGGGAAGCGGCATTGCGTGTCGATCCGGACTATCCCCCTGCGCTCCTGTCCCTGGCTCGGGTTGATTTGCTGCTGCGGTCTTATGAGCCTGCGCTCCAACGCATCAACCAAGCCCTTCGCGTAGACGATCGGCTCGATGAAGCGTACTTCTTGAAAGGACGGCTCTATCTGGAAACCCGGGATACGGTCAAAGCAGTCAGTTCTTTCCAGACGGCTGCGGAGGTCAACCCGAATCGCTATGATGCCTTCATTCAACTGGGATTGCTCTATGCTGGTGCAGGAAACGATCTGGCCCTGGAGTATTTCAGGACGGCCCGCAGCCTGAGGCCCAACAGCATTGAGGCCATCTATGACGAGGCCATCTACCTCCAGGAAAGTGGGGCTGTGGCCTCCGAGCGGTATGGTCAGGCCTTGGACCTTTACGACCGCATTCTGGAACTCGACAGCATGAATGCCTCTGCAGCCTTCAACAAGGGCTTCGTCTACCTCGAGTACCTCGCGCAGTATGACAGCGCGGAGATCTGGTTCGATGAGGCCATCGCCCGCCTCCCCTACTACCACCAGGCCCACTACAACCGGGGCTTGGCCATCGAGAGCCAAGGCCGGGATCAGGAAGCGCTGCAAGCGTATGAAGCGGCTTTGGCCCTGGATCCCACCTACACACCTGCGGCCCTCGCCAAAGGAAGGGTACTCGGTCAGTGAGTCCGCTGGAGTTTTAGAAACGACATGTTGTTGCATGAAAAAGCCGGCGCTGGGCCGGCTTTTTCATGGGTGGGAAGTGGTGATCACTTCACCTGGTCCACCACGGCCTTGAAGGCTGCGGGGTGGTTCAGAGCGAGGTCGGCGAGGACCTTGCGGTTGAGCTCAATGCCCTTCTTGTGGCACTGGCCCATGAATTGGGAGTAGCTCATGCCGTGCTGGCGTGCACCGGCGTTGATCCGCTGGATCCAGAGGGAGCGGAACTGGCGCTTCTTGAGCTTGCGACCGACGTAAGCGTAGGTCAGGCCTTTCTCCACCGCGTTTTTGGCGACGGTCCAGACATTCTTGCGGGCACCGTAGTACCCTTTGGCCATTTTCAGGACTTTCTTCCGACGCGCTCGGCTGGCGACGGCATTGTTTGAACGAGGCATGTTCTATTGGATTTGGCGGACAGCGTCCCGCACAGGCGGGATCTTTGGGGCTGGACGCCGGTTTGGATTCTGGTTCAGATGCCCAACTGGGTCTTGATGTTCGGCGTGTCCGCCTTGCTCACCAGGCCCGTTTGGGTCAGGTTGCGCTTCTGCTTCGTCCCCTTCTTGGTCAGAATGTGGGACTTGAAGGCGTGCTTGCGCTTGAGCTTTCCCGTGCCGGTCACGGTGAAACGCTTCTTGGCGCTGCTCTTGGTCTTCATCTTCGGCATGTCGTCCGTATATGGTGGTTCAGGCTGAAGCCCTCCCCGGGATTTACTTTTTCGGTCGGAGCGTGATGAACATCCGCTTCCCTTCCAGTTTCGGCATCAGCTCCACCGTGCCCACATCCTCCAGCTCCTGCGCAAAACGCAGCAACAGGATTTCTCCGCGCTCCTTGAAGACGATGCTCCTTCCGCGGAAGAAGACGTGCGCCTTGAGCTTGTTGCCCTCCTCGAGGAACTTGCGGGCGTGCTTGACCTTGAAGTTGAAATCGTGGTCGTCCGTGTTGGGACCGAAACGAATCTCCTTCTGGGTCACCTTGGCCTGATTGGCCTTGATCTCCTTCTGCTTCTTCTTCTGATCGTACAGGAACTTCTGGTAGTTCAGAATCCTGCAGACCGGAGGATCCGCTTTCGGGGAAATCTCCACAAGGTCCAGCTCCTGCTCCTCGGCCAACTTGATGGCATCCTCCAATTCGACGATGTCGGCATCGCCAACATTGTCACCGACCAATCGCACCTTGGACGCCCGGATTTCCCGGTTCGTCTTGTGCGGATTCTTTTTGATCACCCGGGCTGGGCCACGGGATCGTCTGCGTCGAATAGCGATGGTGCTATCAGTTTGGTTGTTCAATCATCTCATTGCCACCGAGCATTTCCCGGACTTCACTGTCGATCCGGTCGGCAAATGCCGCAGTGGTCATGCCTCCAACATCCCCTTCGCCTTGCCTGCGCACGGCGACGGTTCCGTTTTCGGCCTCGTCTCCTCCCACGATGAGCATGTACGGGACTTTGTCGAGCTCCGCTTCGCGGATCTTCTTCCCGACCTTTTCACTGCGGTCGTCAACGAGGGCGCGAATATCGCGCTTTTCAAGGGATTTTGAAACCTCCTTTGCGTAGTCGTTGAACTTGTCGCTGACGGGCAGGATTCGCGCCTGTTCCGGAGTGAGCCACAGCGGGAATTTTCCAGCGCAGTGTTCAATGAGGATGGCCACGAAACGCTCCATCGATCCAAAGGGCGCGCGGTGGATCATCACCGGGCGGTGCTTCTGGTTGTCGGCGCCCACGTACTCGAGCTCAAAACGCTCAGGCAGGTTGTAGTCGATCTGGACCGTACCGAGCTGCCACTTCCGGCCGATGGCATCGCGGACCATGAAGTCCAACTTCGGGCCATAGAAGGCCGCTTCGCCCAATTCGGTCACGGTCTTGAGCCCCTTTTCCACGGCCACCTCGGCGATGGCCTTCTCGGCCTTGTCCCAGTTCTCGTCGCTGCCGATGTACTTGCCGGGGTTCTCCGGATCGCGCAGGCTGACCTGGGCAATGAAGTCTTGGAAATCCAGCGTCTTGAAGATGTACAGCACCAGGTCGATGACCTTGCCGACCTCTTCCTTGACCTGATCCACGGTGCAGAAGATGTGGGCGTCGTCTTGCGTGAATCCGCGAACGCGGGTCAAACCGTGGAGCTCGCCACTTTGCTCGTAGCGGTACACCGTTCCGAACTCGGCGAAGCGAACCGGCAAGTCACGGTAGCTGCGCGGCCGGCTCTTGAAGACCTCGCAGTGGTGCGGGCAATTCATCGGCTTGAGTAGGTACTCCTCTCCTTCCGCTGGCGTTTTGATCGGCTGGAAACTGTCCTCGCCGTACTTCTCGTAGTGGCCGCTGCAGACGTAGAGTTCCTTGTTGCCGATGTGCGGTGTGATCACCGGTTCGTAGCCCATCTTCCGTTGGGCCTCCTTCAGGAAGGACTCGAGGCGCATGCGCAGGTCCGCTCCTTTGGGCAACCACAGCGGCAGGCCTTGGCCCACTTTTTCGCTGAACGTGAAGAGATCGAGCTCCTTGCCCAGCTTGCGGTGGTCGCGCTGGCGCGCCTGCTCCAGCAGTTCGAGGTGCTCGGCGAGCTGCGACTTCTTGGGGAAGGCAATGCCGTAGATGCGGGTCAATTGCTTCTGGCTCTCGTCGCCTTTCCAGTAGGCACCGGCCACGGCCAGCAGCTTGACGGCCTTGATGTGCCCGGTGTGGGGAATGTGGGGTCCGCGGCAGAGGTCCGTGAAGCCACCCTGGGTGTAGAACGTGATGGTTCCGTCCTCGAGGTTCTCCAGCAAATCCAGCTTGTATTCATCCCCCTTGTCCTGGAAGTAAGCGATGGCCTCGGACTTGGGAATGTCCTTGCGGACGTACTCGCTCTTCTGCTTGGCCAACTCGAGCATTTTCTTCTCGACCGTCGGGAAGTCCTTGTCGCTGAACACGTGGTCTCCGAAATCCACGTCGTAGTAGAAACCGCCCTCTACGGAAGGTCCCACCCAGAATTTGACGCCGGGGTACAGCACCTCGAGTGCCTCGGCCATCAAGTGTGCGCCGCTGTGCCACAAGGTGCTCTGGGCGCCTTCGTCTCCCCAAGTCAACAGCTTGAGGGACACGTCGCCCCCAAGGGGACGCTGGGCGTCGCGGACTTCGCCATCGACTTCGGCCGCCAGCACGTTGCGGGCGAGGCCTTCGCTGATGTCGCGGGCGACGTCCATGGCCGTTGCGCCGTCTTCGGCTTGGCGAATGGAACCGTCGGGAAGGGTGATCTGGATCATGACGTCGGGATTCGCCGGCAAAGATAATCCCGGCCCCGCCGCCCACGGCCCCGCTTCCAAAAGGATGCCAAAAGGCCGGTTGGAAAGGCGGTCCGACAGACGACACCCCCGCATTTCCGCATTGTCCAAATGGTGCCGGGATGGTCCCGGCCCTTCACCCACAATGCTTCGTCCATGACGCACTCCCCTCTCCTCCCCTTGGCACTGGCGCTTCTGATGCCGGCCACCCTCTTCGCCGCCCCGCAGGACCTGCGCGACTTTGACACCTTCATTCACCACATCCGCCAGGAGACTGCGTCGGGCCACCCCGAGCGCATCGCGGATTGCTTTGCGCCCATGGTCATCACCGAGGACGGGTGTGAACCGCAAACCTTCGGCGATGCATTGGCCCCGGATGCACTGCGGTTCGGCTGGAAACAGGTGGGCGCCGACATCGCCCGCTTTGCAGATGGATTTGTCCTCGTCAATGTAGATGGCACCATGACCAACCTTCACGCCCGGGCCGCGGGACAACCCCACTACCTCGACATCCTCGGCGACCGGGTGAAACTGCGTCGGGAGGCCGGATCCAGCGGCGCGATCATCGCCATGTTGGACCTCGGCACCATTCCGGGCGCCATCGATCCGACGCGGTGGACCGTGACCCGGGACGACGTGCAATGGACTCCGGTGATCGTTCACGTGCCGGACATGGGCAAAGTGAAGGGGTACATCGGCGAAGATTATGTGCGGCAATCGACCTCCAAAGGCGACCTCAAACTGACCGCGCGCTACGACGGCAGCCGCTGGGCGCTGACCGGTTATGAGCGCATTCGACCCGAACTCGCGGTCAAGGGCGGGGTGCCCACACCTTGAGGTGCCAATGCACGGTGGCCTGGGCGCAATGTTCGCCCCGGGCGTCGTAAAGCGATGAGGTCAACGCCAAGCGCGCGACGCCCTCCTTCTCCAGCACGCCGGACAGTTCTTGGACTTCCGGCGTGTTGCGTGGGGCGCGAACGACGCAATCTCCCTTGGGCTTGGCGAGGTAGTCCACTTCCAGGCGGGACATGATGATGCGGTAGTCCCGCATTCCCACTTCGAGCAACACCGTGGCGCCCGAGCCGAATTCCAAGGCCGTGGCCATCGCGCAAGCGTGCATGCCACCGAGGTGGTTGCGGTTGGACCGGCGGTCCGGCAAGGCCACGCTCACCTCATCTGGACCTATGGCCGCGATGCGGATGCGGTGTGGACGGTTGAACGGCAAGGCCACCCGCATCAGCCGATCCAAGGCCTTGGGCTGACCCGCTCTGGCGGCCTCGAGTGCCCGCCCTGCGCGGGCTGCCACCCACGCGTTCACGACGCAGTGTTTTCAAGGCGCACACCGGCCTTGGTCAGCGCTCCTGCGATGTCAGGACGGAAATAATTCGGGCCCTTCATGACTTTGCCGTCCTCGCGGTAAATGGGTTTTCCGTCCTCTCCCAGCTTGGACATGTTGGACGCTTGAATGGTCCGGAACACGTCGGCCATCACATCCTGCATGCCGTGGGAGACCATGGTCCCACACAAGATGTACAGCATGTCCCCGAGGGCATCGGCCACTTCCACCATGTCCCCGTCGCGGACGGCCTCGAGGTATTCGTCATTCTCCTCGGCCATCAACTTGTGACGGAGGACCATCTCCTCCGGGGTGATGGCCACGGTGGGCGCCGTCTCGTGGCGCAATCCATACGTGGTGTGAAACAGGCCCACGGCCTCCGTGCATTCTTTGAGCGTCATGTGGCCAAGATGGGCAACATCTTTTAACCGGACCCCCGCCTGTGTCTGACACGACCTCCGGCTATTTTTGAAGTTGCCGAAACAATTCGGAATCAAACCTCGCCCCATGGACACCGTGCCCACAGCCCCGATCGCCAATCCTGCGACCCAAGGCCACCCCGACATCCAGGCCCTCACCGAGCGCATTGCCGCTGCCAGCCGATTCGTCGACCCGCTTCGCCACGAAGTCGGCAAACGGGTCATTGGCCAGAAAGGCATGGTGGACCACCTTCTGATTGGCCTGCTGGCCGACGGACACGTCCTGTTGGAAGGGGTGCCGGGCCTCGCCAAAACGCTGGCCATCCAAACGTTGAGCCAAGCGGTGGCTGTGGACTTCAACCGCATTCAGTTCACCCCGGACTTGCTCCCCGCTGATGTGGTG
Source organism: uncultured Flavobacteriales bacterium (assembly GCA_937967465.1). Lineage (GTDB taxonomy): Bacteria > Bacteroidota > Bacteroidia > Flavobacteriales_D > Sanyastnellaceae > UBA8752. The sequence goes on from CALBSW010000125.1 coordinate 23,551, forward strand.
GGCACCATGATTTACAACCAGAAGGAAGAAGCCTTCTCCGTGAGCAAAGGGCCCATTTTCGCCCACTTCGTCCTCGCCGACGAGATCAACCGTGCTCCCGCCAAGGTGCAAAGCGCCTTGCTCGAGGCCATGCAGGAGCGTCAGGTGACCATCGGCTCGGAGACCTTCCCCCTGCCCAAACCGTTCCTCGTTCTGGCCACCCAGAATCCCGTCGAGCAGGAAGGCACCTACCCCCTGCCCGAAGCGCAGGTCGATCGATTCCTGTTGAAAGTGGTGCTGGACTATCCGACGGCAGAAGAGGAGCAGCACATCTTGAGGGCGCAGGTCGCATCGGGACCCCAGCCCAGCATCCAATCCGTGGTGAAACCGGATGAATTGCTCCAAGCCCGCGAGCTCGTCCGGGAGGTTTACATGGATGAAAAAGTGGAGCGCTACATCGTCCAGCTGGTCAATGCGACCCGCCGTCCCGAAAACCAGGGGTTGGGCCACTTGAAGCCGCTCATCGGCTTCGGCGCCTCGCCGCGGGCCACCATCGGACTCGCCCTCGCCGGCAAGGCCAAGGCCTTCATGTCGGGCCGGGGATACGTCATTCCAGAGGACATCCGCAGCGTGGCCATGAGCGTTTTGCGCCACCGCGTGGGGTTGACCTTCGAGGCGGAAGCCGAGGAAATCAGCCAAGAGCAGATCGTCACCGAAATCCTCGACCAGGTCCAAGTCCCCTGACATGGAAGCTGCGGAGCTGATTCGCCGTGTCCGGCGCGTGGAATTGCGCGCCCGTGGTTTGAGCCACCAGATTTTTTCTGGTGAATACCACAGCGCATTCAAAGGGCGCGGCATGGCTTTCAGCGAAAACCGGGCCTACCAGCACGGCGACGAGATCCGCACCATCGATTGGAACGTGACCGCCAGGATGCGGTCGCCCTACGTCAAGGTGTTCCAGGAGGAGCGCGAATTGACCGCCATGTTGCTCATCGATGTGAGCGCTTCGGGCCGCATTGGAAGCCGGGGCAGCACCAAACGGGAATTGGCTGCTGAACTCGCCGCCGTCCTCGCTTTCTCCGCAGGACAGAACAACGACAAGATTGGCGCCCTCCTCTTCAGCGACCGGGTGGAGCGGTTCATTCCGCCCAAAAAAGGACGCAGCCACATTCTCCGCATTGTCCGGGAGATCATCGACCTCGAACCCGAGGGAACGGGCACCGACGTGAAGGAAGCGCTGGAGCACTTCAACCGCGCGATGAAGAAGCGAACCATCGCCTTTCTCATCAGCGACCTCCAAGACAGCGGCTTTGACGACATCCTGAAGCGGACCGCCCGCAAGCACGACCTCGTGGCCCTCCAACTCCGGGACACCATCGAGGGCCAAGCCACCAAGCTCGGCTGGATTTCAGGGGTGGATCCAGAATCCGGTACGTCGGGGCACATTGCCACCACCTCCCGCCGCTGGCGCACCCGTTACGAGCGGGCCATCGCAGCGCACCAAACTGAATTGGAGGCCCTGATGAAGAAGTCCGGCATCGACCATGCCATCCTTCAAACGGGCCGGCCTTACGTGCAACCGTTGATGCAATTGTTTGACCGCCGTGGCTGAACTCCGCATCCTTTCCCTTCTGCTCCTGACCGGCTTCGGATCGGCGCATGCCCAACGCGGAGAATTCCGCTTGTCGGCGGCCGCGGACAGCGCAGGATTGGGTGAAGCCGTCACCTTGACGCTCGAATCGGACGAACCCCTCACAGGCGGGACCCGCTGGACGTGGCCGGGTTGGACGGCAGGCGACACCCTCGCTCAAGGTTGGGAAATCCTGTCCGTGGCACCTGTGGACAGCATGGCGTCGCCTGAACTGGCGGCTGGTCTGCGGCGCACCCAGCAGGTTGAAGTGCTCGCCTGGGACACCGGATTCAAGGTCATCGAGCCCTTGGTTCTGCGCGCTTCCAATGGCGATTCTGCCCTCACGAACCCCGTGCTCATCGAGGTGGGACTGGTGCCTTTGGAGTCCAACCCTGCCCCGCGCCCATTGCAAGGTTTCAAGGCCTTTCAGTGGTCGTGGTACGAGCACGTGGCCCGACGCTGGCCTTGGTGGGTCGCTGCCCTCATCGCCGCTGCCGCCATTTGGTATTGGCGCACCCGGAAGCCCCTCGAACCGGCCACAACCCCAGCGGAATCCCAAGCGCCGGCAGAGCCCGGACACCTCATCGCGTTGCGCATGCTGCAGGCTTTGTCCCGCGAACAACCTTGGGTCCAGGGCGAGGGGAAAGCCACCCAAAGCCGGTTGTCCGATGCCATTCGCCTTCACCTCGACAGCGCATTCGGGGTCAAGTCCATCGAGCGGACCACCACCGAACTCGTCCAGCAACTCCGCAACAGCTCCATTCGCGGATTGAGCGAAGGGGACACGGCGTGGCTGGCCGACCTGCTCCAGAGGTCTGACCTCGTCAAGTTCGCCAAGCAGACGCTGCCCCCAGACGCCCATGAGCGCGCCGTACGCGACGCCTTGCAATGGGTAGAGCGCACCCAGCCCGCACCTGAAGGAGGGGCGGAATCCAACACCGAAGCCCCCGATGGACATGGCTGACCGGAAAGGATGGACCGCGCAGGCGCCCCGCTGGCGTCAGGCCGCTGTGCAAGGCACGGCTTGGATGGTGCTCCTCGGTGCCCTCTACATCACGTCCCGTCGATGGGAATGGGCCTCCCCGCAATCCTTGGGATGGGGCGCGGCCGTGATGGCCTGGAGCCTGTGGAAGGTGGCACAGCCCTCCGCCATTCCCGCGTTCCGCATCAACCTGCGCCACCTCGACCTGACTCCTCCGCGGAGAGACCAATGGATTCCCCTGGTCCCCGACCTGCTGCGGACCTTGGCCCTCGGCATGATCGTGGCGGTGCTCGCTCGACCTCAAAGCTCCTCCAGTGTGGAGAACATGACCCGCGAAGGAATTGACATTGTCATGGCCATGGATGCTTCAGCCAGCATGCTGAGCAAGGACTTCCGTCCCAACCGCCTCGAAGCCGCCAAGGAGGTCGCCAAGGATTTCGTGGAGGACCGGCCCTTTGATCGGGTCGGCGTCGTGGTGTACGAAGGAGCAAGCTTCACCCAGGTCCCCTTGACCACAGACCACAGGGTGGTCATGGATGGCATCGACG
>CALBSW010000126.1 GCA_937967465.1 uncultured Flavobacteriales bacterium
TGAACTTCACCCCGTCCTTTGACCTGCGCTGAGGCTCAGTATTCGGGGTAATCCTCCGGATCGGGGCCTTGCGGCTCCGGGTCGGGGATGTGCGTCTGGTCGGCGTCTGCCCACAGCTCTTCGAGGCCATAGTGGCCGCGCCAATCCTTGTGGAAGACGTGCACGACGACATCGGCGTAGTCCAGCAGCGCCCATTGCCCGCTGCGCAAACCTTGCTTGGTCCACGGCGTCTCCTCGTGCTGTTTCTCGGTGAATTCCTCCACGCTCCGGGCGATGGCCTCCACTTGGGTATTGGACTGCGCCTCGCAAATGACAAAGCGCGCCGCCACACTGTTGGGCAGGTTGCTGAAGTCGACCAGGCAGATCTTCTGCCCTTTGACCTCTTGAATGCCCTCCACCACGGAGGTCACCAGTTCATCGGTCGAAGGTCCGGAATTGCGTTCCCGGCCATCGCGGGGCGCCATCGCGTAGGTACGCGGATCGAGGGAGTCGTGTGTTTCTTCCAACGTGCGCTAAAATAGCCCCCGTGAAGGACCCACACACCCCCATTTGGACGGATGCGGTCGGCGGATTGGCCCAACGCCGGTCCACCCCCCCTTGGACCCTCCTGTCCTGGCCTTCACTGGACAGCACCAATGCGGCCGCCCAGCGGTTGCTCCACCTGCCGTCCAACTCCGACCCGGCGGACCTTCACCGACATGTGCTCACCGCCATGGAGCAGACCGCCGGACGCGGTCAGCAGAACCGGCCTTGGCATGGAGACCGCGGCACGGACATCGCCATGAGTGCCGTCCTCACCCGAGAATTGCCTGCGGGACAGCCCTTCGTGCTCAACCTCGCGGTGAGCTTGGCCGTGTTGGAAGGGATTGAATTGGTCTTGCCCAGCTTGGGTCAGCGCCGCTGGGAAATCAAATGGCCGAACGACTTGATGCTGGACGGCAAGAAAGCCGGCGGCATCCTGATCGAAAACAGCTGGCGCGGCAACCAGTGGGCATCGGCCATCATCGGCATCGGCATCAACGTCGCGGGCCAACCGCCCTACCCCAATGCAGTGCGGCTGCTGCCCCACGCCAAGTCTGAAATGGAGGCCCACCTCCTCGTGGATGCGCTGCGGGCGTCCATTTTGCGGCGGCTGGATGCGAGGCTTGCAGAACTGCAATCCCCCGATGCCCTGCTCCGCCAATACCACGAGCGGTTGCTCGGGTGGGGACAGGCGCAGCGTTGGCAGTTGGATGGCGAGGAAATTCGCGGCGTCCTCGAAGGCATTGACCTCGATGGACGGTTGTGCGTGGCCCAACCCGATGGCCAGCGGGCGTGCTTTTCTCCTGGAGAAGTGGGGTGGCTCGGCATGGAGCCGGGCCGGTGATTCAGGCGGCGCCGAACTTCTGCTCGACTTGGCCTGCAATGTGCTGGAACAAAGCCTCCAACGGCTTCTGCGCCATCATTTTCATGAAGGGGTTCAAGTCGGCTTCACAGACCACACTGGCCTGGGCGCCGGAACCCGCCTCGGCCACATGGAGGTCGAGGTGAAACGCGAAGGGTGCACCGCCTCCTTGCAAGCGAAGCTGGCCGCCTGAAAAGGCATCCGCCGTCCGCGTCAAGCGAATCTCCAGGCCACCTTGAATCTTGAAGGCGACCTCGGTTTCGTCACCATGGAATCCCTTGACCTTGTCCTGGGGAAGCAAGGCCTCCATGTTGCGGAGATCGGCCAAATGCTCCTGCAAGGCCGAGGCCGAGATGGCCACCTCCACGGCGCGGCTGCGGATCTCCGTCATCTCAGCTGGCGGCGTTCGCGGTGAACTTCTCGCTCCAGGCGCGGGTATCCTCCCGCCACGAGATGAGCGCCTCCGCTTGGGCGGGCGTGAGGTATTCCCGCTGCTCGGCTTCCGCAATCAGCGTCGGGTAATCACTCAGCGTCTCCAGCTGGCAACCGGCGTTCTTGAAATTCTCAGCAGCCAAGTCGAAGCTGTAGGTGAAAATGGCCACCATGCCTTTGACCTCGAGGCCTTCTTCACGAAGTGCTTCTACGGCAGACAGGCTGGATTTTCCGGTGCTGACCAGGTCTTCGATGACCACCACATTCCGGGCATTGCCCAGATCGCCTTCCACTCGGTTTCCCTTGCCATGCCCTTTGGCCTCGCCCCGCACATAGCAAAACGGCAGGCCCAATTCGTGGGCGACATAGGCACCCCAGGCGATGCCACCCGTCGCCACCCCGGCGATCATGTCAGGTTTGGCGTGCATGTTTTCCACCATGGTGCAGAGCTGCTGGCGGATGTGGGTGCGGACCGCGGGATGGCTGAGGGCCATGCGGTTGTCGCAATAAATCGGGGAACGCAATCCGGAAGCCCAGGTGAAGGGCGTCTCGGGGGCCAGTTGAATCGCCTTGATGCGGAGCAGGGATTCTGCTACTTTCCGGCGTTCATCCAAAGACAGGGACATGGCGCGAAGGTATGACGTGGATTGGGGGTCACAGCGGTTGACGTTGGCCGATTCGGGGACAGTTGTTGACCAAAACGCCACAGTTACACACTGGGATGGTGGGGCCATGCCCGCCGTCCCGGATTGCATTGCAAACGCCCATCACGCCTGGTGGGTTTGTGCCGACGTCGATGCAGCATGGACGGCCCTGCGCGCCCACACCACAGACGTGCCCGCCGCTGGCGGACTCTTGACCAACGGCCATGGCGAGTTGCTGTGCATCCACCGACTGGGACATTGGGACCTGCCCAAGGGCAAACTGGAGCCAGGAGAAGCCCTGGAAGAGGCCGCCGCGCGCGAGGTGGAGGAAGAATGCGGGGTTCCGCTTCCCATCGTCCGCGCCCCGTTTGAGACCACCTACCACATCTATGGGCCCGGCGAGGGTTTGATGAAGGTGACCCACTGGTTCCGCATGGTGCTGCCGGAAGGCACGGGACACATCGAGTTGGTGCCGCAAACGGAAGAGGGCATCACGGAGGTCCGTTGGGCCTCCCCTTCCGAGGTCGAGAAGCTGGAGCCTCAGGCGTTTGGCAACATCGCCCGGCTCATGGCCGCTTGGCGAGCCGGCGGCTGAGCTCGGGGCCAGGCAAAGGCCACTCGGCCGCCACGGGAACCCGATCCGGTCCGTGGACGCGCACCGCCGGCAAGGCCGACAGCTCGAAGGCCTGGATCCACCGCACATCCCCTCCGACATGGACCATGCGAAAGGGCACACGTGACAACCCGCCATAGCGGTTGGCCACCGCCAGTGTCAACCGCTGGAAAGCCTCCCAATCGGTGCCGGCATCCGCCACGACCCACTCCATGCCACGGACAACACGCTGCAATTTGGGGTCGGCCAGCATCCGCTCAAGCACTTGCAATTGCACGGTGGTCGAGGGGGCGCTGGCATCCAGCCAGAGCCACAACGCAGGGCCGGAACCGACGACCGATTCCAAATCGACCAGGTTTTCGGTGGCATCGAATGCGCGCAGGCTTTTGGGCAACTGCGCCAGTGGCGCATCCGATTGCCGCCAGGCAGCCACTTCAGCCCCATACATCGGATGGGATTCGAGCTCGTCGAGCAGGGCCATCCAGCCTGACGGCCATGCACGGCCCGCGAAAGGCCGCCCCGACTGGCGAATCCCGAAGGCGTCCTGACCGAGTCGGTGCGCACACCACGCTGCCGTCTTGTCTTCATCTGCGCCGCCCCACCAGCCGGCTGTGGCCGCGGTCAAGGCAGCCCAGTCTCCCGTTGCCACACCGAGGGCATACACTTCCACCGCACTGTCGGGCAGCGCAGCCACGGTGGCAAAGCGCAAGGCGCCTTCCACAAATCGCCGCACGGCAGCCGCGTCGGTCGGATCCGGCGCCGGCGTGTTTTGCCATGCCATCCGCTCGGTCTCGCGCAACGCCGCATCGGCATCCAGGCACGGCCCCAGTACTTCAGCTTGCATCCACGCCACGGCAGCAGGCGGCTGGCCCGCAGCATGGCGGTCTGCCAGCGACTGCAACTCTGCAAGCAAAGCCTGTCGCAGGGAATCCGCGTTCTCAGCGGCTCCGTTGGGCTCGCCGATCGCTTGCCCCAACACCTCGGTCTCCCCACCGCGCCGTGCCGTGCCATTCCACAACAAGCTCCGCTGCAATTCAGCGCCCAGCCCGGCCTCGACTTCGCCCACCGCATCGCGCAAGGCCGCCACGGCCAGTGGCAACCCGGGATCCACCGACGGTGGCGCGGCCACCGCACCGGGACGTGCTGTGAACGGCGCTCCACCCGATTTGGGCGGCACCAGCCGATGATCCGCGGGTAGTGGTCCGCAAAGCGGCAGCGTCCAAACCACGCCGGCACAATGCAATTCGCACAAGTGCATCCGGCCATCGTCCGGCCAAGACAGCACCACACGGTCGTCCATGCCGATCGTCCCGGCCGCGCGTGAGACGGCCACGCCGGTCAATGGCATCACCTCATTCCATTGGTAGGGCCTTCCGGCCATGCCGACCACCTCTGCTTCCCATTCCACGTCCTGCGCACAGAGCCCGAGCACCGCGCCAAACCAGGACAACAGAATGAAGGCGGTTCGCTTACCCATTCGACCCGAGATCCACTGCATCGGGAACGAAACGCGACACATCGCCACCGTGGTGTACGATGTCGCGCACCACACTGCTCGAAATCGGCGCATCCTCCGGGTCGGTGAAGAGGATCATCGTCTCCAGGTCCGAATCGAGGAATTTGGTCATCTGGGCAATGGTGCGCTCGTATTCGAAATCGCCCCCGTTCCGCACACCGCGGATGAGCCAGTGGGCCCCGACCCGCTTGCAGTAGTCGGCCGTCAGCCCCTCGAAACTGTCCACGCGCACGTGGTCCAGATCCGCAAAGGTGGCCGCGCACCAAGCCATCCGCTGTTCCAAGGTGAACATGCCCTTCTTGTCCTGATTGACGCCGATGGCCACAATGACCTCGTCGAACAGGCTCGCCGCCCGGCGCAGGATGTTTTCGTGCCCCCGGGTGATGGGGTCGAAGGAACCGGGAAAGACCGCCCGGCGTGGTGCGTCACGCTTCTCCATGGAAGTCAAAGAAACTGAAATGGACGTGACCGTACTTCCGCATCTCCACAAAACCAGGCTCCTCCGAGAAATCCTTCCGGTCTCCGTGCTCCAACACAAAGAGCCCGCCTTGGGCCACCAGCTGGGCCTCCCTCACCATGGACGGCAAGGTGTCCAGGCGCGGCTCGGTGTAAGGCGGGTCTGCGAAGACCAATTCAAATTGGGTCATGGCACGGGACAGGAATGCGAAAGCGTCCGCCCTCACCACCCGAATGGCGTCGAGGCCAAAGTCCTGGGACTGCTTCTGGATGTAGCGACAAGCTCCCGCATCTTGCTCGATGGAGGTGACGGCCACGGCACCGCGGCTGGCCAGCTCGAAGGAGACCGCGCCGGATCCGGCAAACAGATCGAGGGCCTCCAGCCCGTCCAATTCGATCCGGGAACGCAAGAGGTTGAAGAGCCCCTCCCGACCAAAATCCGTGGTGGGACGCCCCTTGAAATGCCGGGGCGGCGAGAACCGGCGCCCTTTGAGCGTGCCGCCGATTATGCGCATCGAATGAGTTGAATCAGCGGAAGGAACTGCTGCCGGTGGAGTCCGGTCACTTCCCCGATCGCCGGGATGAATCGGCCATAGTGCAAATCCACTTTTTCGAAGTGGCGCTGGAAGGCCTTGTACACGTCCCCCATGGGTTTGACCGCCCCGCTCAACTGAACGGGGACGTCCGCCGTCAAGTCCATGGCGTGCAGGAGGTGCACCGTCCGGTACACCGCGTCCTCCGGTGCCGTAATGGCATGGTGAATGGAGGCGAGCAACTCCCCTTCGCGCACCAGAACCACGTCCACTCCGCTCGTTCCGAGGTGCACGGCAAGGGCCGTTCTGTCGCGGCCCCGTTCCTCTCTCAGAAAACCTTCGGCGAGGACGGCCCGCGGGTGGCGGAACACCATCCTCGGAGCCACCTTCGACAAGGCTTGCCGCAACCCATGGTCCGGCGCGTGCAACACGATGTAGGGGCTGCCGACCACGGCTTCGGCATCGGTTCCAAGGTGACGCAGTCCAGTCTCGGCCTCCAGCCAATCCGCATCGGTCACCTTGTCACGCAAAGGCTCCGGCACCACCGTCGCCGCGCCATTGGACATCCAAGTGACCTGACCGCCCGTCTCCTTTTGAAGGCGTTGGGTCAGCCATTCGGCCCGCTCCACATTCAGCGCGGCTTCACCCGCGGTGGTCCAATGGTGCAATCCGGCTTCCACAAGGACGGAACGGTCTTCGCTGGTCCTCAACCAACGCACGGAATGACCGTCATCGACGGCCCAAATGGGGTGGCCTCCCGGCGGCAGATCCTGTCCGCCATCGAGCGCCGTCAACACGAAGTCGGGCTGGCCCTTATTGGCGCCAGTTTCCATCCGTGTGGGCTTCGACGAGCGAGCCGAAACGGAGCGTGTCCTTCTTCACGTTGGGCTTTCCGAACGGGGTCGGATCCTGCACCTGAATGGCACTCACCGTCAATCCGCTCTGCTCGACATAGGTGGTATCGATGAGGAAACGCTCGCCCGAGGTGGGGCTGAACGTCAGGGAATCGAGGTTCACCGGCGGCAACTTTTTGTCGGCACGCTTCTCATCGGTGAAGTTCTCAGCGAAGAAGGAGGTGTACAGGGTGTCGCGGACCTTGTATGCCGTGGCATCCGCCGTGATGCTGTCCAGAAACGCTTGCTCCGTCAAGCCCATCTCGGCAGCAATGCCCGGGACGTCTGCCCGCTGGATCACGAAGCCTTCCTCACGGGCCTGCGGCTCGGGCAGCGTGTCGTGGAACGAACCGATGCTGAAGTTGAGCGGAACGAGTGGGGCGTTGACAAACGCCATCAGCGTATCAAAGTTGTCCGTGAATTCTCCATTGACCTCGCGGTAGGCGAGCTCCGCGTCCCGGATGTCGGTCAGACGCTGGATCGTCAGCTGGTTGTACCGGGCTTGGTCCGCGAGGAATTGCTCCTCATCGAGCACGGAATTGGTGGACGCAAGGAAGAAATACGCGGCACCGACCACACCGACGCCCATCAGGACGCGGTAGGCGTTTTGCGGAATGCGGTCCAAGACGGCCGGCATGGCCAGGATGGCGCTCACAATCAAAGCCAGACCGGCATACAGCATTTCAGTGGGCTGGCTCAAATCGGCGGTGTCCGTGGACGCCATCACCGAGCGGATGTACATCACAGTCCAGGCGAGTCCGGCCGCGAAGAGAATCAGGCTGAAGCTGTGGCTCCGGACCAGGAACAAGAGGTTCCCGTATTTGTCGTTCGAATCGTTCATGCGAAATGGCGCGAAAGGGTGCGAATCAAGCGGGGCGAAGCTAAGGAATCCCTCCCGGACGACCACCCTGCAAGCCCGTACTTTGCCCACGTCCGGCAACACGTTGTCGGCGCCCTTGACCGACACCGTGTCCAACAGCCCCTCCTCCGAAGAAATTGAAGACCGCCTGCGGGCCAGCTTCCCCCACGCCCCCACGGCGAGCCAGGAGGCCCTGCTCCACGCGCTCGGCCGTTTCCTCGTGAGCCCCCAACCTCGATGTGCACTGGTGGTCCGAGGCTATGCGGGTACCGGAAAGACGACCACCATGGCCGCCCTTGTGCAGGTCCTGCGCGACCTTCGCCGGCCCGTCGAACTCCTCGCCCCGACCGGCCGCGCCGCCCAGGTCATGGGCCGCTACGCCGGCCTTCAGGCGAGCACCATCCATCGGCGCATCTACCTCCGAAAGGCCACCCCCGACGGCGGCACTTCGGCCAGCATCGCCCCCTACAAGCGCAAGGGTGCGGTCTTCATCGTCGACGAGGCGTCGATGATCGGACGCGACAGCGGTCTGCGCCAATCCGGGGCCGCCGGGGCCGGCTTCCATTACCGCGACCTCCTCTCCGACCTCTTCCAGTTCTGCTTGCAAGCCCCGGGCAGCCGCATCATCCTCGTCGGCGACGACGCCCAGCTCCCCCCGGTCGGCAGTGCCATCTCACCCGCACTCGACGGCCCGCGCCTCGCCCGCGAATTCGACCTCACCCTCGCCGAACGCACGCTCGACGACGTGGTGCGCCAAGAACTCGACAGCGGCATCCTGGCCAACGCCCACGCTCTTCGACAAGACATTGCCCTCGCCCAAGACCTCCCGGAGGATGTGAAAGCGCCGCTCCCTCAATTCAAGACCGACGCCTTTCCCGACCTCCACACGGTGACCGGAAACGACCTCGCCGAGCTGCTCGACGACCTTCACCACCGGCATGGCGAACGCGACGTGGTGGTCATCACCCGCTCCAACCGACGGGCCAACGATTTCAACGAGCAAATCCGCCGCCGCATCCTGTGGCGAGAGGAGGAACTCGACGCTGGCGATCGACTGATGGTGGTCCGCAACAATTACCATTGGCTCAAGGACAACGACGCCTACCCCACCGACCTCATCGCCAACGGCGACACGCTCGTCGTCCAAAAAATCGTCCGACGATTCGAACGCTATGGCCTCCGCTACGCCACAGCCGACTTGATGATGGAGGACTTTCCAGACGCCCCCTCCTTCGAGGCCAACGTGCTGCTCGACGCCCTCCACGTCGACGGGCCGAGCCTGCCCGGCGCGCGCATGAAGACGCTGTTCGAGGACGTCATGCTCGACTATGCCCACCTCGGCAGCAAACGCAAAATCGCCGAAGCCGCCAAGAAGGATCCCTGCGCCCAAGCGCTCCAGGTCAAATTCGCCTACGCCGTCACCGCCCACAAAAGCCAAGGCGGCCA
>CALBSW010000127.1 GCA_937967465.1 uncultured Flavobacteriales bacterium
GTTACGGGGTCCTCGAGGATTGTGGCCTGCGGGGTGAATAAGCGGGAGATGAAGTCGACGTTGTCGCCTGGGGCGGTGACGATGACGCCGCCGTGGCCGAGGTTGATCTGGTCGAATTCGGCGCGGTCGATGGTGATGGCGTCTACCGTGGCCTGGTCCGGGTAGACGAGGACGTAGTCGCGGGCCTTCAAGACGGCAGTGGGAGCGTGGTTCAGAGCATTGGCGATGGGCTCCGGCAATTTGGCCGGCTCCGGTGGTCGTGAGGGGAGGTCCATCTCGAGCCGGCCGTCGTCGGTCTTGCGCACCGTCAGGATGCCGCTGGCGGAGTTGAAGCGAACGGTTTCGGCGTTGGGGGTGATGTGGTGAAGGACGGTGTGGGCGCTGGCGAGGGTTGCGTGGCCGCACAGGTCCATTTCGATGTCAGGGGTGAACCAGCGCAGGTGGAATTCGGCCTCGGGATCGTCCGGGGTGGGGACGATGAACGCGGTCTCGGCCACCGCCATTTCCTGGGCCATTTTCAGCATCCAAGCGTCGTCCGGCCACCGGGTCATGGGGATGACGCAGGCGGGGTTGCCACCGAACGGGTCCAAAGTGAAGGCGTGGATGCGGTAGCAGGTCAGGCTCATGGGTGGTGGAGTATGGCGGCGATGTTCCAGAAGTTGAACGTACTGTCCGTCCAGGATTGAGCGCCGGGAATGGCGATTTCGAGGGTGTGCTCACCGGCGGCGAGGTCGCCGAGTTCGAGGCGGAGGGGTTTCACATCGTCGCCCGGACACCAGTTGGAGCGGCTGAGGTCGGAAGAGGCGACGCGCTCCTCGAGGGTGTCGCCGCGGACGACGTAGGTGGAGGGCCAGAAACCGCTCGTCGGGTTGAACCGACGGTAAGCACCGCAGTCGGTGCGCCATGGGGTCCATCGCTTCAGGGTGTCGCCATCGAGGAGGAGGAGGTGTTCCTGCTCGGTGAATTCATCGCCACCCGCATGGCCGCCGTGGCCGGTGGTCAGAAAATCGAGGGTGGCGCCCTTTGTGGCGGCGTCGAGGGTGAATGGGACCGTGAGCGGGCCCTCGGGGAAGGCCGTGTAGGGCCGCTGGTCGTGGGCGAGCTTGGTCGTGTTGAGCAGCGGGTGGGTATGTTGTTCGAGGGCGGCGTCACAGGGCAGGTCACTCTCGTCCATCGTGATGCTGGCGCTCAAGGTGTAGCCCTCTGCGGTCCAGGTGTCGATGTAGACGCCGACCCACAGCGTATCCGCGTTGGTGAGCCACGACTGCATGTGCGAGAGGTCCGCGGACCAATGGACGCTGTCGGCCCAGGCGCCGACGGATTCAGGCTTGTAGGCTTGGGCGCGTTCACTGTGGCTGAAGTGGCCGACGCCGAAGGGGGTGATGAAGCGCAGCAACTCCAGGGCGGGCTCCCGGTTGGCTTCCTCCGTGTCGGACACAATGCCGGCGAAGCGGATGGTGTCGGCATCGCCGCCGTCTTGCATGCGCTGGAGGTAGTCGCGGCCCGCAGCGTCCGCAAAGGCAAAGAGGGTACCGCTCTTGTCCCCCGGGTCGACGGCGGATTTCAAGCTGACATCTACGGCGATGGCGCACTGGCGGCCGCGGTGGGGCCGGGGGATGGGTTTCAGCCGGTTGGGGCCCGCATCGAGTCGGTAGTCGCCGCGTTCGGTGAGGATGGTGTCCACGGGCCGGCCGGGCACGAAGGCAATGGTGTCAGCGGACCACAGGGTCACGGTGTGGTCCCCGAGGGCAGGGAGGTCGTTTCCCCCTTGGCAGGACACGAGCAGGCCCGCGAGGGCAGCCCAGAGGCTGAGTCGGAAGCCAAGATGGAGGCCAGCACCGAGGCGGAAGGGCAGGCGGGTCACGCGCTGCAGGTCATGTCGGCGCCGCAGCAGAGGGGCGACTTGATCTTGCCCTCACAGGAGGGGCATCGGGAGACTTGAACGGAAGAACCGTCGGGCAGATCGAGGTGCCCGTTTTCGAGGGGGACGTCGCATTTGGCGCATTGGGCCTTCACGGACATGCCGCATTGGCCGCAGGAGTAGGTGGCATTCATGAAGACAATATCGGAAATGAAAAAGCCCCGTTGTTGCAGGGCTTTTCGGGTTGAGGGAATGCCGGCCGGGATGACCTCGCTCCACAAGGGTATCGTGGATTGGGTCAATACCGAGCGAGCGCCGGATCCACCTGCTCTTGCCAGGCGAGGATGCCGCCCTTCAAGTTGAGGAGGTTGTCGAAACCGTGTTCGTCTTCGAGCATCCGGATGACCCGCGCCGACCGCACGCCGCTCCGGCAGTGGACCACGACTGGCTGATCCCGAGGGATGTCGCCCACGCGTTCCGGCACGGTGTCCTGCGGCATCAGGGTGCCGCCCATCTCGGCGATGGCGTACTCGTAGGGCTCCCGCACATCGAGAACCAAAGGAGGCGCACTGCCTTTGAGCTGTTCGGCGAGTTCCGCGGGGGAGATTTCCTTCACGGCGCGCTCTTGGACCGGCGCCTCCCCGAGGCCGCAGAACATCTCGTAGTCGATGAGTTCGGTCTGCGTCGGGTTGTCGCCCGTCAGCGGGTTCTTGGGGTTGGCGCGGACCTTGAGGGTGCGCGTCCCGAACGTGGCGGCGTCGAACAGGAAGAGCCGCCCGTCGAGTACATCGCCAACTCCGCTGATCACCTTGATGACCTCGAGGGCCTGCAGCGACCCGAGAATACCGGGCAGCACGCCGATCACGCCGCCTTCACTGCAGCTGGGCACGAGGCCCGGGGGCGGCGGGGACGGGAAAAGGTCTCGGTAGTTGGGACCCCGTGTACCGTCCGGTCGGAGGTGGTTGAACACGCTGCACTGGCCTTCGAACCGGTAGATGCTGGCGTAGACATTGGTTTTGCCGGCCAGGACGCAGGCGTCGTTGACCAGGTAGCGCGTCGGGAAATTGTCCGTGCCATCGGCCACGACATCGTACTGTTCAATGAGCTCAAGGGCGTTCTCGGACGTGATGCGGGTCTCGTGCACGGTCACGTCGATGTGGGGATTCAAGGCGAGGATCCGCTCTTTGGCGCTTTGCGCCTTGGAGGCACCCACTTGATCGACGCCGAACAGCACTTGACGCTGCAGGTTGTGGTCCTCGATCACGTCGAAGTCGACGATGCCGATGTGGCCCACGCCGGCTGCCGCGAGGTACATGAGCATCGGGCTGCCCAGTCCGCCGGATCCGATGACAAGCACATGGGCTTCCTTGAGTTTCCGCTGTCCCTCGAGGTTGAATTCGGGGATGATGAGGTGCCGGCTGTAGCGTTCCAGCTCGGCCTTGGTGAATGGATTGACCATGGGTTCAGGACATGCCGCCAGCGATGGCGGGGATGATGCTGACTTGGCTGCCAGGCGCGAGGGCCGTAGCGGTGCCGTCGAGTTCGTGGATGTCTTCGTCTCCGACGTAGACGCGGATGAACGAGCGCAAGTCGCCGTCGGCATCGTAGAGGTGCGGACGGAGGCCTTCGTGGGCACTGACGAGGTCGTCGAGCAGGCCTTTGACGTGGCTGGCAGGCGATTCAAATTGGCCGGCGCCGCCGGTGAATTTGCGCAAGGGGGTGGGGATGAGAATGGAATTCATGGGTGGGGAATGTTGGGATGAGGGTCAAATGCGTTTCAATGCAGGATTCGGAGGGATTCTTCCGAGAAGCGGGCAGGGTCGTCGAGTTGCCATGAACGGGTTTCGACGACCTGAGGTTTCGTTGTCGATCCGTCGACAGCCAGAATGACGTAGCTCAGGTGGGGCCACGCTCCGACGAGATCGTGGGTGCTCGGGATGGCACGGTGGTCCGGATGGCTGTGGTAGATGCCGAGCACTTCCAGTCCGAGTGTGGCAGCGGCGCGTTCTGCTTGAACGAAATCCAAAGGGGTCATCTGAAACCGGCGGAGTTGGTCTTCTCCGGCGCGGTTGTCTACCTCTCGCACGACCGTGAGTGACCGTTGTCCATCGGCATCGCTTCCGAGGAGAAAGCCGCAGCCTTCGCCGGGATAGGCGGCGAGGCAGGTCGATTCCATGGCCACCTGAACGTCCTGAGACCACACGAGAGGGAGGGCCGAGGGGTGCATGTGGCCGGAATGGGATTGCGCACAACCGGTCGGAAGCCCGAGGTGGCCGAGGTTCGGTCGGTTGGACAAAGGGGGAATGCGTCGCGTCATGATCAAAAGAGGTGTTGGATGACTTCGCCATACTTGGAAGCGTCATCGGCGAGGGTCGTCACGACGGTGCCGTGCGTGAGGCCTTCGGCCACACTGCGTGCGGCTGCAAGGTTGGCCGCAGCCGAGGGGCTCAGGAGCAGCCCTTCATTTCGCGCCACTTCCTTCAGGGTGCGGTAGGCGGCTTCCGTGCTCACCGTGCGGTGCGCATCGGCGATGCTGTGGTCGTGGATCTCCGGGACCCGTGCTGTTTCGAGGTGTTTCCATCCTTCCAAACCGTGCAGCGCGCTTTCGGGTTGGAATGCGATGCAAGCGATGTCGGGATTGAATTCCTTGAGCCGCAGGGTCGTGCCGTTGAACGTGCCAGTGGTGCCCAGACCGGCCACGAAGTGGGTGACGTCCCCACCGGTTTGCATCCAGATCTCCCCCGCGGTTCCATGGTAATGGGCCATGCGGTTGGCGCTGTGGGCGTATTGATCGAGGTAGTAATAGCGGTCGGGGTGGGCCTCCACCAAAGCGCGGCATTCCGCCTGTGCACCGTCGGTGGCCTCGAAGGGACTGGTTTCGATGACGGTCACACCGAGCGCCCGGAGCATCTGTTTCCGTTCGGCACTGGCGTTGGCAGGCAGGCAGAGGGTGAGGCGCAAGCCCAATGCGGCGCACAGGGCGCCATAGGCGATGCCGGTGTTGCCACTGCTGGCATCGAGCAATTGCTTGCCCTGGCTGGCGGGATCGAGCAGTGCAGCGCCCAGAATGGCATGTGCAGCACGCGCCTTGACGCTGCCGCCAATCTGGTGCCATTCCAGTTTGGCCGCAATGCGGACATCAGGCGCAAGGTCTTCGGTGAGGGAGGGCAACTCGATCAGGGGGGTGTTGCCGACCCGTTGCGCCAACGCGCGGTGCCGTTGGAGCAGGATGTCATGGGGAAGGGTGGAGGCCGTCATGGGGCTTGGAATACAACAAAAAGGCCCCCTGCATACGCAAGGGGCCTTCGATGGGTTTCTGTTTCAGGAGTGGAATCAACGCGCACCACCCCGGAAGCCCATGGCCCCTGGGGGAATACAACAACAGCAGCAGCAGTTGAAACGCGTCATGACATCAATATACGACGTTTTTGTTGGAATTACACATTATGGAATTCATGAGGGAAGACGCCCCGATGGATGAGGAAGGTCATTGGGGTGGGGGAAGGCGTCGTGGACTTTCAGACTTCACTTCAACATCCATTCTCATGAACATGATTGCCAACCAACACAAGCTCCAGAATGAAATCGCCCAGCTCGAATCGATGAGCAAGCAGGGCGAGAGTTATGCCAACGCCAGCGGCCGCTACGGCTGGCGCAACCCCATTCGCGCTGACACGGGCCCGTTGCTGTCCGAGCGGGTGGCGCGCCGATCGCCCCGCCGCATTTTGGAGGTCGGGACGGCCCATGGCTTGAGTGCCTTGCACTTGATGAACGGCGTCGATTGGGCCGAGGGGGGCGTCGCCATGGACACCATCGAATTCCATGAGGAGGTCGCCCGTGGCGCGCAGCAGCGCTTTGTTGACCTTGGTCTGCCGGTGCACGTGCACTGCGGTGAGGCCATGGACGTCATCCAAAACCAGCTCAGCGGTCCCTATGACCTCGTGTTCCTCGACGCGCAGAAGAGCCATTACGGCAAGCAGTTGCGCGCGCTGATGGACCTCGGGCTGCTGTCACCGGATTGTGTGCTGCTCGCCGACAATGTGATCGACCGCAGGGTGGAGTGCACCGACCTGATGGAGACCTTGCAGATGCGGGGCATTCCATTTTGCATTCTGCCCACGCAATGCGGCCTGCTGCAGGCGAGGATCCCCTGATCCATTCTGCGCACCGTCTCTTTCCCAAGGGCAAGAAAAAGCCCCGCTCGACGGCGGGGCTTTTTTTGGTGTTTTGTAGTGGCTGCTTATTGAAAGACGCGGATGTAGTCGACGGCCATGAAGCCCGGGAAGGGCGTGGTGTCGTCCGGGTCGCCAGGCCAGTTGCCCCCGATGGCCACGTTCATGATGAAGAAGAACGCGTCATTGAACGGATACTCGTAGCCGTTCATGTCGGCCGGCGTGATGGTATGGTACACCACATCATCCAGCAGGATGTTGACCTCGTCCTCTTCCCAAACGAGGGAGAACACGTGGAATTCATCGGCGAAGGTGGCCGGGAACTCGAGGGCGGGGGCAATGGTGCCGTTGTATTGGCGCTCGGCGTTGTTTGGACCCCAGTGGCAGGTGCCGTGCACGAGGCGGGGCTGGTGTCCGACGAGCTCCATGATGTCGATCTCGCCACAAGCGGGCCAGCCCACCTGGTCGATGTCGGATCCGAGCATCCACAGTGCTGGCCAGATGCCTTGTCCAATCGGCAGCACGGCGCGGATGTCCACCCGCCCGTATTGGAAATCAAACAGGCCCTGGGACTTGATTCGGGCAGAGGTGAATCCGCCTTCGTTCCGGGCGAAGATGTACAGTCGACCATCCTGGACCGTGACGTTTTCCGGGCTGTCCGTGTAGTTCTGCAACTCGTTGTTGCACCAGCCCCAGGCACCGTTGCCCAGGTCATAGGTCCACTTGGTGGGATCCGGTGCGCCGGGCGCATCGAACTCGTCCCCCCAGATGAGGGTCATGCCGTCGTAATTCTCCGGCGTGCTGTACCCTGCATCGCTGACTTGGATGTTCGTGTCGTCGTTGCGGATGGTGCCGACGGCTTCTTGGATGTTGTCCCGGAGGTACCCGCCTTCTGGGGAACTCAGGACGACCGTGAAGTATTCATCGGCTTCAAGCCACTCGTCCACCACGATCTCGACCTCGATCGACTTCTTGGTCTCACCCGGGGCAAAGACGACGGCGCCAGATGCGGCGGTGTAGTCTTCACCTGCAATGGCCGTGCCGTCCACGGTGGCGTACTGGACACGGACCTCCTTCGTCTTGGCTTCGTCGATGCGGACATCAAAGGAGAAGACGGAGTTCGCTTCGTTTTCGAACGCGGTGCGGTCGTTGGAGAAGCGGAACTCAGCGGGGGCTTCCTCCTCTCCGCCACCACAAGCGGTGAAGAAGAGGATGGAGACCAAGGGGAAAATCGAGGTGCGCAGGTTCATTGTGCAGCGAAGTACAGTGTGAAGTAGCCTTCACCGTTGGTGCAGTCCCCGTTCATGATGGGGGCCGACACGACGAGGCGGTCTTCGGTGAGTTCGACGATGTCAAAGGTCGGACCCGCATCCCACACGCCCATGAACCAGCAGAAGCCGAATTCATCCTGGGGAATGAGAATCTGGTCCTCGCCATTCAGGCCGGCTCCGGCATTGAGGATGTAGCTCAGGGTGTCGGGCACTTCGAGCGGGGTGACCACGTAGCCCTCGAAGGGGTTGACGGTACCGCCGTTGTTGTTGTAGAAGTAGTAGCCGTCCGCCGAGAACTGGTAGCTGTCGTCGTATTGCTCGGGAACGAGTCCAGCCAACGGGCTGCTGTACCACTCGCTGCTGCCGGGTTGCGGTCCGACGGAAATCGCCCCGGCCTCGCCGGAGAAGATCCACGTCTTCTGGTTGTCGCAACCGGTCAGCAGGGCGAGGGTGCCCTCACAGGGGAGCTCGACCGTGTTGGCAATCGGCACCAAGGCGCTGGCGCTGCCGCTGCCGCCCGCTCCGTAGACGGAGTAGGTGGCCTCGTAGTCACCGGCCTGCGGGTAGAAGGCCGTGTCGCTGAGTTCGTTGCTCGTCAAGCCGTTTCCGAAATCCCAGAAGTGAAGGAATCCGTCACCGGCCATCGAGGTGAACACGACGCGGTTGGAATCGACGTAGGGCACAGCGGCCGTGTCGACGTAGAGGTATTCCCAGTCAAAGGCCGCGTTGGGCGAACCGGGAAGGTCGATGCCTTGCTCCTCGATGGGCTGGCATCCGACGGCGGCCATGAGGACCGCCAGTGGGAGGAAATGATGAAGACGCATCAGTATCCGGGGTTTTGCGTGATGAGGCCACCGCTCAGGGTGATTTCAGCACTGGGGATGGGGAAGAGTTCGTTGACGCCAGCCGTGAAGCTGTATCCGCCCTCGGGGAAGTGCTCGTCGAGGTGAGCTTGCATCACATCGGCAGCCCGGCCTTGGCGAACGAGGTCGAAGAAGCGGTGTCCCTCCATGGCGAGTTCGACCCGGCGCTCATGCCAAATGTCCTCGAGGGTCACGTCGGCATTGAAGACAGGCTGGCCACCTCCGGCGGGGAAGTGTGGACCACCATAGAGCGGCAACACGGAGCAAGGCGCGCCTGCACTCGGCGGCACACCAACACACCAGGCCTCACCACGGGCGCGGTCGCGCACGGCGTTCACCGCGTCGTTGGCTTCGGCAATCCGGCCGGTGTTGACACAAGCCTCCGCGTGGAAGAGGAGGATGTCGGACAGGCGGATCACGCGGTCGTTGGTGTGACCGTTGGGGTTCGGGTCACCAAACGGTGCCTCCTCGGCGGCGTTGTTGAAGTACTTCTTGGGGTAGTACAGGTGGGGCATGCCCGTCGCGTCAAGGGTGAACACACCGCGGTCGCCCATCACGTCGCCTTCTTGGAACAGGGTGGCGGACAAACGCGGGTCGCCCGTTTCAAATTCATCGAAGAGGTCCTGCGTCGGAACGTTGAATCCGTATCCGTTGAATTGGCCGCGGGCGCGCTGGAACACGTTGGAGAACGTGCCCTCGAGTTGCTGCCCCCAGTTGCCACCGGATGCATTCATGTACTGGATTTCCCAGATGGAGCCGGGGCCGTTCTCACCGAGTTCAGTGAAGATGTTGCCATAGTTCGGGTCGAGGCTGTATTCGCCCTCTCCGACGAGGTCGCCGGACACCGCGTAGCAGTCTTCCCATTCACCGAGGTAGGCGTGAACCTTGGTCATCAGACCCTGCGCTGATCCGCGGGTGGCGCGGCCCAGTTCGTTGAGGCTGTATGCGCTGCGGACGGGCAGGTATTCGATGGCGAAGTCGAGATCTTCCTTGATGAGGGTCCAGACTTCTTCCGCCGTGGCGCGGCTCTGCTGGTAGTCGCTGGAAGCCAGCGGCTCCGTCACGAGTGGAACACCACCGAACGTGGTGACCAGACCGAAGTACCAGTAGGCCCGGATGAAGCGCGCTTCGCCGATGTAGGCGTCGCGGACATCCGCATCCATGTCGATTTCGGGCAGCTTCTGGATGGCCAGGTTGCAGTAGGCAATGCCGCGGTAGGCGACTTGCCATTCTGCCAACACGATCTTGCTGTTGCTCTGGCCTTGGAAGCGCTCGAAGTCATAGAGCTGAGGCTCGTCGCCGTCGCCGGATCCGCCCTTGTCGCTGTCATCGGAACAGATGTCACCGAAGTACCAGCGGAAGTGTGGGGAGAGTTGGCTCGAACCCTGGATGTTGGTCACCTCCTGTTGCAGCGTGTTGTAGCAGGCAATGGTGGCGCTCAAGGCATCCTCCGGGGTCTGGTAGTAGTTGGCCTCCGTGGCGCCGACAACCGGCGTGCGCTCGAGGAACTCCTGTTTGCAGGAGAACAGGGCGAGGGGGAGGAGGAGAAGAAGGAGTTTGTGGTTCATGGTGCTCCGTCTTAGAAGGTGACGTTGACGCCCGCGATGAAGTTGCGTGCGACGGGGTAAAAGCCGCGGTCGATGCCGATCTCCAGCGTTCCGCGGGAGCCGATTTCGGGGTCGAGGCCGGTGTACTTGGTGAACGTCAGCAAGTTGTTGGCTGACACATAGAAACGCAGCTTGCCGAGGTCGAGCTTCTCCAGCACGCGGTCTGGGAGGCTGTATCCGAGCTGCAGGTTCTTGACCCGGAGGAAGGAACCGTCTTCGACGAAGCGGTCGGAGACGCGGTTGTTCCGGTTGGGGTCGGTGTGGGAGATGCGGGGGTGCTCATTGGTGGAGCCCTCGCCCGTCCAACGCTCCAGTGCGGACACCGGCAGATTGGTCGTGTTCAGGTCATAACGGAAGATGCCGTTGTACAGGTCGTTGCCGTGGGAACCTTGGATGAAGAGGCTCAGGTCAAACTGCTTGTACTTGACATTGCCGGTGATGCCGTAGGTGAAGTCCGGATGCGGGTTGCCGATCACGGTTTTGTCTTCCTCGTCGATCACACCGTCTCCGTTCTGGTCGACGAAGATGACGTCTCCCGCCACAGCGTCCGGCTGGGCGGTATTGGAGGCTGCTTCTTCGTTGGTCTGGAAGATGCCGGCAGTCTCGTAGCCGTAGAAGACGGCCATCGGCAGGCCGATCTCGGTGTAGGCGGCGAAGTCGCCCTGACCGAAAATGTTGCCCGTGGAGATGGGCTGTCCACCCTCACCGAGGCTGGTCACTTCATTGCGGATGACGCTGATGTTGCCGTTGATGTCGTAGTTCCAGTCGCCTTTCTCACCGCGGTAGGTGAGGGCGAGCTCGACACCGGTGTTTTTGGCACTGGCCACGTTGGTGGCCGCCGGCAGGAAGCCGACCACACCGGGCACGGGAACCACAGCGAGCATGTCGTTGGTGTTCTTCACGAAGTAGTCCAGGACGACGTTGAACCGACCGCGGTAGAGGTCGAGGTCCAGACCGGCGTTGAATTGGTCGACCGTTTCCCACTTCAAGTCCGGATTGGACGTGGTGACGGGACCTGCACCGTTGACCTGCACTTGGTCCGGGCCGAAGGTGTAGTTCTGTCCGTTGAAGACGATGGAGGTGAAATCGAAGTTGCCGATGCCATCCGCGTTTCCGTTCCGGCCCCAGGACGCGCGCACTTTGGCGAACTCGATCCAGTCCTTCTCGACCACCCATGGAATCTCGGTGAGGTTCCAAGCGGCGGAGAGGGAGGGGAAGATGCCGTAGCGGTTGTTCGCACCAAACTTGGAGGAACCGTCGCGGCGAATCGTACCAGAGAAAGAGTAGCGGTCACCCAGCTCGTACTGTACCCGCGCGAACGTGGAGAGGTAGGAGCTTTCGCCGAATCCGCCACTGGCGTTCGGAGCTTGCTCGTTGGCGTTGAGGCTGTTGTCGAGGAACGCCAGCTCGTAATCGTTGGTGGTCAAGCTGTCCCGGTAGGTCCCGATGTTCTGGTAGTTGCCGTAGAGGGAAGAGTAGCCGGCGATGGCTTGGATGCGGTCGCCGTTCTTGAGGTCCTTGTCATAAGTCAAGGTGTTCTCCCACTGCCAGTTAGACCACTTGTTCTCGTTGCGGATCAAGCCGTTGACTTCGCGCCACTCGTAAGCCGGGCGGTTCGGGTCGTTCGGTCCAACGCCGAGGTCGAACGTCGGGAAGAAGATCTTCTGGCTGCCGAGGGAGAGGTCGATGTTGACCGAGGATCGGAACTTCAATGCCTTCAGCAGGTCGTATTCTCCGTAGAGGTTGCCCACAAAGCGATTCGTCATCCAGTTGTCATAGGTGGTGGCCACCTGGTTGATTGGGTTGGCGATGTCGCTGTCGATGAACTGGGAGTAGGCGTAGGACCCGTCCGGGCGGCTGACCGGCGTGACGGGGTCCATGTTCAACGCACGCACCACCGGGGTAGCGAACTCGTTGTTCTCAGCTAGGGCATTCCGGCTGATGTGGGTGAAGTTCACCGTTTGTCCCAGACGGAACCGGTCACCGGCTTCCTGCTGGGTGCTGATGCGGAACGTCGTCCGCTCGAAACGGCCCTTCTCTCCGCCGATGATGCCGTCCTGGGCAAAGTGGCTTCCGCCAATGGCCGTGGAGGAGGTGGCTGTACCCTTTGTGAAGTTGAAGCTGTGGTTCACCATGGGCGCGCGCTGGAACAGGGCGTCCTGCCAGTCCGTCCCCTCTCCGAGACTGGCTGGGTCGGCCAGCTCAGGGTAAGGGACGAAGCCAGCGGCTGCGCGGCTCTCGTTCATCAGAATGGCATACTGCTCGGCGTTGAGCAAGCCCACCTTCTTCCAAGGCTCCTGCATGCCGTAGTAGGCATCATAGGTCACCTGGGCCGGCTGGCCCTTGGCGCCCTTCTTGGTTGTCACGAGAATGACCCCGTTTCCACCCCGCGCACCATAGATGGCGGCAGAGGCGGCGTCCTTGAGGACGGAGATGCTCTCGATGTCAGCCGGGTTGAGGAAGTCGATGCCCCCGGTCGGGATGCCGTCGACGACCCACAGAGGCTCCGCGTTGTTCAAAGAGCCTGTTCCCCGAATCCGGATGGACTGGGTGGAGCCGGGCTGGCCGGAGTTTTGCGTCACCTGGACACCCGCGGCACGGCCTTGCAGCGCCTGCTCCGTTCGGAGCACGGGCACTGCGGTGGCGTCCTTGATGTCGATGGTTCCGACCGCACCTGAAATCTTGCTTCGCTGCTGGTTTCCGTAGCCGATGACAATGGCTTCCTCGAGGCCGGCGATGTCGGCAGCGAGGGGATGGTCCACAGTCGTGCGGCCTGCGAGGGCCACGTCGGTGGTTTTGTAACCGATGTAGGTGAAGGTCAGCGTGGCCTCGGGCGTGGACACCATCAAGGTGTAGTTGCCGTCGAGGTCCGTGACCGTTCCGTTGTAGGTGCCCTTCTCGACAACGGAGACTCCGGGGAGTCCCATTCCGTCATCGGCGTCGGTCACCTTGCCGGTGATGGCCGTGGACTGTGCCCATGCCCCGAAGGGCACGAGCCAGGCCAGGAATAGCAGGATGCGCATGGTGCGGTTCAATGTTGGATTCAGTGTTGGACGATCACCGTCTCGGTGGCCGTGGCAGCGCCATTTTCGACGCGGATGATGTAGAAGCCGTTCGGCTGGTTGCCGAGGTCAACGACCGACTGGATGGTGCCTGCGTTGAGGTTCTCGGTGCGGACTTGGCGGCCGGAGAGGTCGCGGATCACCAGGTTGGCACCGGCTTCCAATGCGGCAGGGAAGGCCACGGTCAGAACGCCGTCGGTCACGCTCGGGAAGACACGGAACGCGACCGGGTTGTTTTCGACCACGTTGTCGATGATGCCCGAACACGCGTCACAGGACTCGTAGCACACGGTGGCCAGGTCGATGGCGTCCTCGGAAGAGA
>CALBSW010000128.1 GCA_937967465.1 uncultured Flavobacteriales bacterium
GCCTTGTCGGGCCCAGTGATGTACCTGCTCAACATGACGGGAGGCGAACGGGCAGGGCTGGTCATTCTGGCCTTGTCGGCTGTGATCCAGTTGGCCTTGGGCCTGTGGTTGGTGCCGGTGCACGGCTTGGTGGGCGCGGCGTGGTCCGCGGCCATCGGCATGGGGGTGTGGAATGTGGTCGGATTGATCTGGGTCCGGCGAACGCAGGGCTTCTGGATGGTTTCTTTGGCGAACGGATGGTGGAAACGAAGCTGAACTTCTTCCTGATTGGCGCCCCGAAATCGGGCACCACGCTCTTGCATGCCCGGCTCGCCCGACATCCCCAAGTCTACTTGAGCCCCCTGAAGGAGCCCAACCACTTCGCAACGGACATTGACCCTGACCGGTTCAGTCCGGCCTTCCGGGCGAACATCCCGGGCGACTTGGCCGGATACCTGGCGAATCGGCCCTTGAAGCCCCGGCAAATCGGATTTGTCCAAGACCCGGAGGATTACGCCAAGTTGTTCGAAGAGGCGGGTCCAAACCACCAGGTCATCGGCGAGTGCAGCACGTCCTACCTCTGGTCCGAGGCGGCACCGGGACATGTGGCCCACGCCCACCCCCAAGCCAAGGTGTTGGCGGTCCTGCGCAACCCGGTCGAGCGTTTGCACTCGCATTGGTTGATGGCACGGAAATACGGGTTCACCACGCTGGACTTGTTGGATGCGGTCGCGCAGGATGCAGCCCACCCTGACCCCGGCTGGGGCCGGAGTGAATTGTTCGTGGAGGCGGGCCTGTACGCCGAGGGCCTTCGCCGATGGATGGACCGCTTTCCCGCGGCACAGGTGAAGGTGTTGCTCAACGAAGACCTCAACCGGCCAGAGACGTGGACCGACCTGCAAGCATGGCTTGGCTTGGAATCCGCCATACCGGAAGTGGAACGGGACATGGGCAACCCGGCAGGGCGCGCGCGCTTCGAGTCGGTCAACGCCTGGCTGACCCGCTCAGGCCTGAAGGCGGCTGCTGGCCGCTGGTTGCCAGAACCCGTGAAGCGAACCGTGGGCCGAGGCTGGTATACCCAGGACGGCTTGGCCCCACTTTCGCCGGAAGACCGGGCGGCCTTGCTGCCGAGGTTCGAGGCGGACATCCGCGCCACCGAGGCCTTGATTGGCCGCGACCTGTCGCATTGGAGTTGACGGGGTGTCGCTCAGACGAAGGGAAATCGTATATTCGCCGTCCGATTCAGCAGAGGGTCATTAGCTCAGCTGGTTCAGAGCGCTGCCTTGACAGGGCAGAGGTCACTGGTTCGAGTCCAGTATGACCCACAGACAAACCCGGATCCCCAGTGGTCCGGGTTTTTTCTTGTCTCCACATGGCCGGCCGCAAAATCCCCCCTTCATGGGAGGGCATGAGCGGGATGTCGACCCCAATTTTGCGTCATGGATCTGAAGCGCCTGAGTGATCTCGCTGCCGACGAAGGTGGCACCTTGACCCGCATTGATGCGGCGGACGGGATGTTGGCGCTGATGGAGATGGGCTGCACCGTAGGTGAAGCCATTGAGGTCCGCCACATTGCGCCGTTGGGAGACCCGTTGGCGGTGTCGGCAGGCGGTCACGTGGTCACGCTGCGGAAAGAGCAGGCAGACCTGATGTGGGTCAAACCCCACTGATCGCGGCGTAGGCCGCCCAAGCGCCCAAGTAGGCCAACAAGGTCATCCCGGCTGTCTGAAGCAGGGCCCAAGTCCAGCTTCCCAATTCCTGCCGGACGATGGCGACAGTGGACAGGCATTGCATGGCCAGCATGTAGAACACGATGAGCGACATCGCCGTGGCCGCGTTGAGGATGGGCATGCCGGTGCTCGGATTGATTTCCTGACCCAATCGACGTTGGAGTGCCCGGATGCCCTCGTCGTCCTCCGGGGCGGCGTACAAAGTGGCCATCGTGCCGACGAAGACTTCCCGGGCAGCGAAGGAGGCGATCAACGCCACGCCCATCCGACCGTCGTACCCCAGTGGGGCGATGGCCGGCTCGATGAAGGCGCCCAGTCGGCCCGACCACGACGCATCCATTCGGGCGGCTTGCCAGTCGAGTTCGGCCTGAGAGAAGGCGGCATCCTCAGCCCCGCTCGCTTCGAGTTCTTGGACCACACGCTCATGCGCCTCATCCACTTCGGCAAACCCGCTCGGCGCGGTGTTGGACAAGCCCCACAGAAGAATGGACACGATGACGATGACCTGTCCGGCGCCCACCACGAATCCCTTGGCCTGCTGCACCACTTGGGCGAGTGTGCGCTTCAGGGACGGCACGCGGTAGGGGGGCCATTCCTGGAGGAATTGGGTCGGCGCGGCCTTGGGCAGTCCACGGTGCAGGATCCAAGCGAGGACCAATCCGGCCACCAATCCGGCGCCATAAATGGCGAACAGGAACAGGCCCTGCAGGTTGAACAGGCCGCCCGGTCCCCAGGGCTGGTCTGGCACCACGAATCCAATCAGGAACAAGTACACCGGAAGCCGCGCAGAGCAGGTCATCCAAGGTGTGATCAGGATGGTCAGGAGCCGTTCGCGCTTGCCAGGAATGGTGCGCGCACTGAGGATGGCCGGGACAGCGCAAGCGAATCCGCCCAACAGCGGAATGGTGGCCCGTCCGTCCAGGCCCAGGGACCGCATCCAGCGGTCGTTCATGAAGGCCACACGGGTCATGTACCCACTTTCTTCAAGGGCCGCGACCGCTCCGAACAGCAGGGCGATTTGCGGAACGAAGATGACCACGCCGCCGATGCCCGCGAGCAATCCGTCGACGAGGAGATCGGACCACCATCCCGGCGGAAGGCCGAGTCGGACGGCCTCCATGAGGGCGCCCATGCCGGCGTCAATCAGGTCCATCGGCCAAGTGGCCCAGGCATAGACTGCTTGGAAGATGAGAAAGAAGACCGCCATCAAGATCACAGGTCCTGCGATGCGGTGCGTGAGGATGCGGTCCAACCTCCGGCTGAGGTTGAGGTCCAAGGGGTCGTTCTGCTGCAGCACGGCCTGGGCGATGCGGCGCACCGCTTGGCTTCGGTGACCGGCTTCGGCGAGTTGAAGTTCGGCGAGTCCGCAACCGGCCGCTTGTCGGGCGGCTTCGAGGGGGGCGATGGCCGAGTTCCGGAGCCAATCTGGGGTGCCATCGGAGTTCACGAGGCGCAGCAATCCGGCATCGGTCATGTCGGGCAGTGCCTGACGCAAGCCATCCAGGTCGATGCGCTCACTCCACGGTGCAGCCGCCGGTTCTCGGAGGACCTCCGGCGGGCGGTTGGGCCAATCGGACATCCGCTTTGCCAAGGCCTTGGTGCCCCGCCCGCGCAAGGCATGGACTGCAAACACCTCCACGCCCAGTGCGTCTTCCAAAGCGGACTTGGCCCAGGGCAAGGCTGCCGTTTCGTTGACGACCACAATGGCGGGAATGCCCAGGTCGAGGGTCTGGAGGCACAGATAGAGGTTGCGCTTGATGTTGGCCGAGTCCAGGACGAGGACCACGCCGTCAGGTCGCTGGGCAGGGTCGAGCAGGGCGTCCCGCGTGACGGCCTCGTCGAGTGCCCTGGGGTTGAGGCTGTAGGTACCGGGCAGGTCAATCAGCTCAATGCCACGGTTGGCCTTGATTGGGGCCTGCGTTGGAGCGACGGTCACGCCCGGCAGGTTGGCCACCTTGGCCCGCGCCCCGGTGAGCAGGTTGAACAGCGACGATTTGCCGCAATTGGGGTTGCCGATCAGGGCGAGCTTCATCGGGCGATCCATTGTGCGGGGTCGAGTGGGCTGCTGCCCTTGGCATCCCAGATTTCGAGGTGGGCCTTGGGACCTTCACCCAAGTCGATGACGGTGCCCACCGCCTGTCCGGTGCGCAGGTCATCGCCCGCTTCCACCGTCACGGTGCCCAGATTGGCATACACGGAGCGGTGCGATCCGTGGTCCACCATCACCACCAGACCGCCGCCGGGAATGCTGATCACATTGGACACCCGGCCGCTGAAGATGGCGGACACTGTGCTGCCTCCGGAGGTGGCGATGTCGATGCCCCGCCGTTCGATTTGGATGCCCGGCAGGCTGGGGTGGGGGTGGGTTCCAAAGCGGCCGACCAAAACCCCTTCCGACACCGGCCAGGGCAGGCGGCCTTTGTTGGCATTGAATTCGGCGGCGATGATTTGTCCTTCCGGAGTGGCCGCAAAACCGGTGGTGTTGTCGGCGGCGCGGCGGGCGGCCTTCAGGATGCGCTCAATCGCCTTTCCCAATTCCGCGCGTCGGGCCTCCTCTTTGGCCAGCTGGTTCCGGAGTTCTTGTTCGCGCGACTGGAAGTCGGCCACGAGGGATTCCATCTGGCGCGCCGCAGAACGCGCCGCATCCCGTTCGGCACGGAGATCCCGTTCCACCGCGACCAGGTCGTTTCGTTCGCGCTCCAACGCCGTCATCTCCTGACGGAGGGCGTTGGCCGATGCACTGATGCGGTCAGCTTGGGCATGGCGCTGCCGGCGGTATTCCCCAATCAGCATCAGCCGCCGGAACGCCTGGGTGGTCCCTTCGGCATCCAGGACCACCTCCCACCAGGCGTCGTGTCCTCCAATGCGGTCCGCCAGGCGGATCATTTCCGCGTATTCGGCCTTGAGTTG
Organism: uncultured Flavobacteriales bacterium; assembly: GCA_937967465.1. Taxonomy (GTDB): domain Bacteria; phylum Bacteroidota; class Bacteroidia; order Flavobacteriales_D; family Sanyastnellaceae; genus UBA8752. Next base: position 4,620 of record CALBSW010000128.1, read on the forward strand.
GGCCAATTGCCCATCCGCGTGGTCGACGCCCGACTCTCTTTGTGCCAAGCGGCGTTCGGCGGCTTTGCGTTCTGCGCGCAGGTTGGACAGCAGTTGTTGGCGCAGGCTGAGTTGCTCCTTGAGCACCGCCCATTCTTGCGTGCTTTTCTCCTTGTCGTCCCGGGTGGATTTCAGCAGCGATTGGGTGGCTGCGATCCGGTCGTTGATCGCCTTGCGTTCCGCCTCCAGTTTCGCCCGATCATTCTCCTGGCTCCAGCAGAGCAGGGGAGAAAGCAGCAGGAAGGCCATGCCGCACAATCGCAGTCGGTTGCGGAGGTCAGAAGCCACGGCGCAGGTCAATGTCCTCCGGCAGGACGAAGGGCATGGGATACGCTTTCCCATAGCGGGCCCTGGAGATGTCGATGGCCACCCGATGGGTGCCCTCCGGAGAGGAAATGGTGATGGCGGTGCGGCGGGGAATCCAGCCGCCGGACTCCGGCTCAAAGCTGCCGTGTTCAATTTCGATGGACCGCCCGAAGTAGAGGTCGTCAAAGCGGGTGCGGGTCAGTTGATACCCCAATCCATCGAACCAGTATCGCTTCACCAGGAGATCCGTTTCATCCGAGCGGTTGATCAAGCGCTCTTCCACATCGGGGTCGACTTCCACGGACAAACTGTCATCGGGGGCAATTTCCTTTTCCTTGACCCCCACCAGGCGGCGGACGCGCCGCTTGTACTTGTTGATCAACAAATGCTCCCGCCCGTCAACCTTGCTGATGTACTTGCTGTCTTCATCCTCCAGCCCGATGCCGCGCCCCATGAGCATCCGTTGGATCATGTCGAAGGTCAATGCCGTGCCGAGCAGGCTGTCCATCGCGGCGTAGCTGCCGACATAAGCGAACCGGTTGCCGGGCACTTTGGAATAGAATTGGACCGAATCCGTGGTCAAAAGCAGGCGGGCGGCTTCCACCCCAAGCGCCGGCGTGATGCTCATCCAGATGGCCGAATCCCGGCGAAGTCGGGCGTTGACCTTGAAGGCGTTGCGCTCCCCCGCGATGTCGGCATCCACCTGCATGCGCATGGCGGCCCAGTCCGGTTCCGCCAAGGTGGCGAGGTGCTTGCGCATCACGGCCCCAGCCCCTTCGGAGCGGATGGGCTTGCCCTTCTCCAGCCGGCGCATGTTGGTGCAACCGGTGGCGAGGACCAAGCAGCTCAGGACCAGCGCCCATACTTTCATTGGCCGCTGATTTTGAGGGTGAGGCGGTCGCGGTCTCCCCCGGCATTCAATGCGGCGTTCCAGCGTTCGCGGGCTTCAGCGGTTCGGCCGAGGGCCTGCAAGATGTCTCCGGCATGCTCCAGAACGGTGGCGCCTGGGCGGTCGCCTTCATGGTAGATGGCGAGTTCAATCCATGTCAAGGCTTCCTCGTGTTCTCCAGCGCGGTGGAGCGCCCAGGCATAGGTGTCTTCGAAGTTGGCTTCCCCTGGCGCGAGTTCCACCACCTTGGCGCCCATCTCGACGGCCCGGTCCAGTTTGGCGCCACGCAGGGCGAGGTAGTAGGCGTAGTTGTTCAGGGCGAGGATGTTTTGCGGGAACACCTCAATGGCGAGCTCGTACCATTGGTCCGACGCAGCATGGTCGCCTTGGTCATGGGCCAATTGCGCCAGGGCGGACAGCACATCGCTCTCGAATTGCGGGCGGTCGACGATGAGGTTGCGCGCGGATTTGAGTTGCCGCTCCGCAGCCCGGGCGTCTCCCAATTCAATCTGGGCGAGGCCCCGGAAGTAGGGGAAGACGGGCAGGTTCGGGAAGCGCATGGCCGCCCCCGCGCCCAGCTCATCCACCGCATCCCACCGTCGGAGATCCAAGGCGAGTTGGCAGGCATCCAACCACCGTTCGGCGGAGTTGGGCTCGAGCTCCAATGCGGTCTGCAGGGCGGCCAAGGCCCCGTCTGCATCGCCGGAGAGACTCCGCAACGTGGCATCGAGGTCGTGGGGCTCGGCGTCGCCGGGGTGGGCGGCTTGGAGCAAGGCGATGAGGGCTGCGGCTTCCTCGCGGAGGTCCGTTTGCAGTTCGGCGAGCTCGACATACGTCCAAGCGATGTCGGCTTTTTCTGCCAGCGGCACATCTTCTGAGCGGAAGGCCTTGCGCACGTGGACGCGGGCGGATTCGGTGTCTCCGCGCTGGGTCAGCAAGTGGGCCCATTCGAGGTGGAGGCGCCCGTGGCCTGTCCGTTGAAGGGCGCTCTGAATCACGGCTTCCGCCTCGGCCAGCCGGCCCAGCGAGTTCAACAGGCGGGCGCGCTGAAGGGGCCCTTCCACCACATTGGGGAAGTCCACCTCGAGCCGAACCAGAGCGTCCAGGGCGGCGTCCACATCTCCAGCAGAGAGGTGCAGGCGGTGGCGTTCCGCGTGCCATTCGGGATCGGGGCCCCATTCTCGCTCGAGGACATCCACCACCTCCAAGGCGCCTTTGATGTCGCCTTGTGCGATGCGGAGGTCCAGCAACTGGTTGGCAGACAGGTCGTCTTGGGGTTTGTTGTCCAACAGCCAGGTCAGGGCGCGGTCCGCCGCTTCCATGTCCCCGAGCTCCAGGGCGATGTCCGCGAGCTCCTTGTGATACCAGGCATTGTTGGGGTCCAAGGCGAGGGCCTGATCCACAGCTGCCCGTGCGGCGTCCCATTGGCCGTCCTCCCGCTCGAGCCGGGCCAGTTCGTAGTGGACCACATCGGCGGTGGGGTCGGCATCAAGGCAGGCGAGCAGGGCCTCCTTTGCACCGCTACGATCGCCTTTGATCTTGGCCAATTGGGCGGAATAATAGGCGGCGTGAAATGCGGAATTCACTCCCCCACCCCCCTCGTCAGAGGACGTGCCGGTTTTGCCCAGGATGGCGCATCCACCGAGGGTCAGGGCGAGGCCCAACAGCAGGAGGGAGTGTGGGTGCTTCACTGGATTTCGCAGTAGTCTCCGATGCTGAGGTCCTGAGGTGTGGCGACCACTTTGGCATGCTGGCCGATCATGGCGCCTTCGAGGTGGGCACCGTCCACATGGCTGTGGGCCCCGATGAGGCAGTCGCGCAGCACGCTCCGTTCGATGGTGGTGCCTGGACCGATGGTGACCCGGGGTCCGACCACGGATTGCCGGAGAACAGCGCCGGGCAGGATTTCACAGGGGGGAATGACCACACTGTCTTCCACGGTGACACCCGCGTGGACCTGGGCACGGTCGCCCATGAATTCGAGCATGCGGCCGTTGGTCTCCACGGTCACCTTGCGGTTGCCGCAGTCCATCCAGGCGGAGACTTCACCGGGCCGGAAGCGCGCGCCTTGTTCGGTGAGGGCGCGGAAGGCATCGGGCAATTGGAATTCGCCACCATGGCGGACATCGCCCTCGATGAGCTTTCCGATTTCGCGCCGCAGGCCGGCCGCATCGCTGAAGTGGTAGATGCCGATCATGGCGAGGTCGGACACCGGCTCCTCCGGCTTTTCAGCATACGTGTCGATGGCGCCGTCGTCGCCCAGCACGACCACCCCAAACTGGCGGGGGTCTTCAATGCGCTTCACGAAAATGTGGCCGTCCGCGGCGGCGTCGAGGTGGAAATCCGCCCGGAAGAGGGTGTCCGCAAAGGCGATCACCGCTTCTCCTTCCAAGAGGTCTTCGGCACACCACACGGCGTGGGCCGTGCCCAAGGGTTGTTCCTGATGTCGGATGTGGCCCTGGGCGCCGAGCCGCTTGGCCAAATCCAGCAGTTCTGCCTCGACTTCGGCGCCAAAATCCCCGATGACGAAGGCGATGTTGTCGAAGGGACGGGGGCTCATGGCGGCCAGGTCTTCGACGAGGTGCTGCACGATGGGCTTGCCCGCCACGGGGACCAATGGCTTCGGGACGGTGAGCGTGTGCGGGCGGAGGCGGCTGCCTCTGCCGGCCATGGGGATGATGAGGTTCATGCAGTACCGGTGTGTCCGAAACCGCCAGCACCGCGGTCGGTGATGGCCAGGTCTTCGGGTTGTTCGACGGAGGACCATTCGACCCGGGCGTAGGCGGCGACCACCAATTGGGCGATGCGCTCTCCGGGCTCGAGGGTGAAGGGTTCCTGTCCGTGGTGGATCAAGAGAACGCCGATTTCGCCTCGGTAGTCCGCGTCGATGGTGCCGGGGCTGTTCAGAACTGTGATTCCGTGCTTGTAGGCCAGACCGCTTCTCGGACGGACTTGGGCTTCGAAGCCGTCCGGCAATTCAATGTGCAGCCCGGTGGGCACCAGCCGGCGCTCTCCGGGTTGGAGGACAACGGGGCCGTCGAGGCGGGCACGCAGGTCGAGCCCGGCGCTTTGCGGGGTGGCGTATGCGGGCAGGGCGTCCGAACCGGTGTTGGCCACGCGGACCTGGATGGTGGGAGCGGCGATGTCGTTCATCCTCGGCCGAAATCGGGTTTGCGCTTGTTCAGGAACGCATCGACGCCCTCCTTGAAATCGGCGTGTTCGAAGCATCGGCCGAATTGGTCAATCTCCACTTCGAACCCTTCCGCAGACCCGCTCGCCTGCACACAGCGGATGGCGGCGGCGAGGGCGTTGGGGCTGTTGGCGGACAATGCGGCGCCCATGCTGAGGGCGGCTTCGAGCAAGGCATCGCGCTCGACCACCTGGCTCACCAGGCCGCTGGCGAGGGCTTCTTCCGCCTTGACCATGCGGGCGGAGAGGATCATCTCCATGGCCCGGCCGGTCCCGATGATGCGGGCCAGTCGCTGGGTTCCTCCGTATCCGGGAATGAGGCCGAGGGTCACCTCCGGCAGGCCCATGCGGGCGTTGTCCGAGGCGATCCGCACGTGGCAGGACAAGGCCAATTCCAAGCCCCCGCCCAAGGCAAATCCACCGATGGCGGCGATGAACGGGGTGTTGGACAGGGCAATGGCGTCGAACAGGGTGCGCTGTCCGCGTTCGGCCAATGCCCGGCCTTGCGCCCCATCGTAGTCGGCGAATTCCTTGATGTCCGCGCCGGCAACGAACGCCTTTTCACCTGAACCGGTGAGCACCACACACCGGATGTCGTCGCGCTGTTGGACCGCATCGACCATCTGGCCGAGTTCGGCGATGAGGTCGGCGTTCAGTGCGTTGAGTTGTTGCGGTCGGTTGAGGGTCCAGACAGCGGTGCTGCCGTGGATGGACTCGAGGACAAGTGCGGTCTCGGACATGGCTTCGAAATTAGGCAATCGACCCCCCTCCGGCGGCCTGAAGTCTGCGGGTTACGGGGTGCTTGGGTGTGGACCAAATGGCATCGGAATTTCCTTCCTCGATGACCTGTCCCGCGTCCATCACCACCGTGCGGTCGCAGAGGTACCGGACCACACCGAGGTCGTGGCTGATGAAGAGCAAGGAGAGCCCGCGCGAAGCTTGCAACTCCACGAGCAGGTTCAACACCTGCGCCTGGACGCTCACATCGAGGGCAGCGACGGCCTCGTCGCACAAGAGAATCTTGGGGTCGGCAGCCAGGGCCCGGGCGATCACGATGCGCTGGCGCTGTCCGCCGGAGAAGGCATCCGGACGCTTGTCCAACGCCGTTTCTGGCAGGCCTACGGACTTCAGCAGTTCCGCGGCCCGCTTCCAGGCATCGGCCTTCGGTGTGCCCCACCGAACGAGGACCTCGGAGAGAACGCGGCCGACTTTCAGGGCGGGATTCAGCGCGGCACGGGGATCCTGGAAGACCAGCCCGACATGGCGCTGGATGTGCGCCAATTGGCTCGGGGTCCGGTCGTGAACGGGTTGTCCAGCCAACTGGATGGTCCCCGCGTCGAGGCTGTGCAAACCGAGTATGGCGCGGGCCAATGTGGTCTTGCCGCATCCACTGCCGCCGACGATGCCGAGGCTTCCCCCCTCTGGGAGCTGGAGTGAGACCCCATTCAACGCAGGGGCACTGGCTCCGGGATAGGTTTTGGTGGCCCCTTGGACTTGGAGCAGAACGGGGGCATCCTTCCCCGGGGGATGCAGTTCGTTCGAAGTGGCTGCGCCGGCCTGGCCGTCCAGGAAATCGGAGAGCACGGGCAGGGGCGTGGGGCGCCCGGATTGTGGCACCCGACAGGCCAGCAGCCCGCGCGTGTAGGCATGTTGCGGAGCGTCGAGAATGTCGCGGGTTGGGCCTTGCTCAACGACGTCACCCCGGTACAACACGGCCACCCGATCGGCATGGCGCTCGACCACGTCCATGTCGTGGGACACCAACACCATGGCGAGGCCGCGTTGGCGTTGGAGGGTGCCCAGGAGGTCCAGCAGTTCTGCCCGAAGCGTGCTGTCCAATGCGGTCGTGGGTTCGTCGGCCAGCAGGATGTCCGGATCATTGGCGAGCGCCATGGCGATGAGGACCCGCTGCTTCTGTCCGCCGGAAAGGCCATGCGGGTATGCGGAGAAGGCCCGCCCGACATCGGGCATCTGCACCTCCTCGAGCAGCGATTGGGCGCGCGCCGTGGCTTGGTCGCGGTCGAGATGACGGTGGCGTTGGATCACCTCCACCAGTTGGTTTCCGCAACGCATTGTGGGGTTCAGGCTGGTCATGGGCTCCTGGAACACCATGGTGATCCGATCGCCGCGCGGGATGGCGGTCAAGGCCGCATCGGGATCGGAACTCGCCCAGCATTGGCCCAAACCGAGGATGCGCCCGGAAGTCAGCGAGGCTGCATCTGGCAACAAGCCGAGTGCGGCCATGCAGCACAGCGTTTTTCCTGAGCCGCTTTCTCCAACCAGGGCCAGGGTCTCTCCCGGCGCCACGGACAGGTGGATGTCGCGCAGGATGGACCGCCCCGCGATGTCGAGGCTCAGGCCTTCCCAGCAGAGGGCGGAATCAGAGGGTGCCACGCAGGGCCTGCTCGCGTTCGATGGCTTCAAAGAGCGCCTTGAAGTTGCCCTTGCCGAAGCTCTGGGCGCCCTTGCGCTGGATGATCTCGAAGAACATCGTCGGCCGGTCCACGACCGGCTTCGTGAAGATTTGCAGCAAGTAGCCTTCGTCGTCCCGGTCGATCAGGATGCCCAACTCCTTCAAGGGCTGGAGGTCTTCATCGATTTGTCCCACCCGGTCGAGCACGGTGTCGTAGTAGGTGTTCGGGACTTTCAGGAATTCAATGCCGCGTGCCTGCAATTCGGTCACCGTCTCGATGATGTTGTCGGTGGCCACGGCGATGTGCTGGACGCCAGCGCCTTGATAGAAGTCGATGTACTCTTCGATCTGGCTCTTCTTGCGGCCTTCAGCGGGCTCGTTGATGGGGAATTTGATTCGCCCATTTCCGTTGCTCATCACCTTGGACATCAAGGCGGTGTATTCGGTGGAAATGTCCTTGTCGTCAAAGGAGACCAGCTGGGCAAAGCCCATCACCTTGGCGTAGAACTCGCACCAGGTGTTCATCTCGCCCCATCCGACGTTGCCGACCATGTGGTCGATGTATTTGAGGCCGACTGCCGCGCGTCCACCCTTGGGGTTCCACGCCTGGTAGCCCGGCAGGAACACCCCGTTGTAGGCCTTGCGCTCCACGAAGACGTGGATGGTGTCGCCATAGGTCTCGATGCCGCTGAGCACCACCTTGCCGTCGCTGTCCTCACGGGTTTCTGGCGCAAAAGCACTCACGGCACCCCGCGATGTGGTCTCCTTCCAGCTCTTCTCCGCGTCGTCCACCCAGAGGGCCACGGCCTTGACGCCGTCGCCGTGTCGGTTCAAGTGGTCATTCAGCGGGCCGTCCGCCACGAGCGGGGTGGTCAGGACCAGCGTGATCTTGTCCTGGCGAAGCACGTAGCTGACGCTGTCTTCGGACCCGGTCTCCAGACCCTTGAATGCGAGCGGCTGGAATCCCCAGGCATTCATGTAGTAGTACGCGCTTTGCTTGGCGTTGCCGACGATGAGCTCCACGTGGTCGGTGCCGAGCAAGGGCAGGAAGTCCTCTGCTTCGGGGACGACGATGTCGGGTTGGGGAGTCTGCTGTTCCATGGTCTTTGCGGGATTCAGTCGAGGGTCTTGGGGGTATAGCCCAGCCAGCTCGTATGGTAGCCATCGTCCTCGATGTCGAGGGCGTGTTGGGTCAGGCGGAGTGGACGGAAGGTGTCCACCATGACGGCGAGTTCGGCCGTGCCGGTCTTGCCGATGGAGCCCTCATAGGTGCCGGGGTGGGGGCCGTGGGGAATGCCACCGGGATGCAGGGTGAGGTCACCACGCGAGATGCCTTTGCGGCTCATGAAGTTGCCCTCGACGTAGTACAGCACCTCATCGGAATCGATGTTGCTGTGGTTGTAGGGGGCGGGAATGGACTTGGGGTGGTAATCATACAGCCGCGGGCAAAAGCTGCAGATGACGAAGGCGTCGGTTTCGAAGGTCTGGTGGACCGGAGGGGGTTGATGGACCCGGCCGGTGATCGGCTCGAAATCGTGGATGGAGAAGGCGTAGGGGAAATGGTATCCGTCCCAGCCGACCACATCGAAGGGGTGGCGGGCGTAGGTCGCCGTGTGGATCATGCCCTCCTTGCGGACGTC